>CAZNLO010000044.1:0-4396 GCA_964573935.1 uncultured Parvibaculum sp. | reverse complement strand
ACCCTTTTGGCCGCCTGTAGCCGTTCCGCTGGAGGGCACGGAGGAGCTGGGGCCTGCCTGCTCATCAGCGTCACCGCTTTCGCGAACCGGGGCTTCACCGCGTATCAGACCCTTGATTTCATCACCTGAAAGCGTTTCATACTCAAGCAACCCGTTTGCAATCGCATGGAGCTCATCAAGATGGTCCGTTAACAGTTGGCGGGCCTTCTCGTAGCCGTCGTTCACGATGCGTTTCACTTCTTCATCAATCTTGCGCATCGTGTCTTCAGATATGGTCTGGTGTCGCGCAACCGAATGACCAAGAAAAACCTCTTCTTCGTTTTCCTGATAGGCAAGCGGTCCCAGCTTGTCGCTCATGCCCCATTGCGTCACCATCGCGCGTGCCATTTTGGTCGCCATGGAAATATCCGACGACGCACCCGACGTCACCATGTCATAGCCAAAAATAATTTCCTCCGCCACACGGCCACCCATCGCAACCGCAAGGTCAGCATTCATCTTCTTCCGCGTCATGGAAAGCTGGTCGCGTTCTGGCAGACGCATTACCATACCCAGTGCTCGCCCGCGTGGAATAATCGTTGCCTTGTGGATCGGGTCGGAGGCTTCCATATGAAGTGCCACCAGTGCATGGCCGCCTTCATGATAGGCCGTCAGTTTCTTTTCTTCTTCCGACATCACCATGGAGCGACGTTCCGCGCCCATCATCACTTTGTCCTTGGCGTCTTCAAACTCTGCCATCGTGACAAGCCGACGCCCGCGCCGCGCCGCCAGCAGCGCCGCCTCGTTCACAAGATTGGCCAGATCCGCCCCGGAGAACCCGGGCGTACCACGTGCGAGTGTGCGTAGGACGACATTGGGGGCCAAAGGCACTTTCTTGATGTGAACCTTCAGGATTTTTTCGCGCCCGATAATATCAGGATTGGACACAACAACCTGACGGTCAAACCGGCCAGGACGCAACAGCGCCGGGTCCAGCACGTCAGGGCGGTTGGTCGCAGCAATAAGAATGATGCTTTCATTGGCTTCAAACCCATCCATCTCGACCAGCAACTGGTTCAGGGTCTGTTCGCGCTCATCATTGCCCCCGCCAAGTCCGGCACCACGATGGCGACCGACCGCATCAATTTCGTCGATGAAGATAATGCAGGGCGCATTCTTTTTGCCCTGCTCAAACATATCGCGCACCCGGCTCGCACCCACGCCCACAAACATCTCCACAAAGTCAGACCCGGAGATGGTGAAAAACGGCACATTAGCCTCGCCCGCAATAGCGCGCGCCAGCAGTGTCTTACCCGTGCCCGGAGGCCCCACAAGCAGCACACCCTTGGGCAGATGCCCGCCAAGTCGCTGGAATTTTGAGGGATCGCGCAGAAACTCAACAATCTCTTCCAGATCATCTTTAGCTTCATCAATACCGGCAACATCGTCAAAAGTCACCCGGCCATGGCGCTCGGTCAAAAGCTTGGCTTTTGATTTGCCAAAGCCCATCGCCTTGCCGCCACCGCCCTGCATCTGGCGCATGAAGAAAATCCATACCCCGATCAAAAGCAGCATCGGGAACCAGGAAACCAGAATGCCGATCAAAGACGGAGAGCCATCATCCGCAGGCTTGGCATTAATCTCAACCCCGCGATTATAGAGCCGCTCCACAAGTGTCGGATCATCAGGCTTGTAAGTCACAAAAGAACGCGTGTCTGTGAAATGCCCACTCAGCGTATCGCCGGAGATCGTCACATCCTTCACGTTTCCTGCATCAACTTCCGCAAGCAGTTCGGAAAAGCTGATCTCGCTCGACGGTGTACGCTCAGCAGGGCTCTGAAAGAGGTTAAACAGCGCAACCAGCAGCAGCGCAACAACAGCCCAGAGTGCGAAATTCTTAAAATTGGACAAGGCTCTCTTTTTCCTGTCTTCGTCAGCCACGGTCAGCAAAACGCGTTTGCGATCGACCGGCTATTTGAATTGGTTCTCAAGTCTATAGAAAAGATGGGGACGCAGCCAAACTATTACCAGACGGGAGTACATACAGGTCAGCTTATTTTTCCCTTTTTGTCCCAAAATGAGGCGAACTGACCGCTTCCACGCACTTTTCCCATCCTTATATGCAGATCGTAAGGTGCCCAGGTAAAAACCGCGTTACCGCATGGGTGTCGCCACAGCCGATCCCGGTTCGCTCAAACAACAAAACTCAGCCCTAAACCCCGGCGCGCCCTCAGCCGAAAACCCCAAATGCGGCTGCGCAAGGAGCCGGTCGCCCTCCCACAGACCTGGAAGTGTTTCAAGCGCCAGCTTGGGAACCCCCGTCGGCAATGCCACACCGTCCCACCGCAACAATTGAACCCCCGGTTTACCAAGCGCGCGCACCTGCGCTGTTCCCGGGTATCCCTTCAGGCGACCTTTGAGCCGCACGTCAAACCGTCCGTCCCAAAGCAATCTCTTGCCCCTCTGCAACACATATCCCGCCGGGGCAATACCGGCCGGTTCGCGAACAGCGAGAAACCGGCCCACCCGCCCCGTGAGCTTCACCCCCCCCAATGTGCGGCCACGCCCCAGTTCGCCCGCACGCACAACCTCCAGCAACCCTTCAAGCCCCGCCAGCCGGGGGGCATATTCGCTCCCTCCCGCTTTCCTGAGAAGCCGCGCCAGAAGCCGCAACGCAATTTCATCCGGACTGTCTTGAAAGGCCGGCAGCTCCACCTGCCCGAACCCGAACGAACTCCACATGACAGCGTCCCGCTCCAGCACATCCACCGCACCTTCCAGCGCCACCCGTGCCCGCGCCATTCCCCGCGCGGTCGCGACCAGCCGGTCACGGCCGAGGCCCAGCGCCTCAAGCACCGGCAGGGCGCCGCGCACCTGCACCCGCAAAAACCGCGCATCTTCGTTACTGGGATCTTCAATCCACGCCTGCCCTGCTTTTTCGAGTGTTGCCCGCAGGCGATCCCGAGGCACTTCCAGCAAGGGCCGCAGAAGCCGAATGCCCGAGCGGCGGCTTATCGGCGCCATGGCGCTGAGCCCGTCAACACCACTACCGCGCTGCAACCGCAGAAGAAAAGTTTCAGCCTGATCGTCCAGATGGTGCGCCGTCAACAGGTCCGCAGGCTCAGCACCTTTGCAACACCAATCGCTCAACAGCTCATAGCGTGCTTTGCGGGCCTCCGCCTGAAGGTTGGCGCGCGGTTTTTCTCCCTCCCAGACAAATATCTTGTGTGGCAGGCAGAGCGCATCGGCCCAGCGCTTGACGGCGCGCACTTCCCCGGCCGCCTCGGCCCTCAATCCATGGTCAACGCTAAGCACCGTAAGAGAGGGCGCCGGACGGCCCTTCGCCGTCCTCCAGTCCCGCCATTGCGCCAGCAGCACCATCAGCGCCACTGAGTCAGCCCCCCCCGACACCGCAACCGCCAAACGCGGCCCGGGCGAGAGAGGACGCAACATCCGATCAAACTCAGGAACGGTGAGAGACCGGGCGGTCATCATCCGACAGGCCGTCCGCTCAGCAACTGGCACGGCCGCGTTCAAGCTGCGCCCTCTGCGTCACCGCCTGCGAAGCGGAGGGAAAGCGCCGGGTAAGTTCATTCAGCGTGGCACAGGCCTGCTCACGCTGGCCAAGCGCCGCCAGGGTCATGCCCAGCTTCAACAGACTGTCCGGTGCCTTGCTGGACGCCACATAAGTTGTATAGCCCGCAAGAAAAGCCTCCGCCGCCTTCCGGTAAGCCCCCCGAACATAGAAGGTCTCCCCCAGCCAGTACTGAGCGTTCCCCGCCAGATTATGAGTTGGATAGCGTTGCAGGAAGTTTGCAAACTCCGCTTCTGCAATGTCGAACTGCCCCCGCTTCAACTGATTAATGGCCGCCTCATAGGCATCTTCCGGGCCTGCCTCTTGAGCAAACCCGCCCACGGGAGGGTAAGCATCCGTCCGGGGTTGAGAGGGCGCCACTGCCGCCAGACCATCCTGGTCCAGGCCCTCATCAGGCACCTCCAGAGCTAAAAGAGGCACCGTACCAAGGGTACCCACCGTTGCTGCGGCAGCGTTCGTAGGCTCTGATGCAGCACTGTCCGCACCGCGCGCCGCCAGAGACGGTCCTCCGACATTTCCCAGCTCCTGGAACCGGAACTCCACATCTTCCGAAAATTGACGTAATCGGCTTTGCGTCTGTACCAGCGTATGGTTCAGCTCTTCCACCCGCCCGTTCAGTACCCGCAGATTATCTTCCGCTGCCTGAAGCCGGAGCGACAAATCAGCAGCACTTGCCGGGTCCGGGCCAAAGCCAGCCCCCCCCGACCCGGCCGTTACGGCAGAGCCCGCCTGCCCCGCGTGCCCCGCCGGCCCGGCCTGGGGAGCGCGGGCGGCGGGCTGCGAGGGGGATAGCATGAGGCGTGAGGGGGTGGCGTTGTTGAA
>CAZNLO010000043.1:0-20847 GCA_964573935.1 uncultured Parvibaculum sp. | reverse complement strand
GGCTTCAACAGGGGCAGCACCCGCTCCACCGCCCGGTACGCGGCCCGCAGGCCCGCTTTATCCCCATCAAAACAAAGAATAGGGTCGGGTGCCAAACGCCACAAAAGGCCGATCTGGTCCTCTGTCAACGCGGTCCCGAGAGGGGCCACAGCATGGGCAATCCCGGCTTGGCCCAGCGCCACCACATCCATGTACCCCTCGACCACAATGACAGTGCCCACGTCATAGGCAGGCTTGCGCGCACGCGCCAGATTGTAGAGCAGACGGCCTTTGTGAAAAAGCGCGGTCTCCGGAGAATTCATGTATTTTGCTTTGGCATTTGGGTCGAGCGCCCGCCCCCCAAAGGCAATCACGCGCGACCTCGGATCTGCAATCGGAAACATCACCCGATTACGAAACCGGTCGTAAGGCTCGCGGATCTCTTCGCCTGCGATCAACAGCCCCCCGTCGATAAGCTGCCCCACCTTAAACCCGCGTCCGAGCATGTAGCCTTTGAGGCCCGACCGGTCATCAGGCGCAAAGCCAATACCAAAGTTCTCTATGGTTGCCTCGTTGAGGCCGCGCCGCGCAAGATAGGCCCGCGCTTCTGCGCCTTTGCCACGGGCAAGACTTTCGCGAAAATAGTCCTGCGCCGCAGCCATCACATCAATGAGGTCGGTCCGCTTCTCCTCACGCTCCCGCTCGCGCGGGTCCCGCTGGGGCATGTCCATGCCCGCTTCTCCAGCCAGCCGTTCAACAGCTTCAAGAAAGCTCAAATTCTCCGTCTTCTCCAGAAATTTTATCGCATCCCCATGTTCACCGGAGGAAAAGCAATGGTAGAACTGCTTGTCATCATTCACAGTAAAACTCGGCGTCTTTTCATTGTTGAAAGGCGACAGGCCGACAAACTCCCGGCCTCGCCGCGTGAGCTTCACACGCCGCCCCACCACATCCGACACGCGAATACGGTTCTTCAACTCATCAAGAAAAGATTTAGGAAAGCTCATCAGGGCTCCATGTCCATGCACCAAGTCCCATTGTAGCTGATCTGGTTGTCAGGCGGCACCAAAGCGAGCAACGTCATCGCCATCTGCCCGACCACCCACCAAAAGCCCGAGAGCTAAAGTGCTGATAGGTAGTCCCCAGACCGTATGCAGGCAGGAGGACTGACGGACTAGACTAGGCGCCGAGCTTCTTCTTCACCGCAGCACCGGCTTTGCCAAAATCCATCTGACCCGCATAGCGCTTTTTCAGCTCGGCCATCACCCGGCCCATATCTTTCAGGCTTTCAGCCCCCAAAGCCGTCACCACCTCGTCACAGGCAGCAACCACTTCGTCTTCCGAGAGCTGCGCCGGCAGAAACTCGCGGATCACGACAATTTCGTCTCGCTCCTGGGTCGCCAGCTCAACACGCCCCGCGCCCTCATACATCACGGCTGATTCTTCCCGCTGCTTAATCATCTTGGCAAGAATGCTCAGTATCTCATCATCGGAAACACCAGCATCCGCACCATTGGTCCGGCCCGCAATGTCCCGGTCCTTGATGGCAGCCTGCATAAGTCGGATTGTACCCAGTCGGCGCTTTTCCTGCGCTTTAAGAGCCTGTTTCATTGCAGCGGCGATTTGATCGCGCATCTGTTTCGTGCCTCACTAGCGGTTCGGGGTCTGTTGATGGATCAATTCAGGAGCCGGCAACCTGTCACACTTATCTGACCGGACGCTTGCCTTCACCTGAAGCCTATACCCACTCCGACCTCTATTCGCAACATCAAGCGGAAACAACCACGTTACCCCAGACACCGTCTGGTTGCAATTCGCAAGACCAATATAACTCATTGTTTTTTAAGGAAAAATTTCATCTGCGACTCGCTTGACGTAGCCGCCACCTTCCCCTAGCTTCCGAAAAATTTCGCTGAATAAAGCCATTTTCTGATGCCCTCCCGGCAACTACATCCAAATCAGGAGCGTCCCCATGAGTGCCCGCAATCCGACAGCCCTTTTGGTCTTGAAGGACGGCACGATACTTGAGGGAAGCGGACTTGGAGCTCTTGGAGAAGCGCAAGGGGAGGTTTGTTTCAACACCTCCATCACCGGCTATCAGGAAATTCTGACAGACCCGTCTTATGCAGGTCAGATCATCACCTTCACTTTCCCTCACATCGGCAATGTCGGGGCCAATGAGGAGGATATCGAGACCTCAAACCTTGGCGCCACCACCGGTGTACGCGGCGCTGTACTGCGCGCCAACATTACAAACCCCTCCAACTATCGCTCCACCCAGCATTTCGATGCCTGGCTGAAGGCACACGGCATTATCGCCATTTCCGGCCTTGATACACGCGCCCTAACCATTCGCATCAGGGAGCAGGGCATGATGGACGCCACAATCGTCCATGCCCCCGACGGCAAGTTCGACAGGGCGGCCCTGCTAAAAGCAGCCCAGGATTTCCCCGGCCTTGAAGGGGCTGACCTCGCCAAGGAAGTCACCACCCGTCAGACCTACACATGGGATGAAGCACGCTGGGCGTGGGGCGAGGGGTTCACCCAAGCTCCTCAGACCGCTCACCACGTAGTAGCCCTGGATTTTGGCATCAAGCGCAACATCCTG
This sequence comes from uncultured Parvibaculum sp., assembly GCA_964573935.1. Taxonomy (GTDB): domain Bacteria; phylum Pseudomonadota; class Alphaproteobacteria; order Parvibaculales; family Parvibaculaceae; genus Mf105b01. The sequence goes on along the minus strand of CAZNLO010000043.1, from coordinate 18,260 downwards.
CGCTGCCTGGTAAGCGCTGGCTGCAAAGTAACCGTCGTGCCAGCATCTACCTCGGCGCAAGACGTGCTGGCCCTCAACCCAGACGGCGTGTTCCTGTCCAATGGCCCCGGCGACCCGGCCGCAACAGGTGCCTACGCCGTGCCCGAAATCAAAAAGCTGATAGCCAGCGGCAAGCCAATGTTCGGCATCTGCCTGGGCCACCAGATGTTAGCCCTGGCGCTTGGCGCAAAAACCGAAAAAATGCACCAGGGTCATCACGGAGCCAACCATCCGGTGAAAGATCACACGACCAGCAAAGTCGAAATCACCAGCATGAACCACGGCTTCACCGTCACCCGCAAAAGCCTGCCGGACACGGTGGAGGAAACCCATGTCTCCTTGTTTGATGGCACCAATTGCGGCCTGCGCCTGAAGGGAAAACCCGTCTTTTCTGTTCAGTACCATCCCGAAGCCAGCCCCGGCCCCCAGGATAGCCATTATCTTTTTGATCGCTTCGTGAATTTCATCACGGAGGCAAAAAAGTGAGATGAACAGTGCTACCCTTGCCCCATGGTCAGTGAACACGTCAGACAGCTTCGAGAAAACCTCACAGATGCCGAACTTCGGCTCTGGCATGAGATCCGCAGGTCTGCGCTCGGACACAAATTTCGTCGCCAGCACCCGCTCGGCGAATTCACCGTCGATTTCCTCTGTCTCGCACAAAAGCTCATCGTCGAACTTGATGGTGGGCAGCATGGTGAGCCCGCAACCGCGGCCAAAGATGCGAAGAGAACAGAATGGCTTGAGAGCCGCGGCTATCGCGTCATCCGCTTCTGGAACAATGACGTCTTGGAAAATATCGAAGGCGTCCTCCAACGCATCCAGGATGAACTCAAGGTTGAGCAATAACCACAAGCAGAGCTGCACCTCCCTTCACCTCCCCCCGGGGAGGCGTCGCAAAGCTGTCGCACGGCACAATCTCACCTCCCCCTCAAGGGGGGAGGGCTATGAAGATGCTAGCCTATTTGAAGTATCCAGCCTCTTAGAACAGACAATTACGAGAAGAAAAACTCACCTTACATTGGACGTACTCGGCGCAAAAAACTGGTGCAGTATCAACGAACTTGTTCAAGAGCTCGCGTCATCCGACCTTGTTGGCAATATATCGCCGGAAGAAATTTTCCTATTGCGGGGTCAATTGGAAGCTGCACAAAGATTGGTGGAAGCATCACCCATCGTCACTGTCGCCAGCATTAAGTCCGTTCTTCTTCAGCCCATTAAATGGCTCACAGATAAGATAACATCTGGCGTGATCGGCGCAAAAGCAGCTGACATTTTTCAATTCCTTATCAAGTCTTCTTTAGGTCCTCAGGAATATGCCAAAACGTACTGACATCAAATCGATCCTTATCATCGGCGCAGGCCCCATTGTTATTGGCCAGGCCTGCGAGTTTGATTATTCCGGCACCCAGGCCTGCAAGGCCCTGAAGGCCGAGGGCTATCGGATCATTCTGGTGAACTCGAACCCTGCCACCATCATGACCGACCCGGACCTCGCCGACGCCACCTACGTCGAGCCGATCACGCCCGAAATTGTCGCCAAAATTATCGAAAAAGAGCGCCCCGACGCCCTGCTCCCCACCATGGGGGGACAGACCGCGCTCAACACATCGCTGGCGCTGGCCGACGACGGCACCCTGGAGAAGTTCGGCGTAGAATTGATCGGGGCCAATCAAAAAGCCATTGAAATGGCCGAAGACCGCAAGCTTTTCCGTGAAGCCATGGACCGCATCGGCCTGGAAAACCCCCGCGCTGCCATCATCCAAGCCCCGGCGATTAAAGACGATGCGGGAAAAACCATCGGCTATGACCGCGCTGCCGGGGTGGCTGAGGCAATGCAGGTGCTGGATGATATCGGCCTGCCCGCCATCATCCGCCCTGCCTACACCCTGGGCGGCACCGGCGGCGGCGTCGCCTACAACCGTGAAGAATACGAGCACATTATCCGCACCGGGCTCGATGCATCTCCCTCCGCCCAGGTGCTGGTGGACGAAAGCCTGCTCGGCTGGAAAGAATATGAGATGGAAGTGGTCCGCGACACAGCGGACAATTGCATCATCATTTGCTCCATTGAAAACGTGGACCCCATGGGCATTCATACCGGCGACAGCATCACCGTTGCCCCGGCCCTCACGCTGACCGACAAAGAGTATCAGGTCATGCGCAATGCCAGCATCGCGGTGCTGCGCGAAATCGGCGTGGAAACCGGTGGTTCCAATGTACAGTTCGCAGTAAACCCTGAAGACGGGCGTCTTATTGTCATCGAGATGAACCCACGCGTCTCACGCTCGTCTGCCCTCGCCTCCAAGGCAACCGGCTTCCCGATCGCCAAGGTCGCAGCCCGCCTCGCCGTAGGTTACACACTTGATGAGTTGATGAACGACATTACCGGCGTCACACCGGCAGCCTTTGAGCCCACCATTGATTATGTCGTCACCAAAATTCCACGCTTTACGTTTGAGAAATTTCCCGGCGCAGAGCCCATCCTTTCTACCGCCATGAAATCCGTAGGCGAAACCATGGCCATCGGGCGCACCTTCGCCGAAAGCCTGCAAAAAGCGCTGCGCTCCTTGGAGACAGGCCTCAATGGTCTGGACCCGGTGACCATCGAAGGTCTGGGAGAAGGCGACGACAAAAACGCCATTCGCAAAGTGCTCGGCACACCGACACCAGGTCGCATTCTGGAAATTGCCCAGGCCATGCGGATGGGTATGGATCACGACCAGATCCATGCTTCCAGTTCCTATGACCCCTGGTTTCTGGAACAGCTACAAGCCATCGTGGATGCGGAAAAAACGGTTGAGAAAAACGGTCTGCCTGACAATGCGCACGATCTGCGTGATCTCAAGGCGCTGGGCTTTTCCGATGTACGTCTGGCTGAACTTGGCAAATCAGACGAAGCCACAGTGCGCTCAAACCGTCTTGCCCTCGGTGTCAAACCGGTCTTCAAGCGCATCGATACCTGCGCCGCAGAATTCAAGTCCGAAACACCCTACATGTATTCCACCTACGAGGCGGATTTTGCAGGCAACGCAACTTGCGAGGCCGATGTTTCCGGCGCCAAAAAGGCCGTCATCCTGGGGGGGGGACCGAACCGGATCGGTCAGGGCATTGAGTTCGACTATTGCTGCTGTCACGCCGCCTTCGCGCTTGCGGAAATCGGCATTGAAAGCATCATGATAAATTGCAATCCGGAGACGGTTTCCACCGACCCCGACACATCAGACCGGCTGTATTTTGAGCCGCTGACCACAGAAGACGTGCTGGCCGTTCTCAAACTCGAACAGGAAAAGGGAGAGCTGTTGGGTGTTATCGTTCAGTTTGGCGGCCAGACCCCGCTCAAACTCGCCAATGATCTGGCACGCGCCAACATCCCCATTTTAGGCACCTCGCCTGATGCCATTGATCTGGCGGAAGACCGGGACCGCTTCAAGAACCTGCTGGACAGACTGAAACTGAAGCAGCCCCCCAACGGGGTCGCACGCACGGCGGATGAGGCAAAAACGATTGCCGAGCGCATCGGCTATCCCGTCGTCATTCGTCCCTCCTATGTGCTGGGGGGCCGTGGCATGGAGATCGTGCGTGATACCGCCCACCTTGAGCGCTACATCAACCAAGCCGTCATTGTATCGGGCGACAGCCCTGTGCTTATCGACTGGTATCTGAAGGATGCCATTGAGGTTGATGTCGACGCCCTGTGCGACGGCAAAGACGTATTCATCTGTGGCATCATGGAACATATTGAGGAAGCCGGGGTGCATTCCGGTGACAGTGCCTGCTCGCTTCCACCTTATTCGCTGCCCGCCGACACATTGGCTGAAATTGAACGCCAGACCAGAGAAATGGCTCTGGGGCTGAACGTAGTCGGGCTCATGAACGTGCAGTTCGCAGTACAAAATGGTGTAATCTATGTGCTGGAAGTAAATCCGCGCGCCTCCCGCACCGTGCCCTTCGTGGCCAAAGTCGTGGGCAAACCCATCGCAAAAATCGCTGCCCGCATCATGGCCGGCGAAAGCCTGGCCTCTTTCAACCTGAAGACAGACAAGTTCGATCATATCGCGGTCAAGGAAGCCGTCTTCCCCTTTGCCCGTTTCCCCGGCGTGGATACCGTATTGGGGCCGGAAATGCGCTCCACCGGCGAAGTTATTGGCCTGGACAGGAGTTTTGGTGCAGCATTTGCCAAAAGCCAGATCGGCAGCGGCACAACTGTCCCCACCGAAGGAACTGTCTTTATCTCTGTGAAAGAAGGTGACAAAGCCCGGATTGAAAAACCCGCTGCCAAACTTATTGAGATGGGGTTCAACCTGGTCGCCACCCGGGGCACCGCCCGCGTGCTGGAGGACGCCGGTCTCGCCGTGACCACGATCAATAAAGTGCTTGAGGGACGACCGCACATTGTCGATGCCTTGAAAAACGGCGACGTGGATCTGGTGTTCAATACAACCGAAGGAGCGCAGGCTCTGGAAGACTCGAAATCGATTCGCCAAACCGCTCTGATGAACAAGGTGCCCTATTATACCACCGTCGCCGGCGCCATTGCCGCCGTAGAAGGCATTGAGGCTGTTCGCTCGGACCGGTTGGAAGTTGTCCCTCTTCAATTTTACCAGACCGGCACAGCCGCAGAATAATATGCGTAATTCCTAATTGACGAACGCATCAACGCTGTCAGAAGATAAGGCACGCTCCTTTGAGATTGGGGTGAGGCCCACGAAAAAGAAAGACTGTCTGTAATATGGAAAAAGTGCCTATGACCTCCGGCGGCCACAAGGTTCTGGAAGCTGAGCTAAAAAGACGGAAGAATGAGGAACGCCCGCGTATTATTCAGGCGATCGCTGAAGCGCGCGCCCATGGCGACCTTTCCGAAAATGCTGAGTATCATGCCGCGAAGGAAGCCCAGGGCCACAATGAAGGCCGCGTTCATGAGCTGGAAGACAAGCTCGCACGCGCGGAGGTGATTGACCCATCGAAGCTATCCGGCAACACGGTGAAGTTCGGTGCAACAGTCAATCTCGTCGATGAGGATACCGACCAGGAACGCATCTATCAGATTGTTGGAGAAGACGAAGCAGACGTGTCAAAAGGGAAAATCTCTGTCTCCTCCCCGATCGCCCGTGCCATGATTAGCAAAGAGGTCGGCGATAGCGTGGAAGTCAACACGCCCGGCGGCGGCAAGTCCTATGAAGTGCTCAAGATCGTCTACAAATAACCGTTGGCCCGACTACAAGGGCGCGCCCCTGACAAGCGGCACTCCCGTTGCATGTTTTGACTGTCGGATCGTGAGCGAAGTGCGCACACTCGCCACATTCGGCGCTGACGTCAGTTTTTCGGTGAGAAAGTTCTGAAAGCTCGCTAGATCCTGCGCAACACATTTCAGGATGAAATCAATCTCACCGTTCAACATGTGGCACTCGCGAACCTGTGGCCAGTCCCCAACCATTTTCTCAAAAGCCTGAAGATCACTCTCAGCCTGAGAATGAAGCCCCACCATCGCAAAAACGGTAACCGTAAACCCCAGCCCATGGGCATCAAGTTCCGCATGATAACCTTTGATAAATCCCGCTTTCTCAAGAGCGCGCACACGCCGCAGACAGGGCGGGGGGGAAATCCCGACGCGCGCGGCCAACTCCACATTGGTAATGCGCCCGTTATCCTGAAGCTCCGTGAGAATGTGCAGATCGATATCGTCAAGCTTTGCGCGCTTCATAAGGACTCCAGCATTTAATGCCTCCACCCCCAAATGCGGGGCGACAGAGCACAGAACATGTTCTATTACTCCTTTTTGTCCTGTTTTTCAGTAATAAAATTGCTCAAATACGCACGATCATGACCCAAACCTCCAATCCCACGCCTCCTGCCCTCCCTGCCTCGACCCGTTGCTGGGTGGTGACCAATGGTCTGGCGGGCTTTGAGATGCAGGCCATTGGCGTTGCAGAGGCTTTGGCCCTCAAACCCATCCTTAAGCGGGTAAACCCCGGTGCGCCCTACAGTTGGATGGCACCGTGGGGACCGGCTGCTCCCGATAGCCAGATAGCACCGCCCTGGCCGGACCTTCTCATCGCCGGAGGCCGGCAGGCCATTCCCTATGCACGCAGCATCCGGCGCCTCTCCGGGGGGAAAACCTTCACAGTGGTTTTTCAGGACCCAAAAGTGAACCCCGCGCAGTTCGATCTTGTCTGGGCCCCGGAGCACGATCAACTCTCCGGCCCAAACGTCCACACCACCCTCACTGCACCCAACCGGATCACCCGGCAGGGCCTGGTTTCCGGGGCCACCCGCCTTGGGTCTCGTTATGCGCACCTGCCAGAGCGGAAAATCGCGGTCGTGATCGGGGGGGCAAACAGGGTCTATGATCTGTCGGCATCGAAAATGGAAGAGATCGCCAGAGATTTGCGCGCCCTCGCAGAGCGTGAGAACATCGGCCTCATTATCACCACCTCCAGACGCACCGGAGCGGAAACAACAGCGGTATTGCGCCGTATTTTGAAGGGCGTTCCCCACGATATTTACGATCCGCTCACCGAACCCGCAGACGAAAACCCCTATCCCGCCATGCTGGGGGTGAGTGAGGCAACCATCGTGACCTGTGATAGCCACAATATGGTTGGGGAGGCAACGACAACCGGACGCCCCGTCTACGTTATTGAACTGGAGGGCGGCTCCGCCAAATTTCGCCGTTTTATCGACACGCTCTACGTTAACAATATCGCGCGACAATTTGACGGCTTGCTTGAACGTTGGTCCTACATTCCCTTAAATGCTACTCAGGAGATTGCTTCTGCAATCGCCCGGAGCTATGAGCTGAGACTGAAAACCTGATAGGCCCGTGACATGACTTTAATCGATCTGAACGCACTGCGCGCCACCGCGCTGAAAACCGATCCTTACGATTACCTTGTCGTGCCGAATTTTGTCGCAAGCAAAGCCCTCGGTCAGGTTATCCGCGACTATCCAAACGTCACAACGCCAGGGTCAGTCCCCCCCTCCGAACTTGAAATCCATGGGCATTTTGATGCCTTGATGAAAGAAATGAACGGGCCTGCTTTTGAAGCCGCAATTGAAGAAAAATTCGGTCTCGACCTGTCAGGACGGCCAACCATGTTCACCGTGCGCGGCCACTGCCGCGACAGCGACGGAAAAATCCACCCGGACAGCAAAACCAAAATCATCACGGTTCTGCTTTATCTGAACAAGGTCGAAGAATGGGGTCATCAAGGCGGCAAACTACGCATCCTGCGAAGCCCGACCGATCTTGATGACTTTGCTGATGAAGTCCCTCCCTACGGGGGCACATTGCTGGTCTTCCGCCGCGCCGATCATTCCTGGCATGGCCACAAACCCTTCAAAGGCCCGCGCCGCGCCGTACAGATGAACTGGGTGACAGATCACCGAGTCGTCCTGTCAGAACAACGCCGTCACCGCTTTTCATCAACAATGAAACGCCTCAATCCCTTTTCTGCTACTTGAACCAGATCAAGGCAGCCCAACGCACACACTACTAAACAGGTAGGTGCAACAAACCCGACAGGCACAAGAGAGCTCAATGCCGCTAAACATCGAAACCTTCAAAAATGCAGACCTGTCACAAGGCTGGCGACCGGGAAACAACGCCGGTGGCACGTCCCTTTTCAAGGCACTGGGACATCCCCTCGCAGCCCCAAAGGGCCGCGCCATTGTTGAAAAGCTGAAAGCATTCAGCTCTGTCGCCGTCTATGACCCAACCGGCACGGTCGGAAACTTTCACGCCTACTACGACCTCGCAGGCCTTCCACTGGAAGGCTACTACGTTCAGCGGTTTGAAGATTTAAGCCAGTCTTTTCTGGGGCACGATGCACGCCCCGTCTCCCGATGTGCACAGGGAACCGCCGACGCAGTTCTGGTCCTTCTTTTCGACGCCGGGAAAACACTGGGGGCCATTACCCATATGTTTCCCGAAAACGCCACCATCATCACCCTCGATGACATGCGTTTGCCCGATAACATGCTCACCAACCAGAAAAACTATCTCGACCCGATGAACTTCGCCACCAACTTTGCTTTTCTGCGCGACATCAAGGGCATCGACGGTTCAGACGGCCTGCATACGCGGGTAGCAAGCGCCAACTACTGGGCAACCCACGGTGCAAAAGACCCCAAACTATGGCTCTGCCTGTTTGACGAAGCAGGCGACACACTCGCCTCATGGGAAGAAGACCTCCCCCCCGCTGGCTGCCCTTACGCAATTGACAGTCAGGAAGTACGCGAAAAATTCAAACTGGATGACTACCAGGGATCCCTTTTCATTCACGCCATCCGCATTGCGGGCCACGACGTGGTGAAATATGCCCTGGACGTCTACGGCGACAATGGAAAAGGTCTTACCTGCACCCATGACGCCAATGCCTGGCCTGCCGACTATTACGCAGGCATGCCCGCTGCCGATGATGGAGAAACCCTCACTCTCATTGTGCAAAACTCCCACCCTATGCCGATCCCACCAAAGTCTGTCGGGTTCAACATTGTCGGTGCCCAAGATGGCGCCCAAGACATTGCCTGGCACGAGGAGGAAATCCCCCCCTTTGGCACAAAAACCCTGAATGTCACGGAAATGCTTCCTCAGGCATCCTTTCCCGATCAGATCGAAACCGTTGCCGGGCGGTATTTCGTGCGCCCCCGCTATGAAGTGATCCGCACCAAAACCGGCCAGCGCCGCATGGCCCACGGTAATGTGGAACGCACGGACCTGAAGCCCGACCCGCAAATCGCAAAACTGGGGACAATATTGGGCAAGGGCTACATTATGCCCCTGCCCGTGCTGCCGACCGACCTGTTCAACTCCACCGTTCTGCCAACGCCCATGGCACGCGCAGAGCACGAAATGCCGTTGCGCATTGAACTGATGGACGCAGATGGATCAACCGTCGCCTCAAAATATCTGGGCCGCATCCCCCGGCACGACCATATCGCCATCGACATTGATGCCTGGCTTGCAGAGGAAGGAGCCAAACTTCCCTCCGGCCACGGCCATGTAGAGTTCCTCTATGATTTTCGCGAAGGAGGCGATGCCAACGGCTGGCTGCACGCACTGGGCCGGTACGAGCAAAAATCATCCGGGCACCGCGCAGAAACCATTTTTGGGGCTCACATCTACAACACCGCCACCATCTACAAAGACGAGCCGCAGTCCTACATCGGCAAACCGCCAGGCCTCACCACACGGCTTTTCCTGCGCCTTGGAGACTGTGGCAAAGATACCCTATGCCATCTGGTCTATCCCGCCTCCATCCCGTGGCACAAAACCTCAGATACACATCTGATCCTGCACAATGCCCACGGCGAGCCGGTAGCCGAACACCGCATCAAAATCAATTGCGGCGGTTCCCATTTCTGGCGTTATCACGAGGTTTTCTCAAGTGAAGAGCGCGCGCTTGTGTGTGTAGACGGCAATGACACAGGCTATGTCATCGTCCGCGACACGAGCTGCCGCCTGTTCGGGTTCCACGGCCTCATCAATGGGGACACAAGTTTCTGTCTCGACCATATGTTCGGATTCTAGACCAACCGGAAAGACGCAACACCGAATGTTTAGAAAAACGATATTTACAGCGTCACACCAAACCGCATGAACATCGTATCTTCTCCTAAACGCATTCTCGTTCTCGGCGGCTATGGCAGTTTCGGTGCACGACTGTCTCGTCTGCTGGTTCAACACACCCCCCATCAGGTGATTGTTGCAGGCAGACGTTTATCGATGGCGCAAAAACACTGCGACAAGTTCGCAGGAACGCCCGTTCAACTAAACCGACGGACCATCACGAGCGAGACGCTCCAGGAGATCAATGTTGACATTCTTGTTGATGTGACAGGCCCCTTCTCAACCCGCGAACACGATCCCTACCGACTGGTCGATGCCTGCCTCAAGGCCGGTGTCCACTACATCGACCTGTCCGATGATGCCGATTTTACCTGTGGTATCACCAGGTTTCATGATGCCGCCGTGCGCGGCGAACTTCTCCTAACATCCGGTGCCAGCACTGTTCCAGCAATATCCGCTGCGATCGTTAAATCGCTGACCCGGGATATCGCGCGGGTAGAGTATATTGAGACTTCAATCCTGCCTGGAAACCGTGCACCCAGAGGCTTGTCTTTAATGCAATCGGTCCTGCATCAGGCCGGGCGTCCCACCACTGTCTGGCAAGATGGCAGAGAAACATACATGCCCGGCTGGTCCCAGCAACGCCGCAAACAGATAGACGCAAAAAAAGTAAAACAGCTCCCTCCCCGTTGGAGTGCACTCATTGGAGCGCCGGATGTAAAACTGTTTCCAAGCCTGTTCGGTGCGGAGAATGTCTGTGTTCGCGCAGGTTTAGAACTCAATCTCATGCAATTCGGGTTGATGGCCTTAAGCATCTTGCCGCGAGCACGCCTTATACCTACATTACGCCCGCTCGCACGCCCTCTAAAGGTTTTAGCAGATATGCTGGAACCGTTCGGATCCGACGAAGGGGGGATGCTGGTCGAGGTCGGGGGACAACGTGTAGACGGAAGTCTGGTTGAGAAAGTGTGGTCGCTTCATGCTGCCTCGGGAGAAGGTCCATTTGTACCAGTATTAAGCGCCTACCTGCTGTGCCAAAGGATCGCAGAAGGTCGTTTTGAAGCCGGCGCTGTTACCTGCACAGAGCTCCTGTCCGAGCCGGAAATCGCAGAGGCACTTACCCTTATCGAGACGACAACCCATCTGCGGTGCACGGAGCGGAAAAGTCTGTTTGAAAATACGCTGGGCGAGGATTGGGCACATTTGCCCCGGCCAATTCGAGATGTCCATTCGGTGCTGCGCAGACGTGCGTTCCGAGGTGTGGCAAATGTCACCCGAGGAACATCACCGCTTGCTGCGCTGATCTGCACCCTCATGCATTTTCCTCCCACCATGGTTGCCACTCCCGTGGAGGTTGTTTTTGAAAAACGGAACCAAACAGAAAAATGGTGTCGTAACTTTGGCGGGGTGCCGTTTACCTCAACCGTAAGCACAAACGCTGCAGGAACCTGCGAGATTATTGAGCGTTTTGGACCCCTATCGTTCACCATTTCCTTGCACGTAAAAGAAGGTGAGCTGAAGTTTCCCGTCTCAAAAGGCCGCCTTCTTGGTATCCCGATCCCGCGCGTCCTGCTTCCTCAAAGCACGGCAAGAGAGTTTGTCGATCCTGCCGGCCAGTTCAATTTCCAAATTGAGCTCTCCATGCCTCTCGTTGGCCGCATCGTGAAGTATGACGGTACACTCGCACCGGTAATGCGCGATGCCACAAAAACCTGACAATCATTCCTTTATCTCTTGAAAATTAATTGGAATAGTTCTAAATAACAAAAAGAAAATGAGAATAATTCCAAATTGGAGAAAATTATGAGTGTTCTGGTAGGAAAACCAGCCCCCGATTTCACCGCCGCCGCCGTTATGGCCGACGGGAATATCACCGAAGATTTCAATCTGAGCGCACACTTGAAAGGGCATTATGGCGTGGTGTTCTTCTACCCGCTCGATTTCACATTTGTCTGCCCATCCGAAATTCTGGCCTTTTCAAACCGCGTCCCGGCCTTTGAGGAACGCAACACCAAGCTCATTGCCATCTCTGTCGACAGCCAGTTCACTCATGCAGCATGGCGCAACACAAATCCGAATGAAGGTGGCCTCGGCCCCGTTCGCTTCCCCATGGTCGCCGACATGACCAAGCAGATTGCAACGGATTATGACGTCCTGATCCCCAGTGACGGCGTTGCCCTGCGCGGCACATTCCTGATCGACAGAGAGGGCATTATTCGCCATCAACTGGTCAACGATCTGCCCCTGGGTCGCGATGTGGACGAAACACTCCGCCTGATCGACGCTCTCCAGTTTCACGAAGAACATGGTGAAGTCTGCCCAGCAGGATGGAACAAAGGCGATCCGGGCATGGTCGCCGATGCCGCCGGCGTGGCCAAATATCTGGGCGAACACGCTAGAGCGCTTTAGCCCCCTCCTCACCCTTTTTACCCCGGGCGGGAGACCCTATATTAGCCCCCTGCCCGGGCTCTCATGAGCCGATTCTCCCCGCACGCACGCCCCTACCTTCGGGAACAGCCCCACACCGCCTGGTGAAACCCCGCGAATTGAGTAAAAACATGCCGACCACCCACCATTCCAAAGTCATCATCATCGGCTCCGGCCCCGCCGGGTACACAGCAGCAATCTATGCAGCGCGGGCAATGCTGGAGCCAACCCTCATCCAGGGTATCCAGCCCGGCGGCCAGCTCACCATCACAACAGACGTTGAAAACTATCCCGGCTTCGCTAAGGAAATTCAGGGCCCCTGGCTGATGGAACAGATGGAAAGCCAGGCCCGCCACGTCGGCACCAATATTGTCTCCGACATCATCATGGAAGTGGACCTGAAGGCGACCCCCATCCGCATGGTCGGCGACAGTGGCGACATCTATACCGCAGACGCCCTTATCATCTCCACCGGCGCCCAGGCCAAATGGTTGGGGTTGGCCTCAGAGGAGAAGTTTCAAGGCTTTGGCGTATCCGCCTGCGCCACCTGCGATGGGTTTTTCTATCGCGGCAAGGAAGTCATCGTCGTGGGCGGTGGCAATACGGCTGTTGAGGAAGCCCTCTTCCTCACCAATTTCGCAAGCAAAGTAACGGTCATTCATCGCCGCGACGAGTTCCGCTGCGAAAAAATCCTAGCCGAGCGCCTGTCGAAGAACCCCAAAATAGAAACCATATGGGATACCGTGATCGAGGAAATTGTGGGCGACAAAGACCCCTTGGGAGTCACAGGCGCCCGGGTGAAAAACATCAAAACACAAGAACAGCGCACCATCAGCGCTGACGGCGTCTTTATCGCCATCGGCCATGCACCCTCAACAGAACTGTTCACAGACCAGTTAGACACCAAGCAAGGCGGCTACCTCATCACAGCGCCGGATTCCACCGCCACCTCCATACCAGGGGTCTTCGCCGCAGGCGACGTCACCGACGACATCTACCGCCAGGCCGTCACCGCCGCCGGCATGGGATGTATGGCCGCCCTTGAGGCAGAAAAATACCTCGCCGCAAAGAAAGCAACAGCTCAGGCAGCAGAGTAACGCCCGGAAAACAGAGGCGCGCCTGATCCATCTATACTTCTACGGCTGAATTGACCTGGTTTTATTGGGGCTGAAGAGGCAGAAAATTATCGCTTTTGCGCTTGGCTGTAATAATTCCCAAGCTTGATCTGTTAATGGTCAGTACCGCAGAATATTTTTGAGAATGCAGATAGTAATTTTTTCCACGCACTTCGATTTTGTCGGTTGGGGTGGATAGGATTATTTTGCGACAGTGAGAAACGATATCGCGATCAGCCATACTTGAAAGGCCCAGGTTCTTCGCAATTCTAATCAACCCAAGTTCTGTATTCTTAAAGTTTTCTGCAATAAACTCTCGGGTGTTTTCTGTAACCGGGCTTTGTTGGCACATTTTCATATGAGTGATCTGCATATATGAGTTAGGGAAAGTTTTCTTTATCCAGAGCACTTTACCGGTTCTCCGCAGTCACTGACAAAACACACTTCCAGACGAGAACTGTAACTTTTCGTTGCCGACAAAAGCTTCAAGTGCCGCGCGTTCTTCTTCCGTAAGGTCGAGAAATTTGCGGTGTGTATTCTTATGGAGAGCTAAATTTCCATAAGCCCCGGCAGCTTGCGCATATCGTCAAACACCTGCGCACCGGCGTCCGCTAGGGCACGGGCGTCGGTCTCTGGGTCCCCCGCATAACCAAAAACTTTCATACCTGCTGCAACCCCGGCCTCAACACCAGGCAGACTGTCTTCAATGACAAGACAACGGGAAGGCGTATGCCCCATATCACCCGCCGCGTGCAAAAAGAGGTCCGGGGCCGGTTTGCCATAGGATACCATGGTCGCGCTATAGAGATTGCCGGAAAAATGATCCATCAGCCCGATATGGCGGAGCACCGTCTCAATATGCCCCATAACCGAGGACGAAGCGACGCAACTGGGCAGTCCAGCCGTCACCACCGCATCCGTGACCGCATGAATGTGGGGGATCGGGGCAACATGGCGGTCAAAAACAGCGCGCCCTTTGCGCGTCACCTCATCCCCCCACCCCTCAGCCAGAGGCCTACCAATATCTGCTTCGATCATTCCCATGCATGTCTTCAAGGAGCGACCACGAAACGTCCTGAGGCATGTTTCGTGGTCAGCACCGTAGCCCGCCGACCGCGCGAACGCAGAAAACATCGCGCCTGCAACAGGCTCGGTATCACCAAGCACACCATCACAATCGAAGATCACCAAAGTAGGTTTTGTCATGCCGCACCATAGGCTGCACAACCTACACCACCAGTCACATTATATGACGACGTGTTACGGCTTTATCAGCGCAAAACTCACCGGTAGAGCAACTGCTCCTCGCCTGTATAAAGGTGTGCAACCTCTTCCCCATACCCGTTGAACAATTGCGTTGGCACCCGTGTACCGGTCCCCAGCAGCTCTTCCGTTGCCTGGCTCCAGCGTGGGTGGGGAACTTCCGGGTTCACATTCGCCCAGAAACCATACTCTGCCGCGTTGACCTCTTCCCAGAAGCTCACCGGACGCTCTTTGGTAAATGTAAAACGCACAATGGATTTGATCGATTTGAAACCGTATTTCCACGGCACGGCAAGACGAAGCGGTGCCCCGAATTGCTTGGGTAGGGGCTTTCCGTAAACCCCTGTCACCATGAAGGCGAGATCATTCGTCGCTTCCTCAATCGTCAGGCCTTCCACATAAGGCCACGGGTACCAGAACTGGTTCTGCCCGGTTGCAACCTCAGGGTTATGAAAAGTTTCCATCCGCAGGTAACGCACACCGGATTTTACATTGGCCAGTTTCACCAGTTCGGCGAGCGGAAACCCGGTCCACGGCACGGCCATCGCCCAGGCCTCAACACAGCGGTGTCTGTAGAGCCGCTCTTCCAGTGGCATCCGCGCAATCAGATCATCGGCGTCCAGAGTGAGAACCTCTTCCACATCCCCATCAAGCACCACCTGCCAGGGCCGTATCTCCAACGCCTGCGCCGCACCGGAAATGCGTTTGTGACTACCAAATTCGTAGAAATTGTTGTAGCGCGACGTCACTTCTTCCCGGCTGATCTCCCGTGTGAGGGTAAAGTCCGTATTGCGCGGCGCAGGGTACCGTGCTGCGTTCGGGTCACGAAGAACAGGGCCCGCCGTATCCGCCTCCGCCCCGTCATTACACCCGGCCACAAGGCCTGCGCCAATGCCGGCAGCCAGCAAACCGCTATTCTTCAAAAAACGGCGACGATTGAAAAAAATGCTTTCCTCGGTGACTTCATTCTCTGAAATTTCCCAGCGTCGGCGGTTCTTGATAAGCATGAGCCTTCTCCTTCAATTCAGGCGCAGCTTTCACCCAAAATACGAAAGAGGCAAATCACCTTCCGGCGATCTGCCCCACAGTTTGCTCGCAGTTTCGTGAACAAGAACGGCACCTAGCGCAACCCGTCACGTTTCCAGCATGGAGCGCAACATCCAGGCGGTCTTTTCAGAGGCCTGCATACGCTGGGTCAGAAGGTCAGCGCTCGGCTCATCGCCAACCTCCCCCGCAAGAGGAAAAACCTCCCGCGCCGTACGAACGACCGCCTCGTGCCCCTTCACCAGGTTGGCAATCATTATCTCGGCTTTGGGAACACTCGCATCTTCCTCAATGGTGGTGAGTTCCGCATAGGCTCTGTAGCTGCCCGGCGCATACTCCCCCAGCGAACGCACCCGTTCTGCAATTTCATCCACCGCCATCCACAACTCATTGTACTGAACCTCAAACATGGTGTGCAGCGTGTTGAACATCGGCCCCGTCACGTTCCAGTGGTAATTGTGGGTCTTCAGATACAGCGTGTAAGTGTCGGCAAGAACACGCGTCAATCCGGCTGCGATGCGTGTCCGGTCTTCTTGGGAAATACCAATATCAATTTGCATGAACAATCTCCAATTTTAAAAATTAATATATAATAATTTCAGTATTTTACAAGGTATATTATATTTATTCTAAATAATATGTTTTACCTCGCAAAGGTCAATGTTTGGAAAACTCCCGGCCTCAAGTAAGCTACACTCAGACAAGCATCGGTCTTGACCGCCCGGACACGAAGGGGACGCGAAACATGAGCATAACTTTTCTCGATCAAAAGCCCATTGTCATGAACAGGCGGCGGCTCGTCCAGGGCCTGGCCGCTGGCTCCATCATCGCCGTTTCCGGGTGTGTGCAGAACCAGTCAATCGGCCGCAGCCAGCTAATGCTCGTGTCCGACGGACAAATCGCCCAAATGGCGTCCGCCTCCTGGACCTCACTGAAACGCCAGAGCAAAATATCACGCGATCCGAGTCTCAATCGCCGCCTTCAAAATGTGGGCTCCAGAATTGTGCAAACCGCTGGCCTGCAAAACAAGCCGTGGGAATTCACTGTTTTTGACGACGATCAGGCAAATGCCTTCGTCCTTCCCGGTGGCAAAGTCGGCTTCTACACCGGTATTTTCAAACGGATGAAAAACGATAACCACCTCGCCACTGTAATGGGGCACGAAATAGGGCACGTCACTGCCCGCCACGCGGCTGAGCGCTACAGCCAGCAGATGGCGGCAGGCATCGGCATGACAGCCGCCGCCGTTGCGCTGGAAGCAGGCGACGTGCGCGGCGGCGCACAGATCGCCGGCATATTGGGGCTGGGCGTCCAGTTCGGGCTGCTGCTTCCCTATTCTCGTCGCCATGAGCTGGAGGCGGACCGGCTGGGCGTTAACTATATGCATCGGGCAGGCTTTGATGCCCGCCAGTCGTTGGAATTCTGGGACAACATGTCCACCCAGCGCAGCGGCTCCCCGCCTCCTGAGTTCATGTCCACTCACCCCTCAGATGCAACCCGCAAGGCTGTCATTCGGCAGGAGTTGCAGCGGCTGGGCCTGACCGCTTAGAGCTACGAAACGAAAGCGCGGTGGCGGGGCTTCCCGCACACCACACCACGGTTCTGCCTTACAGTGGCAACGTCACCATAGGCGGTCCCCCAAGATCGACATAAACCTCAAGAGTAAGTGCGACGCCAATTGCCAAAATCCAGTTAGCCACGATCACAAACCCAAACCAGCGAAGGGCGGCAACACTTTGCCCCCAACCACCGATGGTGCGTCCCTTGTCCGTATCAGCATCTGAGGCCATAGCGACAAGCGCCGCAAGGCCCGACAGTTCAAGAGCGGGCAACACAACCAGCAACTACTCAAAATAATCGCCGACAGGGTTCACACCAAGACGGTGAAAAAGAAACAAAGCCAGTGCAGCACCAACGGCCAGAACCCTTAGGTGGTTCAGTCGAAAAAGGGCACGCGTTTTTAGTTCACTATTCATAGGTCTTTATCTCCGGGCAGCCGGAAGGGATTGCTCCCGAGGCCCGGAAACTCCTTTGCAGTACGATGGGTCAGGTATCACCTTGAAGACGTGGCTCCGCCTTCACCGCAGATGCCAACAGACGAGGTTGGTCTACAGGTGCTCAAGCGCACGCAACATGCGCTTGCTACTGAGATACCGAAGCGGAAACGTGTGGGCAGTCGTTAAAGTTTACGAGCTGAAAACACGTAAATCGCAGCAGCATTCAGGGTTTGATGAGAAAAACCGGTCATCTAAAACGCCTCTCGATTGTTTATCGGATTACCGTTTAAGGCTTCAGATACAAAAAGCCCCAACCGGTAAGGTGGGGCTTAGAAAGTAACGTCGGATAAGCAATGACATGCTTATACGCAGACGACCCAGCCCCGTGGGTACGAATGGCGGCACCAATTTTGCGCCCGATATGTTTGTGTCACTATCATGGGTATGTAAATACACTTGGCCTTCCACACGGTCAACACTACAGCACGGGGAAACACATATAGCTCCGCTTAAGGAGTAAGTTGCACACGCACTGTGATGCTTGAGACACAGATCACCATCACACACGACCTGTCTACGTGATGCGCGGTCCCTTCACCTCCGGCAAGGCGAGAGCTTGCATCCCTCTTCGCAAGAGGCCACGCTCCTTCCAACAGAACAAACAACCGGGGAGAAGAGACAGATGGAAACAAATGCAAATTGTTGGGGTGATAAAACAGAATATGATTTCAAAGCCCTCACCGCAGACCTCAATCAATACTTAAGGCTTCGCACCAACCCGATCGGCATGGAGCGCTTCGCTCC
>CAZNLO010000042.1:0-20965 GCA_964573935.1 uncultured Parvibaculum sp. | reverse complement strand
GAAGAGCGAACAGGAAAATTCCTGGAAGACTTTTCGCCCGATATCCCTGATGCCGCCAGGCGTACAATGTTACAACGCTGGCAAACCGCCTTCGTGCAGGCCTGCAAGACCTGTAACCCTGTTTTTACACGCGGTCGCCGCAGCGATCCGGAGAGAAGTTTCCACATCGCCCATACCGCCGTTTTACCGTTAACCAGTGATGGAAACACCGTCAGCCAACTGTTAGGCATGGTTGTCATACAAGGCGACACAGGCGCGCTGTAATTCCCTTCAGTCAGGCACCGCCAGCGTTGCCTGCACAAGCGCCACCGCCGCCGGATCATCCCATTCTGCCGGCCCCACCAGCCGCCCGATCAAACGGCCTTTCCGGTCAAGCAGAACCGTTGTCGGTATCCCAAACACCCCAAGGGCCACCCCGGCACGCGCCGTGGCATCATTGTAAAGGGCAAGCTGCTCGATACCGTTTTCAACGTAGAAGGCGCGGGGCAGGTCCATGCCCCCCCGGTCAATACTGAGCGCCAGCACCTCAAAATCATCGCCCCCCAGCATCTCCTGAAGCCGATCAAGGGCAGGCATTTCATGCCGACAAGGACCGCACCAGGTTGCCCAGATATTGACCAGAACCATTTTGCCGCGCCATTCAGCAATATCCCTCTCATCTCCCGCCTCATCGTGGAATTTAACATCTAAAACCGGGTCTCCCGGCTCCAAAAAGGTAAAGTTGGCCATCGCACCTACGGCAAAAACATCCAGCCCGGACGTCGATTTTCCGGCCCCATCATTGCTTTTTCCCGAAAAAACCAAGTATATGCCCGCAAGCACCACTAGGATCGCAACTCCTGCGAGCGCCAGAAAGGCCGGTCGCTGTATCACACGCTGAGACGCCATGGAGATCCTCTCCTGTCATCGCAGCACCCGACATGAAGCGCCGGAGCAAAAACGATGAGCAACAAAATGTGGGGCGGCCGGTTTGAAAGCGGCCCCGATGAGATAATGGAGGAAATCAACGCCTCCATCGGGTTTGACCAACGCTTGGCGAGCCAGGACATCCAGGGCTCGAAGGCGCACTGCGCCATGTTGTCGGACAAGAGGATTATCTCAAAGAGCGACGCCGATCAAATCCTCGCCGGGTTGGACACAATTGCGCGAGATATTGAGGCGGGCCAGTTCACCTACTCCCGTGCGCTTGAAGACATTCACATGAACATCGAAAACCGGCTGACCGAGATCGTTGGCCCGGCAGCCGGACGGCTGCACACAGCCCGTTCGCGCAACGATCAGGTGGCAACCGATTTCAAGCTCTACGTGCGTGACACAATCGACCACCTGGACACCCAGCTCAATGCATTGCAACTGGCTTTTGTGAAGCAGGCACAAGCCCACGCAGATACCGTCATGCCGGGGTTTACCCATTTACAAACCGCACAGCCCGTGACCTTCGGCCACCACTGCCTGGCCTATGTGGAAATGCTGGCCCGCGACCGGGGCCGGTTTGGCGATGCCCGTACGCGCCTCAACCAGTGCCCGCTAGGGGCTGCGGCCCTGGCCGGAACATCGTTCCCCATAGACCGGGAGCAGACGGCAGCGGCCCTTGGCTTCGACGCCCCCACCCGCAATTCACTCGACAGCGTATCGGACCGGGATTTCGCACTGGAAACATTAAGCGCTGCCGCCATTACCGCCACCCACCTCTCCCGCTTTGCCGAGGAAATCGTGATCTGGATGTCAGCAGGCTTCAAATTCATTGACCTGCCCGACAGCCTGACAACCGGCTCATCGATCATGCCGCAAAAGCGCAACCCTGACGCAGCAGAGCTTGTCCGGGCAAAAACAGGCCGCATTATTGCCGCTTTCACATCACTCGCAGTGGTGATGAAAGGCCTGCCACTCGCCTACTCAAAGGACATGCAGGAAGACAAAGAGGCCCTCTTTGACGCGCTGGACGCCCTCTCCCTATGTCTTGCCGCCATGACAGCCATGGCAGGTTCTCTAACCGCAAACAAACAAACCCTGGCCAAAGCCGCCGGTGGCGGGTTCTCCACTGCAACCGATCTGGCCGACTGGCTCGTGCGCGTGGCCGACCTGCCATTCCGTCAGGCACACCATGTCACCGGTACGCTGGTCTCCCGCGCCGAAGCCAAAGACATCGACCTGCATGAACTGTCACTGGCAGATATGCAAGCCGTAGAGCCCGCCATCACAGATGATGTATATTCCATCTTGAGCGTCGAAAGCTCGGTCGCCAGCCGCACCAGTTTCGGAGGCACCGCCCCCGCCAATGTGCGTCGCGAGACCGCCCGCTGGCTGGCGATACTGGAAGCTGAAAACCAGAAACATAAAGGAGAGCCGAAATGATAAGGACTGTATTGTTGCTGGCGCTGGTCGCAAGCCTTGGCCTTGCCGCGTGCGGTAAAAAAGGCCCCCTTGGCCCCCCTTCACAAGGCTCTGAGGAGAGCCGCCAGTTTGGTTCCTGAAAAAGAGAAACACCAGTGCATCATTTTCACTATCGCGGCGGCGTCCTCCACGCAGAGGACGTCTCTCTTGCCCAGATTGCAGAGCACGTTGGCACACCGTTTTATTGCTACTCAACGGCAACGCTTGAACGTCATTACACCGTGTTCGCAGACGCCTTTGCGAACGCAGATACGCTCGTCTGCTACGCCGTAAAAGCAAACTCAAATCTGACGATCCTCAAGACACTCGCCGATCTAGGCTCAGGGGCCGATATCGTCTCGGAAGGAGAGCTGCGCCGTGCCCTGGCGGTGGGCATACCGCCTGAGCGCATCGTCTTTTCCGGCGTTGGCAAGCAGGCGCCCGAATTGAAATTCGCCCTTGAAACCGGCATTCACCAGTTCAACGTGGAATCAGAGCCGGAGCTTGAACTGCTGTCAGACATCGCTTGTGAGGTGGGGCGCGAGGCAGCCATTGCGATACGGGTCAATCCCGACGTAGACGCCAAAACCCATGAAAAAATCACCACCGGCAAGGCAGAGAATAAATTTGGCGTCTCCTGGTTGCGCGCCCCCCACGTCTATGCCCGCGCAGCCGAGCTGCCCGGCATCAAAGTTGTTGGCATTGACGTACACATCGGCAGCCAGCTCACCGAGCTTGCCCCTTTTGAGGAAGCCTTTTCCCGCATCGCTACAATGGTGGGGGAATTGCGTGCTGCGGGCCACGAGATCACCCGCCTGGACTTAGGCGGCGGGCTCGGCATTCCCTATCGCGGGACAAATGACGTACCCCCTCCACCCTCGGACTATGCCGCTATGGTCAACCGCACCGTCGGGCACCTTGACTGCCAGCTCCTGTTTGAACCCGGTCGTATGATCGCGGGCAATGCAGGCATCCTTGTGGTCGAGGTGATCTATGACAAGCCGGGGCAGGACCGTTCTTTTCTGATCGTCGATGGGGCCATGAACGACCTCATCCGGCCCACCCTCTATGATGCCTATCACCAGATACAGCCGGTCCGGGAGGCAGCCCCCGGAACCGCCCGCACGCCCTACGACATTGTTGGCCCGGTCTGCGAAACCGGCGACTTTTTTGCCAAATCCCGCGACCTGCCTCCCCAAAAATCAGGGGACTTGCTGGCGATTATGTCCGCAGGCGCCTATGGCGCCGTGCAGGCCTCCACCTACAATACCCGCCCTCTGGTGCCCGAAGTCATGGTCAAGGGTGAACAATTCGCTGTGATCCGACCCCGCCCTAGTTATGACGAAATGCTCAAACACGATAGGTTGCCTGACTGGTTAAGCGACAAAGCCTGATCTGAGGCCGGATCGGCTCATGCACCAGGCAGAGACAAGGACAGGACCGGGTGGCCGATATGCCAGGCACATCAAACATCTCGGCGGGACTTGAGCGCCGGATCGCGCTCACGCGCCTCTCGCTGTGGTGGGAACGCGCCTGGCCTGCTCTGTGGCCCGCAGCCGGAACACTGGGCGTCTACACCGCAATGGCCCTCACAGGCCTGCTCGGGGCCTTGCCGCTGCTTGCCCAGTGGGTTGCCCTGCTCATCGGCATGGGCGGTGCGGGCCTGCTGATCTGGCTCCGGCGCGGGGCCCTTGCCTGGCCGACACGCGACGATACACTCCGCCACCTCGAACAGGCCAACGGCCTGCCACACCGGCCCCTATCCACCTATACCGATCAGCCCGCCGCCGGAACCGGCAGCCAGCAGCTATGGGCGGCACACCGGGCCTGGGCACACGCCCGCCTCGGCCTTATGAAACTCAAGCTCCCTACACCCGGGCTGGCGGCAAAAGACCCCATCGCCCTGCGCGCCGCCCTGATACTCTGTCTGGTCGCGACATTCGTGATCGCCGGGCCCGACGCCCGCCCCCGTCTGGAACAGGCTTTCTTCCCCGGCCTGGTGGGGCTGGGAAAACCCGGTCGCCTGGATGCCTGGATCACGCCCCCCGCCTATACCGGGCAGGCCCCGGTCTTTCTCACCAGCCAACGCCGCGAGCCCCTGGAGGTTCCCGCAACAAGCACCCTCAACGTGCAGGTTTTTGGCGGCACGCCCCCCCGCATCGCGCTGGGAACACAGGCCTTGACCACGCACGTCCGGCAGGAGGGCGAAAATACAGCCTACGAAACTATTGTGAGCCTGGAACAAGACGCAGACCTCTCCATTTCTCAAGGCTCTCACACCCTCGGCACTTGGCAGATCACCACCCTTGCCGACACCCCGCCCACAGTCTCTCTGCTTGAACCGATCAAAACAACCCGGCGGCAGACCCTGCACTTTACCTATGAAGTCTCCGATGATTACGGCGTCACCGGCCTCCATGTTGATCTGGCGCTTGATCCCGTTTCCGTCCTGCAGGAGCAGACCATTTTCTGGCTGAGCGAGAAACGGCCCGCCCGGCCGGGTTTTCCGCCTCTTCTGGATGGCTTTGTCGCCGAGCGCATTGAAACCCGATTGGATCTACCGCTCCCGGGCCTGAACCCAAAATCAGCAACCCACACGGCTTTCCGGGACCTCACCGCCCACCCGTGGGCAGGACTGCCCGTCCAACTGACCCTTGTGGCAACCGACCATGGGGGCCAGGAAGGGTCCAGCCGAACGGTGACTTTCAACCTGCCGGCCCGCAACTTTGAAAAGCCGCTCGCAGCCGCAATAATCGAGCAAAGGCAGCGCCTCGCCCTGTCGCCCTTAAACCGGGGCAGCGTGGCGGGCTTTCTCAATGCCTTCACTCTGGGAGCCGACACGTACCTGGAAGACAAGACGGTCTATCTGGGTCTGCGCGCCGCCTACTGGCGCCTCGTCAACGCCCGCCACCCTGGTGCCCTGAGGGGTGTCTCAGAGCTGTTGTGGGACCTAGCCCTCCATATCGAAGACGGAGGCCTCTCCCTCGCTGAGCGCGACCTGCGCGCCGCCAGAGAGGCTCTGGCCGAGGCGCTTGGCGACGATGCTTCGCCAGAAGAACTTGAACAGTTGATGCAGGAGCTGAAATCGGCTCTTTCGCGCTATCTGGACGAATTGACAAACCGTTCAGCCGCTCAGACAGACCAGACCTCTCCGCCTCGAACCGAAGGTGAGGCAATGGACCGTGCGCAGATGGAAGAGATGCTTGATGCCATTGCCAAGCTGGCGCAAACCGGTGCCCGCGAGCAGGCCCGGGACCTGCTGTCGCAACTGGACTCAATTCTCGAAAACATGGACACGGACAGTGCCCAGAGCGGCATGACGCCCGGCGAGACCAGCCTGTCCGACGCCATCGGCGAAATGGGAGAGATTATCGACCGCCAGCGTGCCCTGATGGACGAGACCTTCCAGCACGGCCAGGGCACACAACAGGGCGCACAGCCCGACGGCCAAGCCGGCGGCCAGAGCGAGAGCGGCACTCAGCCTGGCTCCTCAACCCTGGAGAGCCTTCAGGAACAACAACGCGCGCTGCACCAGCAGCTTCAGGAGATGGTGGCAAAACTGGGTGGTCAGGGACAACCTGTTCCCGACGGGCTTGAACGTGCCACAGAGGCGATGGACAGAGCGCACGATCGCCTGGAACAGGGCCGGACAGACAGCGCGACCGGCGCGCAGGGACAGGCCGTCGATCAGTTACAACAGGGCGCCCAGGCCCTTGCCGACGCCATGTTCAAATCCATGGCGGAGAGCGGTGACCAGGCAGGCGACCGGGCCGGCGGCAACATGACCGACCCGCTCGGTCGTCCTCTGTCATCCGGCCCTGACCGATCGCGTTCCACAGTTATTCCCGGGGAACTGGACATCCAAAGGGCGCGGCAAATTCTGGGCGAGCTGCGAAAACGCGCAGCCGAACGGGGTCGCCCTCAAAGCGAACTCGATTATCTTGAAAGATTGCTGCGCCGTTTTTAGGCACCCGGGCCAAAGGTCGGGATTTTACAGATCGTCAGCCTGTTCGTCTTCATCCAGAAACCTGATTTCCAGATCATGAGCGTCCAGCGGCGGGCTCGACAGCCGCGTCACAAACTCCGCCGTCTCCTCCGGGTCCAAAGCTTGCTCCGGCAGCGCAAAAGTCCAGGCATAAAGTTCCGTCTGGCTTTCATCCCGCAGTCCCACGCGAACCCGCGGCACGGGCTGGCGTCCATCACCGATATTTACAACCTCACCCGTTATCGCCAGAACCGGAAGGCCGTTCTCATATTGATGCTCGTAGGAAACGTTCTGGAATTCCATCCCTTGCGGATGCACCGGCTCATTTACCAGCGCGTACAATGCAGCGGTTGCAGGCCAGGCAGCGACCAGATCGTCCTTGTAGGCGTAGACGAGATACAGCGTCCCAAAAACAAACAGCGCCAAACCGGCAAACCCGGCAGCCTGACCAAGCCGCCAGCGCGCCAGTCCCTTACGAAAAGACGCCATGCGCCGGGTTGTAACAGCCTGCGCCCCGGCACTGGTAGTGGGCGTGGCCTCCTCATCCTGGGAAGCAGGAGGGGGAGGAGCCTTGGGCGAAGCCTCATCGGCTTCATCGCTCACCCCCAAAGTCTTGGGCACGTCCTTAGGCGGATCCTGATGCCAGGTATCCCCGCATTTCGCGCAGCGTACCTTGCGCCCTTTGGGCACAAAACCCCCAGGGTCGACCTGGTAGCGTGTTGAGCAGGCTGGGCAGGAAATAATCATCCGAATCAGGGCTTTTCTTGACAGAGAGGGTCTGGTCCACTTTGGCATAGGCTCTGGGATAAACTCAAGCAATCGGCGAAATTGTGTCTCACAGAAATTTTGCGTGCATACCGTGCCCGTGCCGACTATTAAACGCCCATTCGTGGTTAACCTTCAGTTAATATGACCACGCCCGGCGCAAATTTTTAGGCCCGGCCAACCAGAACGAGCGTCACATATGGTTCGATTTGAAAATGTGGGTATGCGGTATGCGATGGGCCCGGAAATTCTGCGCGACGTATCCTTTCATCTGGAGCCAGGTTCCCTGCATTTCCTGACCGGCCCGTCAGGGGCCGGCAAGACATCGCTTCTGAAGTTGATGTTCCTGGCGCACAAGCCGTCCAGAGGGCTGATTTCCATGTTCGGGCAGGACATTGCAACCACCACGCGCGCGGAACTGCCGGGCCTGCGTCGGCGCATCGGCGTTGTGTTTCAGGAGTTCCGCCTGCTCGAACACCTCACCACCTATGAAAACGTCGCCTTGCCCTTGCGTGTCATCGGCCAGGAAGAGGCTGACTACCGCGATGACGTTGAAGAGCTGCTGACATGGGTTGGGCTGGGAGACCGGATGCAGGCGCATCCCTCAACCCTGTCAGGCGGAGAGCAGCAACGCGCCGCCATCGCGCGCGCCGTCGTTGGCCGCCCTGCCCTCCTGCTGGCGGACGAACCCACGGGCAATGTCGACCCGGAAATGGGGCAACGGTTGTTGCGTTTGTTCATCGAGCTGAACCGGCTTGGCACTTCCGTCCTGATTGCCACCCACGACCGCGCCCTGATCGAGCGGACGCCCGCGCCGGAACTCATCATCCAGAACGGGGAGCTGACCTACCGTGCCTGACGACAGTAAGAACCCCACCGCGACAGCATCCGGAAACCGGGTCGCGCTGGCCAAAGCCTGGTTTGCAGCAGGCGTCGGCAAGATCAGACCAAGGCCCAGGATCGGCATCATGCCCCCGGCCGACATTACCGGGGCAACCCTGGTGCTGGTGGTTGCCGCCATGTGCTACCTGGCCACGCTGGCACTGGGAGCAATGGTGACGGTCACCCGCTCTGCCTCTGACTGGACCACGCAACTGGAAGGCTCCCTCACCATCCAGATAAAACCGCAAACCGATATTACCGCAGAAGACCAGATAAGCGCTGCCCTTGCCGTCCTGGAGGGAACCAGCGGCATTCAAGCCGCCCGGGCGCTGCCTGATGCAGACGTGCGCGCCCTGCTCGATCCCTGGCTGGGGCAGGCCCAGAGCGGTGAAACCCTGCCTCTCCCGGCACTGATAGATGTGAAACTGGCTCCTGATGCCCAGATCGACATGGGCCACCTTGCAGCCCGCCTGGCCGCCGCAGCGCCGGGCATCGAACTGGACACCCACCGCCAATGGCTGGAGGAACTGTTGAGTGCGGCGCGCTCCGCGACCTGGCTGTCAATCGGCATTCTGGGTCTCATCACTCTGACCACAGGTGCTATTGTTGTCTTTGCAACCCAGGCGAGCCTTGCCGCCAACCATGAAACCGTTGAGGTCCTGCATCTGGTCGGTGCCCATGACGCATTTGTGGCCAACGAAATACAGCACCATTTTCTGCAACTGGGCCTGCGCGGTGGCGCCAGTGGTCTGGGGGCAGCCACGCTGACCTTCCTGGCAATCTCGTGGGTGGGCGCTGAGGGAAGCGCCTTTCTTTTACCCGTCCCGGGCCTCACGCTGGGCGATTACCCCTGGCTTCTTATTGTCCCCGCCGTCATTGCATTAACCACAACACTGGCCGCAAGGATTACCGTTTTGCGCATCCTCAAACAAATGATCTAGCCCTCTTTTCTGGGTTATTTAGCGCGCTAATGTGCTAAACTCGTCGCTCCGGGAACCAGTGGTAACCGCTCATGCGCGCACGACTTAAACTTCTTTTGCGGGGACTCCTCCGCCATATCAGGCTGGTTTTGGCCGGCCTGGCTGCAGTCGCACTCGCCTATGGCATGGGCTTTATCTGGTTCCTGAACGAAATCCCGGACGCTGTCTCCGCGCCTGTCTCCCAGACCGACGCCATTGTGGTGCTGACCGGAAGCGCTGCGCGTATTGAAACCGCCGTACAACTGCTCGCCGTCAACAGAGGAAAACGCCTCCTGATCTCCGGTGTCCATCCCGGCGTGACCCGGGAGACATTACGCGACCTGGTACACGCCGACGCGGCCCTGTTTGACTGCTGCGTCGATATTGACTGGCGGGCCGAAAGCACCATCGGCAATGCGGCCGAGGCTGCCGCCTGGACAAAGACAAACGGCTTTGGAAGCCTGACCATTGTCACCAGCGCCTATCATCTGCCACGGGCTTTGCGCGAACTGACCCACGCCATGCCCGAAGTCTCGCTGGCCGGATACCCGGTCTTTCACGATGCCGTGCGCCTGGATGAATGGTGGCGGTATCGCGGAACCACCCGCCTTCTCATTTCCGAATATTCCAAATTTCTGCTAACGCTCGTGCGCCTCGGCGGCCTTGAAGAGGCAGAGGGTTTCGTAGGGAAGTAATGGGAGAGAGTCTCTTTTGATCGTTTTCAGGTCTGTGCTGTTTAACTTCGCATTTTATGTGGGCTCGGTTCTGGCGGGACTTTTGGGCCTGCCATTGCTGCTGGGCCCGTCGCGCTACGCCGTCAGCTTCATGCGAGCCGTCGGACAGTGGAACCTCTGGCTCCTGAAAGTCATTGCCGGCACTACCTACGAAGTCCGCGGACTTGAGAATGTCCCCGAAACGGCCTGTATCGTCGCCTCCAAACATCAGTCCATGTGGGAGACGGTAAGCCTTATTGCCATCGTGAAGCATCCAGCCCTCGTGCTGAAACAGGAACTTCTCTATGTGCCCCTCTATGGCCTGTATATCCGCAAAGCGCGCATGGTCGCAATCCGGCGTTCCGATGGCCCCAAAGCGCTCCGCCAGATGCTCAGACAGGCAGGCCAGGCCGCTGAAGAAGGCCGCCATCTCATTATTTTCCCCGAAGGCACACGCGCAGCACCGGGCGAGCGCAATCCCTACATGCCGGGCGTTGCCGGGCTTTACCGCCACCTCGACATACCGTGCATACCCGTCGCCCTTAACTCCGGCCTGTTCTGGCCGCGACGCAAACTGCTCCGCAAACCGGGAAACATCATCATCGAGTTTCTCCCGCCCCTTCCCTCCGGCCTGTCCCGCAAGGAGTTCATGACCGAGCTGGAAACCCGCATCGAAACCGCCACGGACAGATTGCTGGCCGAAGCTGGCTTCACCACACCTTCACAAAGCTAGAACATACGAAGAACATTTATTGACCGGAAAGAATGCGACCCGTAGGATCACCCTCCTTCTGATCCATTTGAGAGACCGGTAGCAAGACCCATGACCCTGTCCAAAGACAGTTCCCCTTCTCTGACCCCCCTGCCGGCGATTGCCGAGCAGATCTGGCAGATGAAGTACCGGTTCACGACCCCCGACGGCCTGCCTGTCGACAAAACGGTTGAAGCGACATGGGAGCGAATTGCCAACGCACTGGCGAAAGCCGAACCTCTTGACGAACAGGCCAAATGGGCGGCTCGCTTCAAAACCGCCCTTGAGGGTTTTTGTTTTCTGCCTGCCGGGCGCATTGTTGCCGGCGCCGGCACGGATCGCTCGGTAACGCTCTTCAACTGTTTTGTCATGGGCACCATCCGCGACGACATGAGCGGCATTTTTGAAGCCCTGAAAGAAGCAGCCCTTACCCTGCAACAAGGCGGTGGTATCGGCTACGACTTCTCGACACTTCGCCCGAAAGGCGCCATCGTCAACGGGGTCGGGGCCGATGCCTCCGGCCCTCTCAGCTTTATGGATGTCTGGGACGCCATGTGCCGCACCATCATGTCAGCAGGCGCGCGCCGGGGCGCCATGATGGCCACCCTGGCCTGCAATCATCCCGACATCGAAGGCTTTATTGACGCCAAACAGGAGCCCGGGCGTCTGACCATGTTCAACCTGTCCATCCTGGTCTCCGATGCTTTCATGGAGGCGATCGAACAAGATAGTGACTGGCCGCTTGTCTTCGGCGGCAAGACCTACAAGACCCTCAAAGCCCGCGCCCTGTGGGACAGGATCATGGGCGCAACCTTCGCCTATGCTGAGCCCGGCGTTATTTTTATCGACCGCATCAACAAAGCGAACAATCTCAGCTATTGCGAAACCATTCACGCGACAAACCCCTGTGGCGAACAGCCCCTGCCACCCTATGGGGCCTGCCTCCTGGGGTCGATAAACCTTGCCCGGCTGGTGCGTGCCCCTTTTGAAGCGGACGCGCAAATAGAAAAAAGCGAACTCACAGCACTGGTGCGAACCGCCGTGCGCGCCCTGGACAATGTGATCGACATTTCCCGCTTCCCCCTTCCCCAACAAGAAGCCGAGGCAAAGGCCAAGCGCCGCATCGGCCTGGGCGTCACCGGTCTCGCCGACGCGCTGGCCCTGTGCGGCGTACGCTATGGGTCAAACGCAGGCCTTGTTCTCATTGAAAATTGGATGCACACCATTCAACGCGCCGCCTACCTCACCTCGACCGAGCTGGCTGCGGAGAAAGGAAGTTTTCCCCTGTTTGACGCGCAGGCCTTTCTGGCAGGTGAAAGCGTGCAGGCACTGGATGAAGACATCCGCGATGCCATTGCCCAACACGGGCTTCGCAACGCTCTCCTCACCTCCATCGCACCCACCGGCACCATCTCTTTGTTTGCCGGCAACGTCTCAAGCGGCATCGAACCCATTTTTGCGCTCAGCTATTCCCGCAAGGTCCTGATGCCGGACGGCACCCGGCGCAAAGAAAAGGTCGTCGACTATGCCGTTGCCCTCCATCGCCAGCTCTTTGGGGACGAGACCCCGCTGCCAGGTCACTTTGTCACCACGCAAGACCTCTCCCCCGCCGATCACCTGAAGGTCCAGGCGAGCGTCCAGAAATACATCGACAGCTCCATTTCAAAAACCATCAACTGTCCACAGGATCAAGATTTCGAGGCGTTTAAGTCAGTCTACCGGGATGCCTACGACCTGGGGCTCAAAGGGTGCACCACCTATCGACCCAACAATATCCGTGGCGCTGTTCTTGTCGCAGACGAAAAACAGCCAGAGCCGCCAGCCAGCCAGACCGCCCTGCCCCTTGAAGCACCCGGCCTTCTGCATGACCCTGTGGAACGGGACGGCGTGATCTACATGTCTTCACCACTGGAGCGCAACACGGTCCTGCCCGGCTTTACCTACAAGCTGCAATGGCCTGAGAGCGATCATGCCATGTACATCACCCTCAACGACATTGTACAGGACGACCGCAGACGCCCCTTTGAGATTTTCATCAACTCCAAAAACATGGAACATTATGCTTGGACGGTCGCCCTGACCCGGATGATTTCAGCCGTGTTCCGGCGGGGAGGGGATGTGACCTTTGTGGTGGAAGAGCTTAAAGCCGTCTTTGATCCGCGCGGCGGCGCCTGGGTCGATGGCCGGTACATCCCCAGCCTGCTGGCCGCCATTGGTGAGGTCATCGAACAACACATGATCGACATCGGCTTCATCACCAAAGAACAGGACCGCCCGCTTTCCGAAGCCCTGAAGAAGGCGGCCGGAGATGAGATCGACCCCCGTCAGGCCAGTTGCCCCCGATGTGGCGACCGCGCCCTCATCCGGCAGGAAGGGTGTGACACCTGCACGGCTTGTGGCTACTCACGCTGTGGATAACGGCCAAGCATGGTCCTGACACTCCCCAATGAGGAAGCGCGCCGCCTGCTTCTTAACCGCCAGGGGCTGGGCCACGCCCCTCAAGGGCCGTTTGATGCAAACAAATTATACGCCCTGATCCATCAGCTTGGCTACGTGCAGCTCGACAGCATCAACACCGTTGAGCGCGCCCATCATATGATCCTGCATTCCCGGGCCGATGGATATACCTATGCCCACCTCAAGGAACTGCACGAGACCCGCAAGACTCTCTTTGAACATTGGACCCACGACGCCTGCCTGATCCCATGTGAGTTCTACCCCTATTGGCACCAGCGTTTTCAGGCTGCCAAACAAAATCGAAAAAGCCCCAAATGGTGCCAGCGCCTTGGCCCGAACGGCATAAAAACCATAACCACCGTGCGCAAAAGAATAAAAAAAGAAGGCCCCCTCATGTCCCGGGATTTCGAGGACAAAGGGCAGGGGGCCTGGTGGGGCTGGGGCCCATCCAAAACCGCACTGGAACACCTCTGGCGCACGGGCGAACTGGCCATCACGCGCCGGGAAGGCTTCCAGAAAGTCTATGACCTGACGGAACGCACCATCAGCGAAACAGATAGAACCCCCAAACCAACCCTTGCACAAACCATTGACTGGAAATGCACAGAAGCGCTGAAACGGCTTGGCACGGCCACCCCTCGCGAAATAGCTGCCTACTGGCAAAGCATTTCGGTAAAGCAGGCTGACGCGTGGGTCAAAAAAAACATGGGCCGCACACTGATAGAGACCATGAGTGAAATGGCAGATGGGGAAATGCGGGCAGGCGTTGCCTTTGCATCCCTCAGGACCGAACTCGCCGGCCTCACAACGCCGCCCACCCGCCTGCGTTTCCTCAGCCCCTTCGATCCTGTCCTGCGGGACCGAAAGCGCGCACTGCGTCTATTCGGCTTCGACTACCGTATTGAAGTTTTTGTGCCCGAGGCAAAGCGTCAATACGGTTACTACGTGCTCCCCATTCTAGAGGGCACAAAACTCACCGGGCGCGCCGACCTGAAAGTGCACCGCAAAGAAGGCCGTCTTGAAATGAAAGGCCTGTGGCTGGAGCCCGGCATCAAGCTGGGAACTGGGCGCAAAACCGCCATCCGACAGGCGCTGGCGCGACTGGCCAGGTTCACCGGCGCGACACAGGTGGATGCAGACGCTGCTCTACAGCACGCCAAAGCATCCCCAGCCCGTGATCGCTGATCCCCATCTCGCGCATATGCACGACCGTACTCTCCAGATAGTCAGGGTTTTTTCCCGACCGACCAACACCGCGCGCAATCAGGTCTGCCTGTCTGTCAAACGTCAGCTTGCCCGCATATTGCTCGTGTTCCCGGTCGACAATGAAACACAGCGCCTCAACCTTGGTCTGCGGACCCTCGATCAACTGCACCGGGCGCATCACATCAAGATAAACACCCGTCACCTGTTCGCGCTCACTCAAATAGTCGCGGGTGGCCGCAACGTCCGCCCCCGCCACCTGAAACGCAAATCCACGGCACGCCCCACCCCGGTCAAGCCCGAAAACCAGGCCTGGCTTTTCCCGGGTGCCCCGATGAATATGGCTGTAGACACAAAACGCACGGTGATAGCCGTACAGTCTGGCGGCGTAGCGTGCTTTGAAACGAAACCCCGGGCGCCACATCAAAGAGCCATACCCAAATACCCATAAATCCGGCATGATGTCGCCACGTTTGCTTAATGATTTTCGTTCAACACTGAGCGACACTCTAGCAGCTCTCTCCTCCGCCCCCAACGCCCGAGACGTGACCCCATGAGCCGACTTCCCCAGAAATTGAAAACCGTTCGCTGGGGCCTGATTGCACCCTTCCTTGTATTGTTCCTTTTGGGAATGGCTTATGCGGTATGGTGGAACGCCCTTAGCAACAGCATTGAAAACGCTCTTCTCGACTGGCGCTCGGAACGTTCTGAACAGGGCCTCGCCGTCACCTGGGACAATCTGGAGACCGGCGGCTTTCCCTATCGGCTGGAAATGACCCTCACAGCACCTGCTGTTGGTATGCCAAATGCACAGGCTCCCTGGGGGTGGTCGGCGGGCAGCGTGAACGCGCAGATGCTTCCCTACAATCTCAACCACGTCATCGTGGATGTGCAAAGCGACCAGATTATAAATTATTCGCAAACCAACGAGGGTCTGCTCGAAACTTTCTTCCTGCATATCAGTTCAGAAAAAGCCTGGGCGAGCCTCGTCCGCGAGAACGCAGACGAAAACCGTCTGGCTGTTGATCTCACCAACCTTTTTATTCACCGCGAACAACAAACCAGCGAAGGGCCAGTTGCCGCAGGTATTGCCAGCGCCACCCGCCTGCAATTGCATGGCCGCCCTTCTCCTGATAGCTCTGGCCCCGAAAGTTCCAGCCCCGACAGCTCCAACAACGCGTTCCATGCCGCCTTTCGCGCAGAAGACATTGCCTGGGAAAATTTCGGCCCCGCCCCCTGGCCCGGCTCCCGCATCGCCAGGCTGGACGTTCAGGCACGCTTTTCCGGTCTCCCCGAAGACCTTTTGCGCGCACCCTCCATGCTCTTGCAAAATGTCACCGCCAACAACACGACCCTCGCCATATCTGAATTTGTTCTGCACTGGGGACCGATCGACATGACCGGCAGAGGCGAAGTCACCCTGGACGAAAAGGGCCGCCCGGAGGGCCGGTTTCATACCAGCGTGGGCAATCTCGACAGTCTCATCGCAGCCCTGGTAGAGGCCGGCATTGTGTCACAGAGAAGTGCCGGACTTGCCTTTGCAGGCATCACAGCCCTGTCCAGCCTGCAAGGAGCAGAGCCCGGCCGGGTGCATCTGCCGGTGGTGATGAAAGAAGGGGTGCTGTTCTTGGGGCCCATCGCTGTCACACGGCTCGATCCCCTGTACTGACCTCATCGCCCCCGTTCTACTCGTCCGATGTCTCACTGCTATTGGCAAGATCACGCCCAAAATTGGGAACCGCACTGTCCTGCCCCGCATCAATGATAGAGCGCCGTATGTCGCGGGTTCTGGTAAACAGATCAAACAAAGCGTCCCCGTCTCCCCAGCGCACCGCGCGCTGCATGGCCGCAAGGTCTTCTGAGAACCGCCCGAACATTTCCAAAATCGCCTCCCGGTTATTGAGGCATACGTCACGCCACATGGTCGGGTCCGATGCGGCCAGCCGTGTGGAATCGCGAAACCCCCCGGCGGAATATTTGATAACTTCAGATTTGGTCACAGTTTCAAGGTCATCCGCCGTGCCCACGATATTGTAGGCGATGAGATGGGGCAGGTGACTTGTAATCGCCAGCACCAGGTCATGATGCTTGGCGTCCATAAGATCGACCTTGGACCCACACGCCTCCCAGAACGCCGTCAGCTTTTCAACGGCGGCAACATCGGTTCCTGGAACCGGGGTCAGAATACACCAGCGCCCATCGAAAAGTTCGGCAAAACCCGCCTCCGGCCCACTTTTTTCTGTCCCCGAAATCGGATGACCCGGGATAAAATGAACCCCGTCGGGCACAAGCGGCCCCACATCACGCACCAAAGAGCCCTTCACCGACCCCACATCCGTGAGGATCGCGCCGGGCGCCAGATCACCATGAATTTCTCTGGCCACAGCTCCCACCACTCCGACGGGAGTGCACAAGATCACAAGGTCCGCACCCTTCACCGCCAAAGAAGCACTCTCTTCGGCCCGGTCGATGAAGCCCAGCTCCAACGCCTTTGCCCGGGTAGCCGCAGAGCGCGCATGGCCGACAATTTCGCCGGCCAACCCGCCGCGGCGCATGGCATGACCAAGGGATGATCCAATAAGCCCGAGGCCCACCAGCGCCACCCGCTCAAAATGAGGTTTTCTCTCAGCGCTCATGGTTGCGCTCCCATAAAATCTTTCAATGCATCAACAACAAGCCGGTTTGCCTCTTCCGTCCCAACGCTCAGACGCAGAAAATCGGGCATGCCGTAAGAACTAATTTGCCGCAGAATAAGCCCGCGGCTCCCCAGAAACCTGTCCGCATCTTCAGCCCGCCTGCCAGCCTCATCTGGAAACCGCACACTCAGAAAGTTTGCAGCCGTCGGCAACACTTCAAGGCCCAGCGCCGAAATCTCGCGCGTCAACCACCCGCTCCAGGTCTCATTATAATCCGCCGCCCGTTCAACATGGGCCTGATCTTCCATCGCCGCGATCCCCGCTGCAAGAGCTGGCCCGTTCACATTGAAAGGCCCCCGAATGCGGTTCAGCACGTCCGCCACCTCCTCCGGGCAATAGGCCCAGCCGAGACGCAAGGACGCCAGGCCGTAAATTTTGGAGAAGGTCCGCGTCATCACCACATTGGTGTGGGTCGCGACCATCTCAATACCGGCTTCATAATCGTTCCGGCGAACATATTCCGCATAGGCCGCATCCAGCACCAGCAAAACATCATCACGCAAACCAGCCCGAAGCCGCCGCACCTCCTCCGCAGGCAGGTAAGTGCCTGTGGGGTTGTTGGGGTTGGCCAGAAAAACAACCCGCGTTGCCTCGCTTTGAGCAGCCAGAAAAGCATCCACACTTGCCGTGAAATCCGTCTCACACACCTGAACGACATGTGCGCCCGCCGCCTGAGTGACAATCGGATAGATCAAAAACCCGTGCTCGCTGGTAATCGCTTCATCACCCGGCCCCAGATAGGCCTGAGCCAGCAAATGCAGTAATTCATCGGACCCAGCCCCACAGACGATGCGCGACACATTCAGCCCATAGCGTTTGGCAATCGCTTCGCGCAAGGGCAAGGCCGCCCCGTCGGGATAGCGCTCAAGCGTCTGGGCCGCCCCCTGATAGGCTTCAAGCGCATGGGCGCTAGGCCCCAGCGGCGTCTCATTAGCTGATAGTTTGAAGACACGCGCAACTCCCTCAACACTCTCACGCCCCCCAACATATGGGGCAATATCCAGAATGCCGGCACGCGGCTTGAGGTTCGTCATCGTTCCAGTCCTGCTACACGGCATGATACCGCAAGGTACGGCATACTTGCCGCGCGGCTATTCATAAGGATCACAACCGTTAAAATCAAAGAAAACGTTGACAATCAGGGGTCTACCCCCCTAGCTGTTCAGCCTTTTCTGGCACAAATGGAGCCGGAACCAATCCAGCAAGGCGCCAGAAGGCTACGACGTGCTTAACACCAGATATGAAACGATCACCTTTGCCGCCGACCGCCCACTGTCACTCGATTGCGGCGTAGACCTCACCCCGTTCACCGTCGCCTACAACACCTACGGCACCCTCAACACCGACAAGTCAAACGCCGTGCTGGTGTGTCACGCCATGACGCTCGACCAGCACGCCGCCAATGACCACCCTGCAACGGGCAAGGAGGGCTGGTGGAAACGTATGATCGGCCCAGGCCTGCCCATCGATACGGACAGGTTTTTTGTGATCTGCCCCAACGCCATTGGCGGTTGTCAGGGGACAACCGGGCCTGAATCCCAAAACCCGAAAACCGGCAAACCCTACGGTCTCGACTTTCCCGTCATCACCATTGCCGATATGGTCCGCTCTCAGGCCATTTTGCTGGACGAGCTGGGGATCGACAGTCTGTTTTGCGTCGCCGGGGGCTCCATGGGCGGTATGCAGGCTTTGCAATGGGCGAGCGCCTATCCTGAGCGCGTTTTCTGCGCCATCCCGATTGCCACCGCCGCCCGCCATTCCGCCCAGAACATCGCCTTCCACGAAGTGGGTCGTCAGGCCATTCAGGCCGACCCTAACTGGCACGGCGGGGCGTATTACGAGCATGGGACGCGACCTCAAAAAGGCCTCGCGGTCGCACGCATGGCCGCCCACATCACCTACATGTCGGAAAGTTCCCTGTTTCAGAAGTTTGACCGCAATCTTCAGGATCGCGAAGAGATCACCTACGGTTTTGGACCGGACTTCCAGATCGAAAGTTATCTACGCCATCAAGGCATTAGTTTTGTCGACCGGTTTGATGCCAACTCCTATCTCTACATCACCCGGGCGATGGACTATTTTGATCTCGCTGCCGAGCATGGCGGCTCCTTGCCTCGCGCTTTCCAGAACACCAGAACCCGGTTCTGTATTGTCTCCTTTACCAGTGACTGGCACTATCCAACCGCCTACAACAAACAGATTGTGCACGCCTTGAACGCTGTCGCCGCCAACGTGAGCTTTGTCGATATTCAGTCAGACAAAGGACATGACGCTTTTCTCCTGGACGAACCGGAAATGTTTGCCACCTTGCGCGGCTTCATCAACTCCGCCGCCGCCCAAAGGGGTCTGGAGGGCGGACGCACATGATCTCTTATGTGGACAGCGATGATCGCAGCGACCTCACCCTTATTGCCGACCTTGTTAAGCCGGGCTCGCGCGTGCTTGATGTCGGCTGCGGCAACGGCGAACTACTGGAAATTCTGACATCCAAACGCGACGTTGACGGGCGCGGCGTTGAAATTTCGCAAGCAGGTGTGAACGCCTGTGTGACACGCGGGCTGTCGGTTATCCAGGGCGATGCAGACACTGACCTGAACGACTATCCCGACGATGCCTTTGACTACGTAATCTTGAGCCAGACCATTCAGGCGACACGCAACCCCGGTGCCGTTCTGAGCGAAATGCGCCGCATCGGGCGCCATCTTATTGTCTCTTTCCCCAATTTTGGGTATTGGCGTATCCGGCTTCAGCTCCTGATCGCAGGGCGGATGCCCATCACCCGCACGCTGGCCGACAATTGGTACGACACACCAAATATCCACCTGTGTACGGTCAGGGATTTTGTTGATTTGTGCACAGAGCTGGACCTTCAGGTCGTCGATGCGCTCATGCTCTCGGATGGCGCGGTCCAACATGCCCCCAACCCGGGCTGGTGGCGCAATCTACTTGCCCAGGAAGCGGTTTTTGTCTTGAGGCGGCGCTAAAAGAAAAAGCGTTTACGTCCCGATCGCATCGCCAT
The DNA here is from genome assembly GCA_964573935.1 of uncultured Parvibaculum sp. Lineage (GTDB taxonomy): Bacteria > Pseudomonadota > Alphaproteobacteria > Parvibaculales > Parvibaculaceae > Mf105b01. The sequence goes on along the minus strand of CAZNLO010000042.1, from coordinate 1,162 downwards.
CGCGCTCGCCTGTCCGTATCCGCAATGCCTGTTGCAGCTCCATCACAAACACTTTGCCATCCCCGATTTTTCCGGTTGAAGCAGCCTTGCTGATGGTCTCAACAACGCCATCCACCGCACTATCTTCCACGGCAATTTCAAACCGCACCTTGGGAACCAGCATCACCTGATACTCTGCTCCACGATAAATTTCAGTCTGCCCTTTTTGCCGGCCATGCCCCTTGACCTCACTCACGGTCAACCCGGAGATACCGATCTCGGCGAGAGCATCCATCACCGTCTCCGTCACCGCCGGCTTAACAATCGCAACAATCATTTTCATTTATTTGGACCTCGTTTGATCGGGAGAGAGATGAGCACTGTGTCCCATGGTGGCGGATTGCGTGTGGCCTGTCACGGCTTGCCTTGAAACAATCCGTGCCGGTGCAGCAAGGCCGCGGGGTCTTGCTCTTTCAGATGCAACAGGAGGCCTCGCATAAACCTCCTTCGCCGCTTCCACCAGAATAACGCCTGCGAACCGTTGCCCTGCCATGTGCCCAAGCCGTTCCCAGGCAACCGCAGACTTGAGAAAGGGTTGCACGCCAAAGGGCGGCATAAAAAGACAGGTCCGCCACAAAGTCGGCGTGAACATGGCGCCCCCAAGCAGGTCGCGCAATTGCATCCGGGTAAAAGGCCGCCCCTGCCCAAAGGGCGTTGTCTCGCGCCTGGCCCAGAACCCGCGCCTGTTGGGTGCCACAATCAACACCCGTCCGCCGGGGGCAAGGACGCGCCAGACCTGTCGCAAAAGCTCCCTCAGCGCCTCGCTGCTCTCCACACAGTGGATGAGCACAAACCGGTCAATGCTTTCGTCGGGCAGTGGCAAATGAGCCTCGTGCACCAGGGTCGTCAGGCCCGGCCCTTCCTCCGGCCACTGGTCAACCCCCTGCTGGGCGGGCATGAGGCCGATGACCCGGGTTGCTTCACCAACAAAAGGTTGCAGATAAGGCGTTGCATAGCCCAGACCAGCCACCGCCATGCCGGTCACATTGGGCCACACACCCCGTATCTGATGCCCGATCAGGCGTCGGGCGACGCGGCCCAGCGGTCGGGTGTAGAACCTTCTGATATCCACAACGTCTGGGTACATAGTGGTTAATTCCACCCGATTCTGAATAAAAATGCA
>CAZNLO010000041.1:9562-21290 GCA_964573935.1 uncultured Parvibaculum sp. | reverse complement strand
CATCAGGCGATGTTTTGGGGGCAGCCCTCATGTCATCCCTCAAACGGGCACTGGCAGACAAAGTGCGGTTTTCCGGTGTGGGTGGTGCGCGAATGGAGGCCGAAGGTCTGGTTTCCGTCTTTCCCATGACAGACATTGCTGTGATGGGGCCACGCGAGGTGATACCGCGACTGCCTCTGATACTTCGGCGCATGAGGGAAACGGTTCGCCACGCAGTAGAGGCACAACCCGATGTCATTGTGATTATCGACAGTCCTGACTTCACCCACCCTGTTGCCAAACGCATTCACAAAAAAATACCAGACACCCCTATTGCCAATTATGTATCGCCGAGCGTCTGGGCATGGCGGCGGGGCCGTGCCAAATCCATGGCGACCTATCTGACGAAGGTTCTTGCGTTGTTGCCATTTGAACCTCAGTTTTTTGAGGCTGAGGTCGGTCTGGATTGTACCTATGTCGGCCATCCTGCAATCGAAAAAATTTCCTCGCCCCCGGAGGGGAATGCCTTTCGCGAACGAAACAATATTCCGGAATGCGCACCCATCCTCCTTCTGTTGCCGGGAAGCCGGATGAACGAAGTGAAACGCCTGATCGGCCTGATGGGCGAAACCGCAGAAATTCTTGTCCGCGCTACCCCGGGCTTGAAGCTTGTTATCCCGGTCGTTCCTCATGTGCGCGATGTTGTTGTGCGGGGAGTTGAAGAGTGGCCAGTGAAGCCGGTCCTTGCCGAAGGTGAGGAGGATAAACGCGGCGCTTTTGCGAGCGCAACGGCTGCCCTTGCAGCATCTGGCACCGTTTCGCTTGAGCTGGGTCTGGCCCGTATACCCATGGTTGTTGCCTACAAGATTGACAAAATAGCAGCCTGGGCGGTATCACGGTTGTTGAAAGTTCCAACGGTTGTTCTGGTCAACCTAATTCTGGACCGCCCTTCGGTACGCGAATATTTGCAGGAGGCGAGCGAACCGAAAACTTTGGCGAAGGCGCTAACCCCACTGTTAAGTGAGACACCGGAACGCGCTCAGGCACTGCGCGATCTGGAGGAAATGAGAAGTCTCATGGGGGTGGGAGGAGAAAGCCCAAGCACCCGGGCCGCCAACGCAGTTCTCGAAATGTTGGGTGAAGAACAAAACGCTTGAGCCCGTTTATATGGGCCCGTTGGGCTTGTATCCCACGCTCACAAAAAAGGCGCCTCCAACGAGACGCCTTTTCAGTTTGGCAGAGAAGCCGGTTATCGTTTAGCCACATCCACATATTCGCGAGGAGCTGCACCGCTATACAGTTGGCGCGGACGTCCGATCCGCTGTTCAGGGTCCTGAACCATTTCGTTCCACTGTGCGACCCACCCCGTTGTTCTTGCGAGAGCAAACAACACTGTGAACATGGTGGAAGGGAAGCCAAGCGCTTTCAACGTGATCCCGGAATAAAAGTCGATGTTCGGATAGAGTTTTTTCTCAATGAAATATTCGTCACTGAGCGCAATTCTCTCCAGTTCCATAGCCACATCGAGCATCGGATCATCTTTGATGCCAAGTTCCTGAAGAACTTCGTGACAGGCCTGCCGCATGACCGTGGCCCGGGGATCGTAGTTTTTGTAAACACGATGTCCAAAGCCCATCAGCCGGAAGGGATCATTCTTGTCTTTTGCTTTGGCGACAAATTCAGGTATCCGGTCAACAGACCCGATTTCCTGAAGCATATTGAGGGCAGCTTCGTTCGCGCCTCCATGTGCGGGTCCCCAGAGACATGCGATCCCCGCAGCGATACAGGCGAACGGATTGGCTCCCGACGAGCCGGCCAGACGTACTGTTGATGTTGAGGCATTTTGTTCATGATCGGCATGAAGGATAAATATCTTGTCCATCGCGCGCGCGATCACTGGGTTGACCTGGTAGTCCTCAGCCGGAACAGCAAAACACATGTTCAGAAAATTTTCTGCATAACCAAGGTCGTTCCGTGGATAAACCACAGGCTGGCCGATCGAGTACTTGTACGCCATTGCTGCAATCGTGGGTATTTTGGCGATCATGCGCCGACTTGCGATCATACGCTGATGCTTGTCGTTTATGTCCGTTGAGTCATGGTAGAACGCGGACAGCGCGCCAACCATGCCAACCATTATGGCCATCGGGTGGGCATCGCGGCGGAACCCCCGCACGAAATACTGCATCTGCTCATGCACCATCGTGTGGTTGGTAATCGCATCGCTGAATTCATTAAACTCAGTTGCCGTCGGCAGCTCGCCGTTCAGCAAAAGATAGGCCGTTTCGAGGAAGCTTCCATTTTCGGCCAATTGCTCAATACCATACCCCCGGTAGAGCAGTTCACCCTTGTCGCCATCGATATAGGTGATGTCGCTGTCGCAGCTCGCCGTTGAGGTGAAGCCCGGATCAAACGTAAAATATCCCGACTGTCCGTAAAGTTTACTGACGTCGATGACGCGCGGTCCAACCGCTCCTTTATATACAGGCAGTTCGTAAGTCTGGTCGCCAATCTCAAGCTTGGCGATTTCATCTGTTGCTCTTGCGTTTCGGTCTTTAGTCATCGTTGTCGACCAGTCCCTTCCTTGTGTTCATTAAGCGATGGTAGGCCGGAAAACCTGCTCGCTGGCGAACTGTTGCGGTATTATATTCATCTCGCATCAACGCGGCTACTGTCTGTTGCACCCCATTCAAAATTCAAACCTGATCGCGTATACGTCCTATCGCCTCTTCACGGCCCAGAGAAGCCAGGACATCGTAGATGCCGGGCGAAACGCTCCCTCCGGTCAACGCTGCCCGGAGAGGTTGGGCGATTTTGCCAAGTTTAATGTCTTCCTCTGAAAGAAATTGTGTGACGGTGGCCTCCAGGCTGGCAACGGTCCATACAGGGTCTGCTTCCAACACACCGGAAAGCCGCGCCAACCGGTCTTTGGCCTCATCGGTAAGCGCTTTAGCCGCTTTGCTGGAGAGTTCAACCGGCCGCGTGGTCTTCAGGTATTCAGCACCTTCAGCAAGGTCGATCAGTGTTTTTGCGCGTTCTTTAAGACCCGGCATCGCAATCCTTAGCCGGGTGCGGAACACATCATCAATACCTGTCCATTTTCCTGTCCGTTCCATGACCGACAGGGTCAGAGCGACCAGACGATCATCGTCGGCCTCCCGGATGTAGCGCGCATTGAGGTTTTCCAGCTTGGCCATATCGAAGCGCGCAGGTGACTTGCCAATGCTCTCAAGATTAAACCACTCGATCGCCTGCTCAGTCGCGAAAACCTCGTCATCCCCGTGGCTCCAGCCAAGTCGGACAAGATAGTTTCGCATTGCCTCGGGCAGGTAGCCCATGTCGCGATAGGCTTGCGCACCAAGGGCACCATGGCGTTTGGAAAGTTTGGCGCCGTCCGGTCCGTGGATCAGGGGAACATGGGCAAACACAGGGGGCGTCCAGTCCAGGGCCGCATATATTTGCGACTGGCGCGCCGCATTGGTGAGATGGTCGTCGCCACGAATAATATGCGTAACACCCATGTCATGGTCATCCACCACAACACCGAGCATATAGGTTGGCGAGCCGTCCGAGCGAAGCAGGATCAGGTCGTCGAGCTGGTTATTCTCAAAGGTGACATCGCCCATCACCTGGTCTTTGACAATGGTGCTCCCCTCCAAGGGGGCTTTAAAGCGAACCACCGGATTTATGCCTTCAGGTGCCTCGGACGCCACACGATCGCGCCAGGTGCCGTCATACCGCGCCGGGCGTCCTGCGGCACGGGCCTTCTCTCGCATGGTGGTAAGCTCCTCCGGTGAGCAATAACACCGGTAGGCATGACCGGAGCCAAGCAGTTGCTCTGCTATTTCGACGTGGCGGTCAAGTTGCGCAAACTGGAAAACCGGGTCGCCGTCCCAATCAAGCCCACTCCATTGCAGGCCCTCGAAAATGGCCTCAATCGCTGCATCTGTCGAGCGTGCCCGGTCAGTGTCCTCAATCCGAAGCGCGAACGTACCGCCATGATGGCGCGCATAAAGCCAGTTGAACAGCGCCGTCCGCACGCTGCCAATGTGGAGAAAGCCTGTGGGGGAGGGCGCGAAGCGCGTAACTATTTTGGATGTCTCACTCAAGGGTTCAATAAAACTCCGGTGTCATCGCAAGGGAACCCTCGCGGCGAAAGGACGGTTGCAAGCTGGGTCAAGGGGACCGCTTGGTGGATGAGTTGGCGCGTCAGACTGACAGCGACGCTGCCCCCCGGGTATTCGAGCGAATCTCGAAGGGTTCGCTCCAGAATGGAACAAGGGACTGGCATTCTTTAGCACATTGCGGCCATGCGCCAAAGGCCATTGAGGGGGTCACTTTTGCCCATATTTTCGCCGGTTTTGCTGCATACTCGCTTGGAAAATGAAAATTTTACCAAAAAAACAGCTATTTGCCCGGTCCTGGCGTGGCCTGTCAGAGTGGCTTGCACGGGGCGTCGGCCTTACCCACAGCTCCTGCCAGCGCCTTGGCGCGTTGGCGGCCAGAGAACAGAGCGAGCTAAGCCTTTGGATACCTGTGGCCATTGGCTCTGGTATTTCGCTCTATTTCTCTCTCTCTACAGAACCATATCTTGGCTGGACACTGCTGGCTCTGGTTGCGTCTCTGGCGCTCGCATATCGGGCAAGGCGCTCCGGGTGGCAGGCTTTTGCTGCGTTTGCCGCGCTGTGGGTTGTTATCGGGTTTAACGCCGCACAATTGCGAACAATCTGGGTGGCCGCACCGGTACTTCAAATCGAGATTAAGGGTGCATCGCTGGAAGGGCGCGTGCTGGAAACCAGTCGCAACCAGCACGGTGGTACCATCCTTATTGTCGCGCCAACGGCGATTGAAGACATATCGCCTCAGGATTTGCCGGCCCGCGTGCGATTGCGGGTCAACCAGTCGCACAATCCGGTCTGGCCCGGAGACCGGATCGAATCTCGGGTGATGTTATGGCCCCCCGGTGAACCGGTTGCCCCCGGCGCCTTTGATTTTGCAAGACAATCCTGGTTTCGCCAGTTGGGGGCGACGGGCATAACGTTGACGGCGCCGCTTGTCCTGGCAGGAGAGAGAGAATTTGGTTTGTCGGCATGGCTTGCCACGACGAGAGAACAGATAGCGCGCCATGTGATGGATGCCATGAGAAGTGACGTTGGGCCTGTCGCAGCCGCCATGATGACGGGCCAGCGCCATGCTATCGGTGATGAGGTCGAGCAGGCTTTGCGTGATGCTGGGCTTGCGCACATTCTGGCGATCTCCGGGCTTCATATGGCGCTATTTGCCGGAACCTTGTTCTGGGTTCTCAGGGCAGCGCTGGCGCTGGTGCCCCGGCTGGCGCTTCGCTATCCCCTGAAGAAATGGGCAGCGGCCGCCGCCCTCGTGGGCGCTTTTGCCTATCTGCTGCTCTCAGGCATGTCGGTGACGGCGCAACGGGCGTTCATCATGGCAGCCTTGATGTTCCTTGCAATTCTGGTGGACAGGCCAGCACTCTCCCTGCGCAATGTCGCGCTGGCGGCCATTGTCATTCTTCTTACCCGGCCTGAAAGTGTTCTGGAGCCCGGTTTCCAGATGTCTTTTGCGGCGGTTACCGCATTGATCGCGGTCTACCAGAACCGGGAGCTTCAACTTCTGGGGTTTCGCGAAAACGCCACCGGTGTCTCCGGGGCGGTCCGGCTCATTCTCATCTATGGTGCGACCCTTGCCCTTACCAGCCTTATTGCTGGAGCGGCGACGGCTCCGTTCGCGGCCTATCATTTCAACCGTATGGCCGTCTACAGCGTCGTGGGAAATCTCCTGGCGATGCCCTTTGTTGGGTTTGTCATCATGCCGGCAGCGTTGCTTGCATACGTTCTGATGCCGCTGGGGTTTGATGCACCCGCCTTGTGGATTATCGAGCAGGGCCTCATTGCCGTGACAGCGATCGCAAAAGAGGTTGGCACATGGCAGGGAGCCGTTGTCCATATCCCATCCTTTTCCAGCACAGGGTTATGGCTTGTGGCACTGGGCGGGCTTGTGCTTGCGCTGTTTCACACAAAGATCAGACGTGTGGGTATTGTATTTTTTATCGCGGCGGCTTTGCTCACGACAGGCAGTCGCTCTCCCGATATTCTGGTTGATGGAGATGCCAGGCTGGTGGCAGTCCGAACCCTTGAAGGGCCCTACGTATGGAGTGGGTCGACAGCCAGGTACGCCCGCAAAACCTGGCTGCGACGGAGCGGCATGTCTGCTGACACCAGTATTCGCGACCACCAGATGGCATGTGACAGTTTGGGGTGTGTCGCACGAGATCGCCTGACGGTTGCCGTATCCAGAACCGTTGCATCCCTGGGTGAGGATTGTGACCGTGCTGACATTCTAATCGCCCATGTCCCGGTTAGAGGGCGCCAGCGTGCGCGATGTCGTGCCGCTGTTATTATTGACCGTTTTGATATTGCGCGCCGGGGTGCCCATGCGATCTATCTGAACGACGGCCCCGCGCCGACAATTGAACGGATAGAAACGGTGGCCGAATGGAGAGGGCACCGTCCCTGGACAGGCAGCAGCTCCGGGCGCTGACGCATATCCAAAAAAATCAGTAGCGGCGGAGCAAACCGACCAGACGCCCCTGAACCTTCACCCTGTCAGGACCAAATATCCGGGTCTCATAGGCCGGGTTTGCAGCTTCCAGCGCAATGGATGCACCCTTGCGGCGCAGGCGTTTTAACGTCGCTTCCTGGTCATCAACTAGTGCAACAACAATGTCGCCATTATTGGCTGTATCGCACCGTTCGATGACGACCGTATCACCATCAAGAATACCGGCGTCGATCATCGAGTCGCCCTTGACCTCAAGGGCATAATGTTCGCCCCGGGCGAGCATGTCGGTGGGCACTGATACCTGGTGGCTTTCTTGTTGCAGAGCTTCAATGGGCGTTCCCGCCGCAATCCTGCCCATGACGGGCACTGCCAGGGAAGCTTCGTTAGCTGCCACAGGCAAACTTTCAGGGTTCTTGCCAAGACTGCCCTCAATGACAGAGGGCGAAAAGCCACTGTTGCGCCCAAAACTCGGAGAGGCGGATTCCGGCAGCTTTAGAATTTCAAGAGCCCGCGCCCGGTGCGGCAGGCGGCGAATAAAGCTGCGTTCTTCAAGAGCCGTAATCAGCCGATGGATCCCCGACTTGGAGCGCAGGTTGAGCGCGTCCTTCATCTCGTCAAAAGAAGGGGAAACCCCGCCCTCTTTTATCCGTTCATTGATGAACATCAGCAGTTCATGTTGTTTGCGTGTGAGCATTCAACGACCTCCTCAGCATATCAGCATAGAGAACAAATCAAAAACATCTGGTATGTTCTACTTTGGTTCTCCTGGGTCGTCAACCTCAATCTGTGGATAAGTCGGGGTTCCTTAGCAAATGGACCAGAACGCGCGCGCCTGCGTCCGATGCCGGCGCATCCGGCGGGCGCACGATCAGGCAATGGCTTTGTGCCAGCGAGGAGAGCATGGAGCTGTCCTGACGGTCGAACGGATGGGCTTCCCAGGTGCCGTTCGGAGTAATCACAAGACGCGCCCGAACATAGTCCTGTCGGCTCTGGTTTGCGGGAAGGTCGCGTCCCAGCACAACCGGAAGAAGAGCGGGGTGGCGCGCTGTCAGGCCCTGAAGGGCATCGATTGCCGCCCGGAGATACAGATGCCCACAGACCAGTGTGGCAACGGGGTTCCCGGGCAGCCCCAGAAATGCCAGCTCCCCAAGCATCCCAAACATGAGCGGTTTGCCAGGCCGCATGGCGATCCGCCAGAAGTCGACGGCAAGGCCCATCGAGCGGAGCACCGGTTGCACCAGATCATGGTCGCCGACGGATACCCCCCCCAGTGTTACCAGAATGTCTGCGTCCCGTGCCTGTTCCACGCAGGCACGGATGCTCTCCTTTGTATCGCGGGCGATGCCCAGATCAACCGGCTCGCCGCCCAGGTCGCGAATGAGGACGGCAAGCCCCGGTCCGTTGGAATTGACGATCTGGTTGGGTCCAGGTGTCTCGCCCGGCTGTACCAGTTCGTCACCGGTTGCAAAAAAAGCGACCCGGGGCCGTTTGAAGACACGAAGCGTCGGAATGTTCATCGCAGCGGCAAGGGCGATATCGGCAGGCGCCAGCCTGTAGCCCCGTGCGAAATAGCGATCGCCCTCTTTGAAGTCGATGCCCGCCCGTCGAATATGTTGTCTGGCATCTGGAGCCTTTAGGAAAAGGACGCCATCATCGTTTCGTTCGGTATTTTCCTGAATGACAATACTGTCCGCTCCGGCGGGCACAGGCGCTCCGGTAAAAATACGCACGGCCTCACCGGCTTTAAGTGCAGTTTCGTAAGAGCCCCCGGCGGCAACTTCTCCAACAATCGTCAAGGAGCAGGGAACCGCCGACAGGTCTGCGGCGCGCACGGCATACCCGTCCATTGCGGACGCATCAAATGGCGGCTGTGTACGCCGGGCAACCAGTGGTTCCCCAAGCACCCGCCCACCGGCTTCGTCAATGGCGACAAGCTCGGTCGACAGCGGTGTGAGCGCGTTCCCAATCCGGGCGATAGCTTCATCAACGGGTACAAGAGGCGTGTGGCTCATCGTGCCTCCCGGGGTGGGGCATCATAGGTGCCCGATCTGCCACCGGATTTGTGGGTGAGGTGGACATCGCCGATAATCATGGCCCGGTCTACAGCCTTCGCCATATCATAAATCGTGAGACAGGCAATGGTGACGGCTGTCAGGGCTTCCATTTCAACGCCCGTCTTGCCTGCAACGCGCACCGTTGCCTCGACGTTGAGTGCGCTCGCGTCAGTATCTGTGGTGATCTCGATAGCAATTTTTCCAAGCAGAAGCGGATGACAGAGCGGAACCAGGTCGCTGGTGCGTTTGGCGGCCATAATGCCTGCCAGCCGCGCGACCTCGATCACGTTTCCCTTGGTAATTTTGTCTGCAAGGATAAGGGCGAGTGTCTCCGGTGCCATGGTTACGCTACCGCGTGCCGTCGCCACCCGGTTCGTCACGTCCTTGTCTGTGACATCCACCATGGCAACGCGGCCTTGCGCATCAACGTGGCTGAGTTTCCTGTCAGTCATTCTTCACAAGATCCTTTCGCATGATACAGCGCCGTGCAACGTCAAGCCCGGCATCTTCCTCATGTGCCCGTAACACAAAAAAGGCGGGCGTCCATTGATGAGGCTCAAGTGTACGAAAGCCGAGCGTCTCATAGAAGGGGGCATTCCATGGCACATCCGAGAATGTGGAAAGGGTGATGGCCTCAAATCCTTCCCCCTGCGCCCAGTCGCATATGGCTTCCACCAGTTTGCGGCCAATGCCTGCCCCCTGAAAGCCTTGCGCGACCGAAACCTCATAGAGGTGTGCGCCACGGTCATAGCTTGCGCCAAGGGCAAAGCCTGCCAGACGGCCATCTACTAACGCAACAAGGGCCACACCGAACCTTGTAAACGAAAGGGTAAATACGGGCGGTATCCTGGCTCCTTCTGCCACATCCTTATACCCATGCTGGCCGAACAGTTCTGCGGCGGACCGTTCAACGTCCCCGAGGGTCGCTATCTCGTCAGGGGCGACTGGACGAATGACAATGTTCGGGAAATTACGTTTGGTCTTCATGCATTCAGTCTCTCGCGAGCAGAGCGCGGGTTGCCTGTGCAACATCGTTTTGCCGCATCAGGCTTTCCCCGATCAGGAACGCGTTGACGCCGACGCGCGAAAGCCGCGCCAGATCGGCGCCCGTTCCAAGCCCGCTTTCGCCAATCACAAGACGCTCAGTGGGTATCCTTGGTGCTAGTTCCAGTGTCGTCTCCAGGCGTGTTTCAAATGTTGACAGGTTGCGGTTGTTCACGCCGATGAGTTCGCTCTTGAGTGAGAGGGCACGCTCAAGTTCGCGCGCATCATGCACCTCCACAAGAACGTCCATGCCCCACTCGAACGCAGCACTCTCAAGTTCGCTGGCCTGGCCATCACTCACCGAGGCCATGATAATGAGAATACAGTCTGCCCCCCAGGCGCGCGCTTCCACAACCTGATAGGGGTCGTAGAGAAAATCTTTGCGCAGTACGGGCAGTGAAGTGGCAGCACGCGCCTCGCGCAGAAACTCCGGTGCCCCTTGAAAAGAAGGCCGGTCAGTGAGAACCGAAAGGCAGGTAGCCCCCCCTTCTTCGTAGGCCTGTGCCAGGGCAGGGGGATTGAAGTCTGAGCGTATAAGTCCTTTCGAGGGGCTCGCCTTTTTAATCTCGGCAATAAGGGCGTAGCGGCCTTGTGCAACAGTCTTGCGCAAGGCGGCGGCAAACCCCCGCACCACCGGGGCTGTTCTGGCCGATTCTTCAAGTCTGGCCTGTGGTATTGAGGCTTTGGCGGTGGCTATCTCGTCCAGCTTGTAAGCAGCGATTTGTTTCAAAATATCAGACTTCAAAGTATCAGACATGGATCAGCCTTCATTAGAGATCGTAATCAGAGCGTTCAGCGCACGCATGGCACCACCCGATGCAATCGCTTCGCTTGCCATCTCCACACCGTGCGGCAGGGTTTCGACTTTCCCCGCAACAAGGAGGGCCGCACCGGCATTGAGCGCCACAATGTCCCGGTAGGCGCTTTGTTCCCCCTCAAGCAGGCGACGAAGCGCCTTCATGTTTTCCTCCGGATCGCCCCCTTTAAGCTCAAGCGGAGCCGCGCGGGGAAGGTCCACCTCTTCAGGTGAGACGTCAAAGCTTGTGACTGTTCCGTTTTTCAGTTCCGCAACATGGGAGACCCCGGTGGTGGTCAGCTCATCGAGCCCATCGCTTCCATGAACAACCCAGACCCGTTCTGAGCCAAGGTTTTTGAGCACCTGAGCAAGGGGCTCCACCCACTTTCTGGCAAACACGCCCACGACCTGGAACTTCGTACCGGCGGGGTTTGAGAGGGGCCCCAGCAGATTGAAGATTGTCCGCGTGCCCATCTCTGCCCGGGTCGGGCCGACATGTTTCATCGCAGAGTGATGCGCCGGGGCAAACATAAAGCCGATACCGGCTTCCTCAATGCAACGACGGATAAGGGCAGGGGGTATGTCGAGCCTGACGCCGAGCTTCTCCAGCACTTCCGCCGAGCCGGATTTTGAAGACAGTGCCTTGTTGCCATGTTTGGCGACAGGCACGCCACATGCAGCAACGACGAAGGCGGCGGCGGTGGAGATATTATAGGTCCCCGACGCATCTCCTCCGGTGCCGCATGTGTCTATAGCCCCTTGCGGCGCTTGCACCCTCGTGGCCTTGGCGCGCATGACGCGCGCGCCGGCGGTGATTTCGTCCACGCTCTCGCCGCGCATCCGCAAAGCCATCAGAAAAGCCCCGATCTGGCCGGAAGTCACATCGCCGGACATCATGGCGTTAAAGGCTGTTTCCGCATCAGTCGGGGAGAGCAGGGCACCCTCCGCGACTTGAGCAATAAGAGTTTTGAAATCGGTCATGGAGTATTCAAATCCGGTTAAGCAGGAACGGTGCGCGTGACACCGGCAAGATCAAGAAAGTTTGCCAGCAGGTCCCGGCCATGCTGGGAGGCGATGCTCTCGGGGTGGAACTGGACGCCGTGGATAGGCAGGGTTTTGTGCTGGACCCCCATAATGACCCCATCCTCGGTCTGCGCAGTGACGGTGAGGCAGTCGGGAAGCGTTTCCGGTGCGATGGTGAGGGAATGATAGCGGGTTGCCTCAAAGGGGGTGGGCAGGTTTTTGAAAACGCCTGATCCCTCATGAGAAACCGGGCTTG
>CAZNLO010000041.1:0-9543 GCA_964573935.1 uncultured Parvibaculum sp. | reverse complement strand
CATCTTCTGCGCCCGCACAATCCTGGCGCCAAAAGCCTGGCCGATGGACTGGTGCCCAAGGCAAACGCCAAACAGCGCCACTTCTGCGCTAGCCGCAGCCGCCACAAGGTCGAGGCAAATTCCCGCTTTATCCGGGTCGCACGGGCCTGGCGAGAGCACAATGGCCTCAGGTTTCATGCGCATGGCATCGGCGACACTGATCTGGTCGTTGCGAAAAACCTCACAACGTGCACCGACATCCCCCAGAAAATGGACGAGGTTGTAGGTAAAACTGTCGTAATTGTCGATGAGCAGCAACATGGCCGCAAACTCCCCTGGAGAGGCTTGAAATATCTGGCTTTTCTTATAAGCACGCGATGAGGGCGCAACAAGAGCCACCAATGAATGGCGCTCGAAAAGCTGTGGATAACCCCTATCTGGTCATTGCCAATGGCATACTAGATATGGTGAAATAGCAATAAGGAAACACTGCATATTGGGGCATGGGTTGTTAGGACAGCCTGGATATGCGGTTTGGGATGGAAATCGTGGTGGCGATTCAGATAGACAGTGAAAAGAAGGCGTATCCCGTAGGCACGAAGGCCTATCTGGGCGCGCTGAGTGCTGTCGTGATGCTTGGGGCGGTCATCGGCCTGGGGATTGCGGTGGGCGTTCAGGGGGGTGCCCAGACCGCCCAGGAGCGCACCTTTTTTGTCGACACCGCACAAGCTTCGGTCAGTGGGCAATACGCTGTGAGGGGCATTCAGGACGGTCTGGTCGCCCACTGGGCACGGCCCGCTCCCAGGTTGCTCGGGCCAGCCAGTGCAGTGCGGCTTGGAGGGGGGGCAGGGCAGACCGGGGCGGTATCAAGCCCCTTTGTTCAGCATATTGAACATCTCCCCCGCCCGGTAACAGACGCCCTGGATCTGCCGCCAGAGCAAGAGGTCGCGCTGTTGGCATCCACCCTGACAACGTTAAACCCCATTTCAGCATCCCTGCGGCAGACGGAAACGCCTTCGGGCGGGCTGGCTTTTGCAGGCACGGGCGAGCGTCCGCGTATCGCCATTGTGCTCGACGATCTGGGGCTGGATGAGAAAGCAACGCGCCGAGCGATTGCGCTGCCACGCACGATCACCCTGTCATTTTTGCCGTATGGGCGGGCGTCCCGGGGTCTCGCCGAAGAAGCCCTTTCGCGCGGCCACGAAATTATGGTGCATATTCCCATGGAGCCTGAGGGGGACGCCGATCCAGGGCCAAATGTGCTCCTTGTCGCTCAGTCAGCAGATGAGATCACGTCGCGCCTGTCGGCCCAACTGGATCAGTTCCCCGGAGCGGTTGGCTTCAACAACCATATGGGAAGCCGTTTTACCGCAGATGTACGAGCGCTCCTGCCCGTCATGCGGGAGGCACGCGCGCGCGGGCTGTTGTTCCTGGACAGTCGCACCACGCCAAACACCCTGGCGGCAAGAGTGGCGGAAGCTGCAGGAGCCACAGCCATCAGCCGGGATATTTTTCTGGACCATGCGCAAGGGGCAGACGGCCTGCTCTCCCAATTGGAGGAGATTGAGAAAACCGCGCGTCTGACCGGTTCCGCCATAGGAATAGCGCACCCCCACGACCTGACACTTGAAGTGCTTGAGGTTTGGGCGCGGGGTCTTGCCTCAAAGGGGATTGATCTGGTGCCGATCAGCGCGATGGCAACGCTGGATACAGGTACAGCGGACCCGGACCTACTGGCCGCGTCCGGCCTCTGAGGCGAAGCGCACAGCCTCCTCAGCCGCACGGAAGAGGGCTTTTGCCTTGTTCACCGACTCTTCGTATTCATATTCCGGGGTTGAATCAGCGACGACGCCCCCTCCCGCCTGGACATACATTTTGCCGTCCTTGACGATTGCCGTGCGCAGGACAATGCAGGTATCCATATCGCCCCCGGCTGAAAAATAACCGACGAGGCCAGCGTAAGGTCCGCGTTTTTCCAGCTCCAGCTCATCAATGATTTCCATGGCCCGGACCTTTGGCGCCCCGGAAACCGTTCCCGCGGGATGGCCCGCGATCAGGGCTGAAATTTCGTCAACCTGGGGATCAAGATCACCTTCCACGTTCGAGACAATATGGATGAGGTGCGAGGTGTATTGAAGCGCGAACTGATCCGTCACACGGACCGAGCCCAGTTTGGACACCCGGCCAACATCGTTGCGCCCAAGGTCCAGCAACATCAGGTGCTCGGCTCGTTCCTTTGGATCGCTCAGCAGGTCTTCTGCAATTGCCTTGTCTTCCGCCTTTGTCTGCCCGCGATGTCGCGTGCCTGCGATGGGGCGAATAGTGACCTTGCCGCCTCGTACCCGGACAAGAATTTCAGGACTGGAGCCAACCAGAGAGAACCCTTCAAAGTTCAGAAAAAACAGATAGGGCGAGGGATTTATCCGGCGCAAGGCGCGATAGAGCGAGAACGAAGGCAACTCAAACGGCGTTTCAAACCGCTGGCTGATTACCGCCTGAAAAACATCACCCGCCGCTATGTATTCCTTCACGCGCCGTACGTTCTCAAAATAAGTCTCTTTGGGTGTGTTGGAAACCGGTGCGGCAAGGGTTGCCACGTCCAGTTCCGGCTCGCCATGAGAGAGCGCCCGGTCAAAATCAGCCACCGTACATTCCAGCCGGTCGAGAGCGCTCTCATAAGCCATCCTGGGCGTTGGCTTGCCGGTGGAACCGGTGGTCGGACGCACCGGTGTTACCAGCGTCACTTCATCTTTGACGGAGTCAAAAACCGCTATCACTGTTGGCCGTAAAAACAATCCGTCCGGCAGGCCCAGCGCGTCGGGGTTTTCATTAGGCAGGTGTTCCATCAGCCGAACACAGTCGTACCCCATATAGCCAAAGATACCCGCAGCCATCGGCGGCAGGTCTTCGGGCAGCTCAATGCGCGCGCTCTCGATAAAATCTCGAAGCGCATCCAGCGTTCCTTTTTCACAAGGCTTGAAAGCATCCGGGTCGTGGGCCGCCTCAATGTTCAATTGGGCATTGTTGCCGTATGCCTTCCAGATCGCATCCGGCCTGAGACCGATAATGGAATAACGGCCGCGGATATGGCCGTCCTCAACCGACTCCAGCAGAAAACTGTTGGGTTCTTCCTTGGCGATCTTGAGATAAGCAGAGACCGGCGTATCAAGATCGGCGACAAGGCGCGTCCAGACCACCTGAGCGGTTCCGGCTCCATAGGCCAGCTCAAAAGTCTCGAACGCGGGATGAAACATGGGCATCTCCGGTTAGGGCATGGTACCCGGACCGGTCTCCTCTTGGGTGAAGGGCCTCAAAGTTAGGCCCTTTCTTTAGATAAAAACGACGACGGTCAACCGTCGGTGCCAGGCGATAGCACCTGATTAATCAGGCCGTAATTCACCTCCACCTGATATTTTTCCTGAAGGGCTATGACAAGAGCGGCAATCAGATCGTCACCGGCATTATTAGACAGATTGGCCTTGATCTCGGAGAGATCGTCCGTCCCGTCGCCTGGTTCTGGTGCACTGATAGTGGCGACCTGCATCAACACCAGACTGTCGCCAAACCCGGCACTTGCATATGTGAACCCATGAAGCGGCGTCGCAAATAGGTTGGTGACGCCAATGCGTGAAAAAGTATCATTGGAAAAATGGCGCAGCATAGCGGGAGATGTCAGGACCGCGCGACCATACCCGCCTGCGAGTGCGTCCAGCGTCGCACCATTGTTTCCTCGTTCAACCAGAGACTGAGCAAGTTCCACCAGAAGCACTTTGCGCTTTTCCCGTTTCCACAGAGACACAACATTCTCGCGGACCTCGCCCAGCGGTTTCAGTTGAGCCGGCGTCACCCCGGTCACTTCCACCCAGTAGTACCCTTCTCCACTAAGCTCCCCCGCAGGAATTTCCAGCCCGATATCATTGGTGAAAACTTCTGCAAGCAGATCGGGAATATTGGGCATATTGCCAGGGGGAGGACCGGCGATGGTCAGCCCCTGGCTGGTAATATCTGCGACTTCTACAAGTTCAATAGACAGGCTATCGGCAAGTTCCTGAAGGCTGGCCCCTCCGGCGCGTTCGTCTTCAATACTGTTGTAAAGATCAAAAACCGCGTCAGTGGCCTCGGTGTCCAAAAGCTCTGCAAGCAAACCCTCCCGCACTTCTTCCAGCGTACTGGGGATGGCCGGGTTGATGCCGGTAACAATGAGAACGACCGGGCCAAGCGGCCCCTCAATTGCGTCGCTGACGGCGCCTTCTTCCAGGGCAAAAACGGCATTGGAAATATCAGCACTCAGCAAAGTGCTGACGCTGGCGCCTACAATTGTTACGTCCTCCAGAGAAAGCCCGATTTCGCCGAGAATAACATCCAGCTCTTCACCGGACTGAAGGCGTTGACTGACGTCCGCCGCTGTCTCCGCATCAACAATAGGAAGCTGAATAATGTTTCTGGTTTCTTGTTGATCGAAGCTGGCGCGCCGGTTCTCAAACTCCTCCGCCAGCACGTCTTCACTAATCGCAATCGTTGCGAGAATGTCTTCCGGCCGCAGCGAAAGGACCACGAAGGAGCGTGTTTCCGGGTTCGTGAAGCGAATAGCGGCCTGTTGGTGATAGGCGACAAGCTCTGCTTCGCTTGGGGCATCAATTTCGCTGACAAGTTCTGGAGGCAGCGCCAGATAGCGCGCGGCACGGCGCTCATAGCGGTATTCATAGACAGCTTCCGCAAGCCCGTCCGGCGCAAAAGCCCCGGCTGCAACTGAAGACAGAAGCTGATCGCGGATCATGAACTCCCGGCGGTCATTGACAAAAGAGGTCTCGGTAATCTGGTTTTGCGCCAGCGCCAGCTCAAATGTCTGACGGTCAAATTTACCGAACGCCCCGTGGAAGGCCTGATTAGCGCGAATGCCTGCTGCAACCAGCGCATCGGGAATGGCAATCCCTAAGTTCCGGGCTTCTTCCGACAAAACGGCTGAACCGGCCAACTGTGCGATCACGCGCTGGTCAATGCCGTATTTACGCCCCTCGGCGGCAGAGATCGGCTGTCCAATGCGTTCGGCAAAATCGGCAACCTGGCGACGATACTCCGCGTTGAACCTTTCAATCGGGATCTCGGTCTCCCCGGCTGTCACCACGACATCGTTAGCAAAGCCTCTGAAAATGTCGGCAATCCCCCAGACAGCAAAGGCCGCCACAAGAAAGAAGATCAGTACCTTGGCAGTCAGGCCGCCTGCATTTTCTCTGATTGTATTGAGCATCTGTTCTGTCGTCTTTCGTCGCGCCGGGCGCTGAATGGGAAGAAAATGAGGCGACCATCAAATCACCTCGAAGCGAGCGCATGATAGGTGCCGGGTCCGGTTAAGGGCAAGTGGCATCAACGAAATTCAGTGGCTCAGCCGTTCGGGAGGTTAACGCATTTCTTTTGCCTTGCTTCAGGCATGTCTTGGCGCATACCGGGTCATCTGGTAAACGCCCAGGGCTTCTGATAAACCAAAGAGCAATTATGCAAGCTAGCCTGGAGGGAACACGCAATGGCGCAAAGACAGCCCAAACCACTGGTCGCGGGAAATTGGAAGATGAACGGCACAAGGTCGTCCGCAAAAGAACTGGGCGCGCTTGCAAAAAAGCTGAAAAAGGCCGATCGCGTACCGTGCCAGGTGTTGATTTGTCCGCCTGCCACACTGATTGAAGGGTTTGTCGCCAAAGCACGCGGCACGAAGGTCGCGATTGGCGGGCAGGACTGTCATGCCAACGTCAGCGGTGCTCACACCGGCGACGTGAGCCCTGAAATGCTGAAGGACGCCGGGGCCAGATTTGTCATTGTCGGCCATTCGGAACGGCGCGCCGACCACGGCGAAACAGACGCCCAGGTTCGGGCGAAAGCCAAGGCGGCACACCGGGCGGGGCTCACCGCCATCATCTGTGTGGGGGAGAGCGAGACAGAGCGCCGCACAGGCGAAACGCTGAAAGTTATGACGCGCCAGCTCAAAGGGTCTCTGGACGACGGTTTCTCACCTAAAACAACGGTAATTGCCTACGAACCGATCTGGGCGATTGGCACCGGCCTCACACCAACGCCCGACGATGTTGCGAAAGTCCATGCCCACATCCGCAAACGCTTGGTCGCGCGCTTCGGCGAGAAAGACGGTGCTGCCTTCCGCATCCTCTATGGCGGGTCGGTGAAGCCAGGCAATGCAGTAGAACTGATGGGTGTCGCCAACGTTAACGGCGCACTTGTCGGCGGCGCCAGTCTCAAAGCCAGCGACTTTTTCGGCATCATCGAGGCATACCTCTAAGGTATTAAGTTAGGATCATACGTTAAGGCAATGATTTCATTGCAAGTTTCGACGGCCGCACACTACTTCTTCACTGCCCAGCCTTCACCGTGCAGAAGCGGGTTGGCAAAGCAGGGGAGGATGGGCTAGAAATCGCGGAACCTCTCCGCGCATCGTCGCGAACCCCGTATTGAAGGAACCGCAAATGGCCACCATCCTGCTAGTGATCCATCTGATGATCGCTGTCACGCTTGTTGCCACGATTTTGCTGCAGCGCTCTGAAGGCGGTGCCCTGGGGATCGGCGGCGGCGGTGGGGGTCTGGTGTCGAACCGGGCCGCAGGCAATGCGTTGACCCGTTCCTCGGGCATTCTGGCCGCTATGTTCTTCATGACCAGCATTGGCCTGACCCTGCTGGCGCGGGAAGACAGCCGGAACCAGTCCATTCTGGACGCTGAACCTGCTGCGGTGACGGCACCGGCAATTCCTGGTGATGTGGACGCAACGCCTACTCCAGCGCCTACAGTGGCAGAAGAGCCAGCCCCTGCGAGTGATGAACTGCTGGTTCCACGCGCAGAATAACCACGAATAGATGAGGTTTTTGGCCTCGCACAGAAGTTTTTTCGCGGCCCACCGTTTCTTTGCTTCGAATCGGTGTGGCTTGCATTTACATTGAGGGCCCATGACGCGGTACATTTTCATAACCGGCGGTGTGGTTTCCTCACTTGGCAAAGGGCTGGCATCTGCCGCCCTTGGCGTGCTGTTACAGTCGCGCGGTTTTTCCGTGCGCCTACGCAAGCTCGACCCCTATCTGAACGTTGACCCGGGCACCATGAGCCCGATCCAGCACGGGGAAGTCTTCGTGACAGATGATGGTGCGGAGACCGATCTGGACCTTGGTCACTATGAACGCTTCACCGGCGTTCCCGCCACCCAGGGGGACAACATCACCACCGGGCGGATTTATCAGGACATCATCACCAAGGAACGCCGGGGCGACTATCTGGGCGGCACCGTGCAGGTCATCCCCCACGTCACCGATGCGATTAAGGAGTTTGTGCTGCATGGCAATGAGGGCGTTGATTTTGTGCTCTGTGAGATCGGCGGCACCGTTGGCGATATTGAAGGCCTGCCCTTCTTTGAAGCAATCCGCCAGTTGGGCAACGATCTGCCGCGCGGCACGACCTGTTTCATCCACCTGACCTTGCTGCCCTTTATCGCCAGCGCGGGGGAGATGAAAACCAAACCGACCCAGCACTCTGTCAAGGAACTGCGTTCCATCGGCATCCAGCCCGATATTTTGATGTGCCGGTGCGACAGGCCCATTCCTGCGGCTGAAAAGCGCAAGATCGGCCTGTTCTGCAATGTGCGTGAAGGCGCTGTCATCCAGGCCATGGATGTGGACACGATTTACGACGTGCCCAACGCCTATCACCTGGAAGGTCTCGACCGGGAGGTTCTCTCCGTGTTTGGCGTTGAGGAGGGCAGCCCGCCCGACCTGAAAGCGTGGCAGAGCATTGTCCATACACTGCGGGAGCCGGAAGGGGAGGTAAGTGTTGCCATTGTCGGGAAATATACCGGCCTGAAAGACGCCTATAAGTCACTGACCGAGGCGCTGGCTCATGGCGGCATCGCCAACAAGGTGCGGGTGAACGTCAAATGGCTGGAGTCCGAGATATTTGAAAAGCCTGACGCCGTTCATCATCTGGAGGATGTGCACGCTATTCTGGTGCCCGGCGGGTTCGGAGAACGTGGTGCAAAAGGCAAAATTGAAGCCGCCCGTTTTGCGCGCGAACGCCGCGTGCCTTATTTCGGCATTTGTTTTGGTATGCAGATGGCCGTGGTCGAGGCACTGCGGAACCTGGCACACATTAAGGATGTGAACTCCACCGAGTTTGGCCCCACCGAAGAACCGGCCGTAGGTCTGATGACCGAATGGATGCAGGAAAACGAGCTGATCAAGCGCCGCGAGGGCGGTAATATGGGGGGCACCATGCGGCTTGGCGCCTATGATGCGCTCCTGAAGGAAGGCAGCAAAATCGCCGGGATTTATGATGCCCTCATGATTAGCGAACGCCATCGCCATCGCTACGAGGTCAACATGGCCTACCGCGAGCAGTTGGAAGCGGTGGGCGTGGTCATCTCCGGCACGTCGCCCGACGGCCTCTTGCCCGAAACCATCGAACTGCCGGACCACCCCTGGTACATCGGCGTGCAGTTCCACCCGGAACTGAAATCCAAACCGCTCGACCCCCATCCCCTGTTCAGCTCTTTCATTGAAGCCGCTGTGGCCCAAAGCCGACTGGTCTGAAACCGAGCCCCTTTAGCTTGCATGTGTTGTTTATCCTCTGGATGTAGAAAAAAAAGGTCGGAAATTCCTATGCAGATACTTGCCAGACTGACAGTTGTGCTCGTCGCCCTGTTGCACTTTTCTTTTCTCACCCTTGAGATGTTTTTCTGGGATCATCCTGTTGGCCGCGAGGTTTTTTCCCTGACACCGGAACTGTCCGCGCAGACGGCGGTACTGGCCGCAAACCAGGGGCTCTATAACGGGTTTCTGGCTGTCGGCTTATTGTGGGGACTGTTTGCCGGGAAGCGTGATGTGACTTTTTTCTTCCTCGCCTGCGTTGTCGTTGCCGGTGTTTTCGGAGCCGTTACCGCCGCCACCATGATCCTTTTTGTTCAGGCATTGCCGGCCGCTCTCGCAATGATCTTTCTACTTCTCGCGCGGAAGAACACAGCCTGACGGTTTCGATCACTAATCATTGTTTCATCTCAAGGAGAATTACTTGATGGCGAAGGTCTTGATGCTTCTTCCTGACACGGATTTTGATCCGACAGAGGCTGGCGTGCCCTGGCACGTTCTCAACGAGGCCGGGCACGATATCCACTTCGCCACCGAGCAAGGCAAGAGAGCTGAGTGCGATCAGCTCACATTGACAGGAGAAGGGCTTACTGGACGGTTGAAGACCCTGGCGGCGCGACCAGATAACCGCGAAGTCTACGAGCAGATGAGCGCACATCCGCACTTTCAAAATCCCCTGGCCTGGAAAGATGTCAATCCGGATGAATTCGACGCACTCATTTTGCCGGGCGGTCACGCACCTGGGATAAAGCAGTATCTTGAGGCTGAGCCCGTGTTCGATATTTGCCGTAACTTTTTTGCGCGCAAAGCACCAGTAGCCAGCGTCTGCCACGGCCTGCTGGCGCTCGCTCGAACTTCTCGTGAAGATGGTAAGTCTGTTCTACACGGCTACAAAGTGACTGGACTGACTAATTTTCAGGAAAAAATTGCGATCCG
>CAZNLO010000040.1:17905-22191 GCA_964573935.1 uncultured Parvibaculum sp. | reverse complement strand
CAACCTTAAAACGGTGCCTGACAAATCTGGTGGACAATGCCACGAAACATGGCTCCACAGTCCAGCTCACCCTCATGGCCGACAAAAACACCGTCACAATTTTTGTAGATGACAATGGTGAGGGCATTGCTCCGGACCAACTGGAGGAAGTCTTTCGGCCCTTCTACAGACTGGACACAGCCCGTAATCTCGACACGCCGGGAACCGGCCTGGGCCTTGCTATCGCCCGTGACATAGCCCGCAGCCATGGCGGCGAAATCACCCTCTCACAAAGCCCGCTAGGCGGCTTGAGAGCACATATCACCCTTCCGCGCTGACAGCCTCGCTCTCGCCCCAGAGAGACGATGCCTGCTGAAGCCGTTTATCAAGCTCCGCCATGGTCAGAGCAAGCTCATCACCATCATCGCGCCAAACCCGAAATGCGGCCAGCCAGACTGCCCCCAGCACACGGGCTCGCACAACGCCTGCCATTCCTCCAGCGTCAACTTCCGCAGCCTCAAGCATCCACTGCATGGACTGAAGTGCAGAGCGCGCTCCCGCCAGAAGAGCAAACGGATCGCGTGCAACAGCGCGCCCGATCGCAACAACCGCTTCCTTGTCGCGCTGAAGTTCATCAAACCGCAACATCAAAACATCGAAAATACGATCCTTGGGCCGTTCACCTTCCTGGTCTTCAGGATCGACAGCGCGCAAAACCCGAACATCCGTCCGCCGGGCAAAGGCTTTGAGAATATCTCCCTTGCCTGAAAAATGCGCGCGCACATCCGCCAGAGGCACCTTCGCTTCTTGAGCAATCTCCCCAAACGTCAGGCTCTCCCATCCCTTTGAGGCGGCAAGGGCCAGGCTCGCATCAATTACTTTGTCATCAACGGTTTTTCGGGGGGCCATCGTCACACGCTGCTTTCATCAAATGAGCAGATGGGAGGAGTATAGCCCCTTCAAGGGTCAAAGCCTATTTCGCAAGCTCACGAGACCGCTCGCGGGCCGCCGTCATGGCTCTTCGGACAAGTTTTACAAGCCCGTCCGCATCCAGAAGAACATCCAGAGCCGCCGCGGTCGTGCCCCCCGGTGAGGTGACATTCTTGCGCAACGTCATCGCATCTTCCGGCAGTTGCCCCAACATGGCACCGGCACCGGCAACCGTTGCCCGCGCAAGCTGTTGTGCCAGGGCAGGTTCAAGCCCCAGGGTCTCACCAGCAGCAGCCATGCTTTCAGCCAGGGTAAAGACATAAGCCGGACCGCTTCCCGAAAGCGCCGTCACTGCGTCCATCTGGCTTTCCGCAGAAAGCCAGACGGCTTCTCCCACCGCACCCAGCAAGGCATCACAAACCGCCCTGTCGTCAGCATTCACCGCCTCGTTTGCAAAAGCCGCCGTGATCCCCAACCCGATAGAGGCTGGCGTATTGGGCATCGCCCGAACAATCGCAGCCTCATGGCCCAACCCCTCACCCAGCCTGGCCAGATCGATGCCGGCAGCAATCGACAGGAAAAAAGTCCCCGGCCGCACCAGGCGGCGCAAATCGGGTAAAACGGATCCCATAACCTGCGGCTTCACCGCAAGCACAACAACCCGGGGAACGGACGCCGCAATTTTCTCAATAGAGGAATTCAGGTCCAGCCCCTTTTCCGCAACAAACCGGGCAATCTCTGCGGGTGGATGCGGATCACGCAGGTAGACCTTCTGAGGCACAATCCCGGCCCCGGTTGGCGGGCTCAGCCAGCCCTCCAAAAGAGAGCCCCCCATTTTTCCGGCACCGACAAGCACCAGCGATCCGTCAAAACGCAGCATATCGTTCACTCACATGTTTTGTCGGCCCCAGACCCAGGCCCTTAAGGCGAACAGCAGCCGCCTGTATCACGCGTTTCCCTGCGTTTCAAACATCGCGGCAGCCATCGCTTCGTGCGGGCTACGTCCTGCCCATATGACAAAGTTGAATGCCGGGTAGTAACGGTCACAGGCCTCGACAGCAAGATGCAGCAGCGCCTCGCACTGTTCAGGTGTTGCAGCAGCCCCCCCGCATAACAGCAAGGTATCGCGAAACAGGACCGTACCGTCTTCCGACCACATGTCGAAATGGCCCGACCAGAGCTGCTCGTTAATGAGCCCCAGCAGATCACGGACCACTACGCGTTTTTCCGGTGGCACACGGAGCTCAAGAGCACTGGCCATGTGAAGACCGCAAAAATCATCCCGCCAGTTGAGAGAAATCTGATAGTTCCGCCATTCCCCCGCAGCCACAAGATTCAGCTCTTGCTCATGCGACCGGTCAAATGTCCAATTCTGTATGTCGGCAACCTGTTCCAGAAGGTCGAGGGGGTTCGCGTCAACATAATCCGGCGTTATCATGGTCGTTTTCATAACGATACCGCTCTCATAACGATCCCCATCCACCGTGCCTAACCTGCTGCTCCAGATCACAGGGCACCCCAAAACATCCATATCTTGTGGGCGTCACCCTTCGGAACACAATCTACCGTGCCTGAACGGGTGAGTCGGTGCAAGCGCCTGGAGCGTACAGGACCTCAAAAACTTGTGGATAACATTCAGTCTTTTGACGGAGTAGAGGCCTCAAGTACCTCGATACGTTCCTTGAGTGCCTCGTTTTCCTCGCGCGCCCGTGCAGCCATGGCCTGCACAGCCTCAAATTCCTCACGCGACACCAGATCAAGGTCGCCGATCAGTCTCTCCGCCTGACCTTTAACGATCGCCTCAATTTCATGGCGAACGCCCTGCGCCGCACCGGCAGCAGAAGTGAAAAGCTTTGCAACATCGTCCAGAAGGCGATTGTCATATTGGGTCATAGGTTTTCTCCAACGCGCGGTCCAAACCGGCCCCGATCATACGCCAGTCGCCACATTATTCCACCCCGTCCGAGCGCCTGCGACGAGATGCTTTGCCACCGCCTTGTCTTACCCCAACCCAGTCTTGACACAACAGCCTCTTTTCCGACAATGCTCATGTTATTGTCCTGAGACGTCCTCCTCACCTGCCCCACAAGAGACACATCCCGCCTCTTCAAAGCCGAAAGATCGCCTGTGCCCTTTCCAGATATTGACCCCATCCTGTTTCAGATCGGCCCCTTCGCCATTCGCTGGTATGCACTCGCCTATATTGCCGGGCTGATACTGGGGTGGCGCTACCTGATGCGGTTAGCTCAGACCAACGCCATCTGGCCCCCCAAAAAGCCCCCCTTCACCCGTGAGCAGGCCGACGACTTACTCCTCTGGATCGCCCTGGGCGTCATTCTTGGTGGCAGGGTCGGGTATGTCCTGTTTTACAATCTGGGGTACTACCTTTCCAACCCGGGTGACATTCTTGCGGTCTGGCAAGGTGGCATGTCATTTCACGGCGGTTTCCTGGGCGTTGTCGGCGCAATCTATCTCTACGCCAGACGCAACAAGATCAAACTCTGGTCGCTTGCAGACGGGGTTGCGGCCGTGGCACCGCTGGGTATTTTCTTCGGCCGCATGGCCAATTACATCAATGGCGAACTATGGGGCCGCACCACCGATGTTGCCTGGGGGGTCATTTTCCCAACCGGGGGAGCCCTCCCGCGCCATCCGAGCCAACTCTATGAGGCGGCCCTCGAAGGGCTTGTGCTTTTCGCACTGCTGCGGTTCCTGACCCACCACACCAAGGCCCTGTCCCGCCCGGGCATTGTGTCCGGCACCTTTTTTATCGGCTATGGCGCATCGCGTATATTTGTTGAGTTCTTCCGCGAACCAGATGCCCATATTGGCTACCTGCTCGGCCCGGTCACCCAGGGCATGGTGCTTTCCGTTCCCATGATCCTTGTCGGTATCGGTGTCATTTGGTGGGCGCAACGCACCGCGCAGCGTTGAGCGACCATGACGCACGCCCCCCACGGTCTGACACAGCATTTGGCCGGTTTGATTGAGCACCAGGGGCCAATTGCTCTCTCAACCTATATGGAGCTGGCCCTCGCCCATCCAACGCTCGGGTACTACATGACCCGTGACCCGCTGGGGGCCAAAGGGGACTTCACCACCTCGCCGGAAATCTCTCAAATGTTTGGAGAATTGCTTG
Organism: uncultured Parvibaculum sp.; assembly: GCA_964573935.1. Taxonomy (GTDB): domain Bacteria; phylum Pseudomonadota; class Alphaproteobacteria; order Parvibaculales; family Parvibaculaceae; genus Mf105b01. The sequence goes on along the minus strand of CAZNLO010000040.1, from coordinate 18,143 downwards.
GCCTCTGGTGCCTTGATATGTGGGAAAAACTGGGCCGCCCCACCCCGTTCATCTTCGCAGAACTGGGGCCGGGCCGAGGCACCTTGATGGCCGACGCCCTGCGCGCTACAGCCCTCGTCCCCGAATTCGCAGAGGCTGCCCACGTCGCCCTCATCGAAATAAGCCCCGTTTTGCAGGCAGAACAAAAGAAAAACATCCCCCAGGGCACCTGGTACAGTTCACTGGCCGCCCTCCCTGA
>CAZNLO010000040.1:7899-17876 GCA_964573935.1 uncultured Parvibaculum sp. | reverse complement strand
CCTCCTCGCCAATGAATTTTTCGACGCCCTGCCCATCCGCCAGTTCCAGCGCACGCAAACAGGTTGGTGCGAGCGCTGCGTTGCGCTGCAACCGGCAAGGCCTGATGCCCCCTCTTCATTCAGCTTCGGCTTGACGCCCGCCCCCCTTGCCGTCCCCCTTCTGCCACCCGCTGTACTCAATGCACCTATTGGGGCCGTTGCCGAGATATGTCCCGCAAGCGACACAATCGTTGCCGCTGTGGCCAACCGCCTGCAGATGCAGGGTGGAGCGGCCCTCATCATCGACTACGGCCATGTCAGAAGCGCGACGGGCGACACCCTGCAAGCCATGAAAAACCACAACTTTGTCGACCCACTGGCAGAGCCCGGACACGCTGATATCACTGCTCATGTGGACTTTGAAAACCTCTGCAAGAAAGCGATAGGGGCCACTGCCCACGGTCCGGTGGAACAGGGCGACTTTCTCATGGGCCTGGGCATCAACGCCCGCGCGGAGCAATTGAAGCGCCGGGCAACGCCGCATCAGGCCCGCGACATTGATGCAGCGCTCGCGCGCTTGACGGACCGGACGGCAATGGGCAGGCTTTTCAAGGTCCTTGCGCTAACAGGTCCCGGCCCTCACTCCCCCGCCGGTTTTGCGTTAAAAACAGACAGACAAGAGATATAGTAAGGAGGCATCCCCATGATCCAGTCTGATTGCCTGTCGGCCATGCCGAATGTGTCGCACGGGTTTTTCACCCGGGCCAATGGCACATCAACGGGCATTTACGCCGGGCGAAACTGCGGCCTGGGTTCCGATGACCTTCGCGCTCATGTGGTCGAGAACAGAGGCCGCGTCGCCGATGATCTTGACCTCGAACGCACCTGCCTGCTGAGCGTCCATCAGACCCACTCCCCCATCGTCAAAACAGTGAAAGAAAGCTGGAAAACCGAAGCCGCGCCGGAAGCCGATGCCATGGTAACAAACCAACCGGGCATCGGGCTGGCCATCCTGACGGCAGATTGCACCCCCGTGCTTTTCGCAGATGAAGTCTCCGGTGTCATTGGCGCAGCTCATGCCGGCTGGAAAGGCGCCCTGGGTGGGGTGCTGGAAGCAACTTTAGATGCCATGGTCGCACTTGGAGCCAGGCGCACGAACATCGTCGCCGCTGTTGGACCTTGTATTTCCCAGGCCGCATACGAGGTTGGACCCGAGTTTGTGGCGAATTTCATCGCCAGCGACCCTTCTTTTGCTGCCTATTTCATCCCCAGCGCACGCGAAGGACATCACCAGTTCGACCTCCCGGGATTTAGCTCGGGACGTCTAACAATCCAGGGGCTCGCAAAAGTAGAACCGCTCAGACAGTGCACCTATGCAAATGCGGATCGGTTTTTCTCCTACCGTCGCACCACCCATGCCGGGGAGCCTGATTATGGAAGGCAAATGTCGGCAATTTCCCTCAAAGGAAGCTGACAAAGCAGCCTGCTGGAACATTGGGATCAAGGCATCGGATGCAATCGGCCATTGATCGGCCTATGGCGGCCCGCGTCACCTTGCTACCCTACCCCAAGACGAATCGCTGCCGCCGCTGCGGCAGCCCAAAGGGACAAGGCGCCAAGTGAACCGGCAAGACAGAAGAACAGTCAAAAGCGGCAGTATCAGAGTACCGGGGACAGGCCCGTTTCTTGTCGGCCTGCTCTGTCTGCTCGTCCTCTCCTCATGTACGCCCCCGGAACAAGGGGCTCTCCCGCAATCCCTGTTACGCCCGCACGCCCTCATCGCCAGCCCTCCCGACGTGTCGGACGCAAAACTCACCACGGCCTCAGTTTCATCTATCAGGCGAAGCGGCATCTTCATTCAGATCCCCGCCGGTCTGCCGAACGAACTGGCAAGCCACCTGCTCGCTCGCTTTCAGGAAGCCAGCATCGCAGAACACCTGCCTCTGACCCGGACAGGCACAATCCCCGAGCTCACAATCAAGGGTATCGCCCGGGCAGGCACAGCGCGTAACGGAACGGCGGTCGCCCTTGTCTGGGAGGTGCTGGGCCCAGATGGCAAGCGGGTGAAACTTTTGAACGGAGAGGCCTTGATCCGCCGCCCCGCCTCAACCGCCCTAAACCCGAACGACCCTTACCTGAACGACCCTTACCTGAACGACCCCTGGGCAGCAGTGGATGAGGCAACTTTGGAAGAAATCGCCGACGCAGCCGCAAAAGAACTCGCAACCTGGTACACCAACCGCTGGCTGGGCGTCCCCCCCGGCGCAGACCCGGGGATGCCACCCGCCCGCCTTGCGCCCAACGCGGCTCCGCCGGCCCCGCCGCCGCCCAACGCTGATCCAACAGACCTGCCGCACCACAACGCACCGATCGACTTCACCACCCCCTCCATCATTCAGCAGCTTCCTCAGAACGCCGGGGCCAGTTCCCGTCCACCCCCTCCAGCCACGGCTGGAACCGCCACCCGTGACGCAACCCTTACCTCCACGGGAGACACTTTCCAGGCCGCACTCGCGCCCCCTACGCCCGCACCATCGCCCCCCGGCGCACAAAGCACCCGGATGTTTTTTGACGTTGCACTCGGCCCCTCTCCCGGAGACGGGCAGCTCTCGCTCGCAGCAGCCGTACAAGAGGCCCTCATTCAGGCTGAACCGCCCGCACCAGGGCCCGGCAATGCTTACCGGGTCATTGGCACCATCGCCCTTGATCCGAGCGCAGCCGGGAAAGCCCATGTCAGAATCGAATGGACCGTCTTCACCAAAGACGGAACGGCGCTGGGCACGATCAATCAGTCGAACGAGGTTGAGGCAGCATCTGTCGCAGGCCCATGGGGAGAGGTTGCTACATGGGCAGGAACGGCAGCAGCCGCCGGAATTCTCGAACTCATCGGCATGCCGGCACCAAATGCCTGAAACTAAAACGACGAGATCACCAAATACCAGCAGGAAGCCACGGGAGCACTGTCCGCTCCAAAAACCAACACGCCTGTTTACAGGCCACAACCAGCTTTGTTACAACGCGCTTCATAAGGCCCCGGCAGTCGCTTGGCTTTATAGACAGAACAAACAGGCTGGCAGGCCTGTCAGAAGGGAAGTCGAATGAAACTGGTCGCCGGAAACTCAAACCGAGCCCTTGCGGAGGCCATAGCGGCTTACCTCGATATGTCGTTGACGAAATCAGTGGTTCGCCGTTTTGCCGACATGGAAGTGTTTGTCGAAATACAGGAAAATGTGCGCGGCGAGGATGTCTTTGTCGTCCAGTCTACCTCGTTCCCGACCAACGACCACTTAATGGAACTGCTGATTATGATGGATGCACTAAAACGTGCATCAGCGCGCCGGATTACCGCCGTCATTCCCTACTTCGGATATGCACGACAGGATAGCAAACCCGGCCCCCGGACCCCTATTTCAGCCAAGCTGGTCGCAAACTTGATCGTCACCGCTGGCGCGGACCGGGTGCTGACCCTTGACCTTCACGCGGGACAGATTCAGGGCTTTTTCGACATCCCGACAGACAATCTCATCGCCGCCCCCATCATTACCCGCGACGTCCAGCAGCACTATAGCGGGACAAATGTGATGATCGTCTCGCCAGATGTTGGCGGCGTGGTCAGGGCGAGATCACTGGCCAAACGGCTTAACGCAGACCTTGCTATTGTTGACAAGCGCCGCGAGCGCGCAGGCGAGTCTGAAGTCATGAATATTATCGGCGACGTGCAGGGCCGTACCTGCATCATGGTGGACGATATTGTCGATTCAGCCGGCACCCTGTGCAACGCAGCAGAAGCACTCCTTGCCAAAGGAGCAACCGAAGTGTCCGCCTACATCACCCACGGTGTCCTGTCCGGTGGTGCCGTCGCACGCGTCGCCGCCTCCCAGCTCAAGGAGCTGGTCATCACCGACAGCATTCAATCAACCGAAGCCGTCCAGATCAGCCACAATATCCGAACCGTCTCCATCGCCCCGCTGATCGGGGAAGCAATACGCCGCACCGCTGATAGTCGCTCGGTCTCAAGCCTGTTCGACTAGGCAGGCAACACCTTCTCACCTAAAAAGGCTTTGGAGAAACATCGCTCAGCGGTTGTTTTCCTGCATATTTTGCGTTATCACCCCCTCGTTCGCACTTCCACACCCCTGGAGGAGACTTGCGAACGCTTTACGGGCCAATAAGGCCCTGTTTTTATTGGAGAATTCGCAATGGCCGAAAATTTAAAATTAACGGCCCAAGCGCGAGACCGGGCCGGCAAGGGGGTCGCCCGGGCACTTCGTCGCGAGGGACGTGTTCCAGCCGTGATTTACGGCGACAAAAAGTCACCTGACCTGATCTCACTTGGGTACAATGAAGTCATGCACCTGTGGAACAAGGGCTCATTTTTGAGCAGCCTGGTCGACCTTGAGATTAATGGGAAATCCCAGCGCGTTTTGCCTCGTGATGTACAACTCGATCCCGTGCGGGATTTTGTCCTGCACGTCGATTTCCTGCGCCTTAGAAAGGGAGCTACAATTGCGGTTGAAGTCTCTGTAAACTTCACAAATGGCGAAGAGTCACCTGGCATCAAACGCGGCGGTGTTCTGAACATTGTCCGCCACGAGATAGAATTGAACTGCCCGGCAGAATCCATTCCCACCTCCATTGAGATTGATCTGACAGGCCTGGATATTGGCGACTCGGTACATATCTCCTCGGTCAAACTGCCGGACGGTGTCACACCGACAATTACGGACCGCGACTTCACAATCGCAACCATGGCAGCACCTGCCAGCCTCGTCTCTGACGAAGCAGCCACAGAACAAGGTGCAGAAGAAGGTGAAGAGGCCGCAACTGAAGGCTCAACCGAGGGCGACAGCTAGACCACCCGGTTTTGCATTCTCAGCCTGTAGGGAGCATCTCACATGATCCTACTTGTAGGTCTCGGTAATCCGGGCGAAAAATACGCCCGTCAACGGCACAATATCGGTTTTATGGTGGTGGATGAAATCATCCGCCACCATTCCTTCTCTCCCGAACGTCAGCGCTTCCAGGGGCTTGTGTCCGAAGGCATCCTAGGGGGCGAAAAGGCTCTGGTCTTGAAACCGCAAACATATATGAATGAAAGCGGACGCTCCGTCGGGCAGGCCATGCGCTTTTACAAACTCACCCCCGCAGACATCATCGTCCTGCATGATGAGCTGGACCTTCCTGCCGCAAAACTCCGCATCAAAACCGGTGGGGGAGCTGCGGGCAATAACGGTATTCGTTCTATCGCCGCGCACATTGGTCCCGATTTTCGCCGGTTACGCATTGGCATTGGACACCCCGGCGACAAGGCGCGTGTAACCGGGCATGTTCTGGGTGACTTTTCCAAAAGCGACAAAGCCTGGCTGGACCCGCTGCTTGAGGCAATCGTCCAGGCAGCACCCCTGCTTGGACAGGGCGAGGACGCAAGTTTTGCAAACCGGGTTCATCTCACCTTGAACCCGGAGCCACCAAAAATGAACAAGCCGCCGGTAGACAAAAACAGGCCAGGCAAGAAAGAGGACGGATCCAATGGGGTTTAAATGCGGTATTGTCGGCCTGCCCAACGTCGGCAAATCAACCCTTTTCAACGCGCTGACCCAAACGGCAGCAGCGCAGGCGGCCAATTATCCCTTCTGCACCATCGAACCCAACGTGGGCGATGTCGCCGTCCCCGATCCAAGGCTTGAAAAACTGGCCTCAATCGCTGGTTCAAAAGAAATTCTGCCCACCCGCCTCACCTTTGTTGATATTGCAGGTCTGGTGAAAGGGGCTTCAAAAGGCGAAGGCCTTGGCAACCAGTTCCTTGCCACCATCCGGGAAGTTGACGCCATTGCTTATGTGGTCCGATGCTTTGAAGACGAAGATGTAACCCATGTTGAAGGCCGCATTGACCCGATCTCCGACGCTGAAATTGTCGAGACCGAACTCATGCTGGCCGACCTTGAGAGCCTTGAAAAGCGCTTGCCCGCATTGGAGAAAAAAGCCAAGAGCCAGGACAAGGATGCACGCGAGGCCATAGACCTCATCAACCGGGCGCTCGTCCTGTTGCGCGAGGGCCAGCCCGCCCGCCTCACGGAACGCGCCAAGGAAGAAGAAAAGGCGTTCAAGGGGCTTAACCTGCTAACCTCAAAGCCTGTCCTCTATGTATGCAATGTGGACGAGGCCTCCGCCGCCACCGGCAATGAGTTCTCAAAAACCGTTGCAGCCCGCGCGGAGGAAGAAGGGGCCATCGCAGTCGCCATCTCAGCAAAAATTGAGGAGGAGCTCGCCCAACTTGATGCCGATGAGCGCACCGAATTTCTCAGCGAACTGGGCCTGGCCGAGGCGGGCCTCGACCGCTTGATCCGCGCAGGCTACGACCTCCTGCACCTCATCACATATTTCACCAGTGGCCCGAAGGAAACCCGCGCCTGGACAATCACTGAAGGGACGCTGGCCCCGCAGGCCGCAGGCGTCATTCATACAGATTTTGAACATGGTTTCATCCGCGCAGAAACAATCGCCTACGAGGATTACACGGAACTTGGTGGGGAAGCCGGTGCCAAGGAAGCAGGAAAAATGCGTCTGGAAGGCAAGGAATACGTCGTTGCCGATGGCGACGTCATGCATTTCCGTTTCAACACCTGAAGGCGGAACCCGCAGTGAGAAGTTTCCATCCCGACGTCACTTAACCGCGCGTTGAGCCCCTAACCCGCCCCGAACAAACGTTCCGCATTTCCCCGCAGGATGGCGTAGCGCGCATCGGGCTTGCCTTCCGTCACAAGCAGCACCTTCGCCTGTGTTGCTGCCAGATGATAGAACGGCCAGTCCGTACCAAAAAGCAGCCGGTCGCTCCCCACTTCCCTGATGAGCTGATCGAGCTTTGTTACACCCTGCCCGTGAATTCCCAACCACAGATTATCGTACTTCTGGGCGAGCGGAATGGCCCCGTCCACATCACGGGCCCCTGCATGACCCATCACAAATTGCACCTTCGGAAAATCCCGGATCGCCCCTTCATAGTGACGCATCACGGCATACTTGTGCATCATCTCCGGCTCGATACCAGCCCGCCCCCCGTGAAAGAGGATGGGCAGGCCAAGCTCCCCGCAGGTCTCGTAGATCGGTGTCATCGCCGCATCATCAGGAAAAAACTGCTGCATAGGCGGGTGCAATTTTATCATGCTGACCCCCTTGGCCGCCTGCGCCCGCAACTGCTCCGGCGCGTCCGGGTCGCCAGGCACGACGGAGCCGCCGACAAGAAGTCGCGACCGCACCCCCGCCTTGTCAATCTCCGCCATCCACCCAGCCGTCAGGTCATCCCCAAACGGCAGGTCCCACGCAATAGGCAGTATCTGTGCTTTCTCAACCCGGCAATCGTTCATCTCGGACAGCAGGTTGGGAATGGTATGCGTGGCCGCAGCACCCCCGCCCCATAAGAGTTGAGACACCGATAAGAGTTGCAGCCGTCGCAATGCGGCATCGGAGAAGTTCGCATTGATGTAAACATCCAGGTCCAAAGGACAGCCGGGATCTGTCGCATCACAGTCAAGCATGTACTCAACCCTGGGCGTGCGCGCCTGCAAATCCAGATCCGGGGCAAACAGCATCGCCATACCCAAATGCGCATGCACATCAATGGCAGCCGGCACACTGTCATCAACCAGAATGAGGCACCCTTCCGCATTCAGCTCATACCAGGGAAGTTCCGCCAGGCCCCTGTACCCACTATAACGCTGCGGTCCAAAAGGGCCTGTCCCGGAGCGTTCCCGCTCACGCAGTTTTTGTGCAATGAGGGCTTCGTATTCTTCTTGTGTGTAACGTTCAGAAAAGCCATCACACCCTCTGAGCGACAAAAGTCCGCCGACCCCTGCAAGTCCCGCAAGTCCCAGAAAATACCGTCGTTTGATTTTCAAACTGCCCTCCTCGAAGTCAACCATAAGCCCCTCAAGGTTGCAGTCTCTTCGGCACGGGTCAACCGCTCGCCCCGTGTTTGTAACCCACACCCACCCGGCAGACAGTAGGCTCAAGGATTATTCTGGCAAAGAAAAGGGGCGGAAATTGAGGAAAACGGGGGACGTAGACTTCGCGTCAACACCCCGCTTCCTCAAAAATATCACGCGGCAACGGACACCGCCTGCACGGGCGGACTCGATGGTGGCATTCAATGCAAGCAGATTGATCTGGCCTGCAATATCCTGGATCATCTGAATGATGTTGCTCATGGATTCTGCGGCTACAGTCAATTTTTGTGTTGATTCATCCGCCTTCTGGGCCTCGTCCACAACCTTCGCAACTTCCGCCTGTGTTGCCGACATGGCGCGCGCGATCTCTTGAGATGACACCTCAAACTCCTCCGTCGCGGAGGCAACAGTTTGAACCGTTTCCGATGTTTCACTGGCTGCCGCTGGGGTTAGATATCGGATTATAAGAAGCCTGGATCCAGATTTCCTTGCCACCCTTACCAAGCCGAAGATACTCCCCCGCCTTATATTCACCGCGACCTAGGGCCGCCCAAAAGTCTTTATATCGGCCCCTGCAGCATAGTCAGGTGTAGCAAACATCCGGTGATGCTGACCCTGAATTTCTCCAAGTGAGTATCGCGCCATCAAGGTCAAACTGAATAACAGCCTGAGACCTGTCAAGCGCTTGCAGCATAACTTTTAACTCGGCACCACGGGTACCCCAAGACGTTTTACGGCCAGAAAAAATTCTGTCCACCCTTTTCTCCATTTACACGCTGGAAGCAATTTGCCCCTATGGAGTGGACGCACGCTCGACTGCTTACTCTAAGAAACCCCTAACTTCCTCGCAGAAGTTGTCCAAAATTTGGAACAGGAATTTCAACATGCGGGGAGATGCTGTCATGAACAAATATTTCAAAACCAATCAGGCTACTTCGAGCCCAGCAATGTCACAGACCGCTAGGCAGCAGAGCTGTTTTGAAGACTCCGGTAAAGCTTCGTTCCCTCGGTCGCAAATTTGTTGGATTCTTCAATCGCCGAGACAATCCCATCAAGACTTTGGTTGACCTCCAGAACCGCTTCGGAAACTGACTGCATGTTTGAAGCCATTTCCTTTGTCGACGATGTCTGTTCTTCAACCGCGCCAGCAGCAGAGGTCACACTGGATTCAACCGCATCCATCCCCCCTTTGATGCCGCTGAGCCGGCTAACCACTTCTTCAGCAATCGTCTGCATGCATGAAATTTCTGTTCCAATTTCTCCGGTTGCCTTGGCAACCTGATTGGCGAGCAGCTTTACTTCGGAGGCAACAACCGCAAACCCCTTCCCCGCCTCTCCTGCGCGCGCGGATTCAATAGTCGCATTCAGCGCCAACAGGTTAATTTGTCCCGCAATGTCCTGAATCATTTGCACGATGTTGCCCATCGATTCTGCCGCATCGGAAAGTTTCTGCGTCGACATATCCGCTTCTGATGCTTCTGCAACAACTTTTTGCACCTCGGCCTTGGACGTTGCCATACTCTGGGCGATCTCATGTGCGGCAGCCTCAAATTCTTCCGTCACGACGGTAATGGCCTGCACGGTTTGCGTTGTCTGACCAGAAGCAGCCGCGGCCGACGATGACTGATCGTTCGCTGATTTGATGGCAACCAGAATTTTCTCCAGATTTTCATCGACCAGCGCACCAACACGCGCCGCTTCTTTGCGCGCGAGAACCTGTGCCGTAATATCTGAAGCATACTTCACGACCTTAAACGGCTTGCCGTCGGGATCAAAAATCGGATTGTAGGAAGCTTGTATCCAAACCTCCTTACCACCTTTGCCTATCCGCTTGTATTCACCGGCCTGATATTCACCGCGCGCCAGAGCTGCCCAGAACTCGCTGTATTCCTCGGAAGAGGCATAGTCCATCTCAACAAACAAAGAATGGTGTTTCCCCTTAACCTCATCAAGTGAATAGCCGAGCGCTCCGAGAAAATTCTCATTTGCCGTCAGGATCGTGCCGTCCAGATCAAACTGGATAACAGCCTGGGATTTTGAAATAGCATCGATCTG
>CAZNLO010000040.1:0-7889 GCA_964573935.1 uncultured Parvibaculum sp. | reverse complement strand
AAATCGGCGTGCAGCAATACCTGTGCCGTTATGTCCGTTGCATATTTGGCAATTTTCACGGGACGACCGGACTTGTCCATAATCGGATTGTAGGAGGCCTGAATCCAGATTTCTCTTCCACCTTTGCCAATACGTTTGTAGCTGGCCGCCCGATACTCCCCCTTGCGCAAGGAGTTCCAGAATTGGCGATATTCAGCACTCTCCGCGTAAGCAGGATCAACGAACATCCTGTGGTGTTGACCTAGAATTTCGTCACGCGAGTAGCCCAGCGTGCTCAAGAAATTCTCATTCGCTGAAAGGACAATCCCATCCAGATCAAACTGAATAACCGCTTGTGATTTATCAAGCGCGCTCAGCATTTCTTCTCGCTCGTGCACATCCAAAGAACCGCGCGACGACACTCCGAAGAAGGAGGAGATTCCAGACATTTTAGGCCATCCTTTGTTCACATATCTCCAGCGTCTGAGAACGGGGCCCTCGACACTCCTGATATGAAAACAACTTATGGTTGTTATATTAATTTTTACATAACTTAAAGTTGCAATAGACCATAAACCTCCCCGCCCAAACCCCCGAGAAGTGCCTATAATTCAGACTCTCGCGAAGGTTTCAAAACGACGACAGACGTTTTACCAACAACACGATGCCAGCCTCACTCGCCGGCAAATGAACAAAGCGAGAGAATTTCAATATCGTAGGCTTCAAGCCGCAGCCGTCCCCCCAGGTCCGGCAGTTCAATGATAAAGCTCGCCGCCAACACATTGCCACCAGCCCGGGAAATCAACTTCACCGCAGCTTCAGCCGTCCCCCCCGTCGCAATCAAATCATCGACAAGCAGCACCTTTGCCCCGGTGGGAACGGCATCTGTATGTATCTCAACCACATCGGTGCCATACTCCAGCTCATACTCCTGGCCAATGGTTTCGCGCGGCAATTTACCTTTTTTGCGTACCGGCACGAAGCCTTTTCCAAGCTGATGGGCAACGGCCCCGCCAAGAATAAACCCGCGTGCTTCTATCCCCGCAACCAGGTCAATCTCTGCCCCCACATGCAATTGCACCAGTGCATCCACCGCCATGCGAAACCCTTTCGCATCGGAAAACAAGGTTGTGACATCACGAAACTGAATGCCCGGCTTGGGGTAATCCGGGATCGTTTGAATATAGTCTTCTATCTTTGTCAAATGCTCACGCTCCATTGAGAACCCGTCCCGCCACCGCATCCAGTTTGGTAACGAGCGCTGAGTCACGCGCCTCCGGCGCGGTAATGATCGCCATATCCAGCGCCCGGTCATGGCCTTGCGGACAGGGCCTGCGGGAGCCATCCGCCAAGGACGTCACCAGGCGGCGCAGCATCCTGCGCGAATTCTCTGCATTCTCACCCAGTATCTGGATCACCTGCGCCACATCCACATTGTCTTCGTGGGGATGCCAGCAATCGTAATCCGTCACCATCGCAACCGTCGCATAACAGATCTCTGCCTCCCGGGCGAGTTTTGCCTCCGGCATGTTGGTCATTCCGATCACAGAACACCCCCAGGAGCGATAAAGCTCAGACTCGCCGCGTGAAGAAAACTGGGGGCCCTCCATCGCCAGGTACGTCCCCCCCCGCGTGCATGGAATTCCCTCCGCCTCACAGGCCATTGCCAACTGGTCGCCCAGCCTTCGGCTCACCGGATCCGCCATAGAGACATGAGCAACACAACCTTCCCCAAAAAAACTCTTCTCACGCGCAAAAGTGCGGTCAATAAACTGATCAACGATCACAAAGCGCCCCGGTGGCAGCCCCTCCTTCAACGACCCCACGGCCGATACGGAAACAATATCCGTCACCCCAACCCGCTTCAAGGCGTCGATATTGGCGCGGTAATTAATTGAACTGGGCGAATGAACATGTCCCCGCCCATGCCGGGGCAGAAACACCAGCTCCAGCCCCTCAATCTCCCCAAAGTGAAGCGCGTCCGACGGCTCCCCCCACGGGCTCTCTACCCGTTCCCATCGGTCATTGGTCAGTCCGGGAAAATCATAGACCCCACTTCCCCCAAGCACGCCCAGCACGGTTTTCGACATCTCATCCCTCACCTTAAAGTCGCTTGCAGGATACAAAAAGGGCCCCCGAAATGGGAGCCCTTTTCGCCAAACTATTCGTGATCCGGTTCAGTGCTTGTCTGCCCAGACCTTCCGCATGGTGAAATACATGAGGCCTGTAAAAATCAACAGAAAGATTATCACCTGAAACCCCAGACGATGCCGGGCTTCACGCGTGGGCTCCGACGCCCACGTAAGGAAGGTCACAACATCCTTGGAATACTGGTCAACGGTCATAGGGGTACCGTCCTCATAATCCACGATCTCATCCACCAGAGGCGGTGCCATCGCAACCATATATCCCGGGAAGTAGGCATTGTAACTCATGCCTGCGACAAGCTCGACGCCTTCTGGAGGCTCTTCATAGCCGACGAGAAAGGAATACAGGTAATTCTCAGCCCCGGCGCGCGCCTTGACCATAACTGATAGATCAGGAGGAAACGCCCCGCCATTTGATGCCCGGGCAGCATTATCATTTGCAAACGGTGCGGGAAACGGATCAGCCGCAATGCCGGGACGATCAAACATATCGCCGTAGTCATCCGGCCCATCTTCAACAGTATGCTCCGCCGCGATTACCTTCACCTCGTCTTCAGTGAACTCCGGCCCACCTTCCTGACTAAGATTGCGGAACCGCATCAGGTCCATCGAGTGGCAGGCAGCACAAACCTCTGTGTAAACCTTGTACCCCCGGCGAAGAGCCGAACGGTCAAAGGTGCCAAACGGCGCCTCAAATCCCCACGTCAATTTCTGGATCGGAGCCCCCTCCGCTGCCTTCGCCCCGTTTATGCTAACAACCGTGACGCCCAGCAAAGCGATGGCCAGAGCACCGAGAAAAGGTGCCACACGACATGCCCGGGTGAAGATGCACGGTCGGGCTTCTGTTTCGTTCATATTGATAGTCATTTCTGAAGCCCCTTTTACCCGCGTTTCTCAGGTGACGCTGTTGCATCCGCTGCACCAGCCCCCCCACCAAGCACTGCCTGCGTGATACTTTCAGGCAGTGGTTTCGTCTTCTCGACAAGGCCAAGCACCGGCAGAATGACAAAGAAGTGGAGGAAATAGTACGCCGTCAGAACCTGAGCGGCGATGACATATGTCCCTTCTGCAGGCTTCCCGCCAAGATACCCAAGCCCGATGCAACAGGCGACAAATATCCAGAAGAACTGCCGGTAGAGCGGACGGAACCTGGCTGAGCGCACCTTGGACGTATCAAGCCAAGGCAGAATGAACAGCACGGCAATGGCCCCGAACATGGCAATCACACCCCCCAGTTTGGACGAGATCGGCCCGATATCGAAAGTGATCGCCCGCAAAATTGCGTAGAAGGGCAGGAGATACCATTCCGGCACGATATGTGGCGGCGTCTGCAAGGGGTTGGCCTCAATGTAATTGTCGGCATGGCCCAGCGCATTTGGATCGAAAAACACAAAGTAGGAAAACAGCAGCAGGAAGACCGACAGACCAAATATGTCTTTTATTGTCGCATACGGCGTGAACTTCACCGTGTCCTGCTCGTCCTTGACCTCAATCCCATCCGGGTTGCCCTGCCCCGTGACATGAAGCGCCCAGACATGCAGCCCCACAATACCCAGGATCAGGAACGGAATAAGATAGTGCAGCGAGAAAAAGCGATTGAGCGTTGGATTGTCGACAGAGAACCCTCCCAGAAGGAACTCCCGTAACCCATCACCGACCAGCGGGATCGCTCCGAACAGGTTGGTGATAACAACCGCACCCCACAAGCTCATCTGCCCCCAGGGCAGCACATAGCCCATGAACGCAGCCGCCAGCATCAACAGGTAAATCAGCACGCCCAGTATCCAGAGCACTTCACGAGGGGCCTTGTACGACCCGTAGTAAACGCCCCGAAACATGTGAATATACACGGCAAGGAAGAACATGGATGCGCCGTTGGAATGAACATAGCGGATAAGCCACCCGTAGTTCACATCACGCATAATATGTTCAACACTGTCGAACGCCATCGAAACGTGCGGCGTATAATGCATCGCCAGCACAATACCCGTCACAATTTGAATGATGAGACAGAAGGTGAGAATTGCGCCGAATGTCCACCAGTAGTTCAGGTTACGTGGTGTTGGATAGTCAACGAATGAATCATAGCCAAGCCGCATGATCGGAAGCCGAACATCAAGCCAGCGCGTAAAGCCGTTGGAGGGCTGGTAATTGCTTTCACCACTCATGGTTATTTCCCCTACCCAATCTTGATGTTGGTGTCTGTTACAAAGGCATAGTCCGGCACCTCAAGATTGAGGGGCGCGGGACCTTTGCGAATACGACCTGATGAATCATAGTGCGATCCGTGACACGGGCAGAACCAGCCGTCATAGTCGCCTTTCTCATCGGTAACCTTTTGGCCGACAGGCACACAGCCCAGATGGGTGCAAATGCCAACCATCACCAGCCACTCCGGTTTAATCACCCGCTGCTCGTCGCTCTGCGGATCGCGAAGATCCAGCACATCGACGGCCTCAGCCTCAGCAATTTCCGCCGCTGTGCGGTGGCGGATAAAAACCGGGGCGCCGCGCCACTTGACAGTGATGGACTGCCCAAGTTCAACGTTGGAAATGTCCACTTCAATCGTGGCAAGCGCCAGCGTTGAGGCGTCAGGGTTCATCTGGTCGATCAGCGGCCAGGCAATCCCTGCAACGCCGATCGCAGCAAAAGTGCCGGTGGCCACGTAGAGGAAATCGCGCCGTGTCGGCTCATCCGTGTCGGTGGTAGCCACGGTTGAGGCCTCCTTTATGTTCAAATCGGTACCCAGACCACAAACCTGTTAAGAAACAGGTTCCGCCGACTACCCAAATCGGAATTAACGGGAGGCAAATCCCCTCCTCCTCGCATTGCCGCGTTTGTGGCATTCAATAGATAAATTGTCCAGTCCTTGGGCACCCAACAGTGGCAGGATGCCGCAGGCGGCAACTTGCCCATCCCATTTCGTGGTGGGTCAAACCACAGACAACAAAGGGTCAGCTCATGCGGATCGCCTTGTATCAACCCGATATTCCGCAGAATACCGGGAATATTCTACGACTTGGGGCCTGCCTCAATGTGCCGGTAGATATCATCGAGCCGTGTGGTTTTCCCCTTTCCGACCGCGGCCTCAAACGGGCAGGCCTCGACTACCTGACAATCGCCGCCATGACCCGATTTGATTCGTGGGAAATTTATCTGGCCGAACTGGAAGCAGACGCGCGCCTGATCCTCCTCACAACCTCCTCCACCATCGCCTATACCGACTTCACCTTCACCCGGCACGATGTGCTCCTGATGGGCCGGGAGAGTGCTGGTGTGCCCACCGGCGTCCATGACCGGGCGGACGGGCGGATCGTCATTCCCATGGCACCGGGCGCCCGCTCCCTCAATGTGTCATCTGCCTGCGCCATCGTCACCGGCGAGGCACTCCGGCAGTTGGCCACATTTCCCGGCCAGACCTGAACAGTCGCCTGCTACTCTTTGCAGTCTTAAACAGGTGTTGAATGACGCCCGTTGCCTGTGCCCAGATAAGCATCAAAGGCTGAGGCGACCACCCGCGCGAAAGGCCGGCCCGCTTCCGTAATCGTCAACAGCCCCCCCTCAAGCCGCACCAGACCATCTCCTATCATAGGAGCCAGTTGCTCCAGGGCAGCATGATAATCCGGCAAATCTCCGCCAAGGTCGACCCTCAGGTCACACATCAGGTCATTGATGATCCGCCGCCGTGCACGATCTTGCCCTGTGAGCACGCGGCCTTTGACAATCGGCAAATGCCCCTCGGCAATCGCCGCTTTATACTGGCCGATAACGGGCTGGTTTTGAACATATCCCTGTTGCAACCCGCCAATCGCGGACGCACCAAGCCCGATCAGGTTTTCCGCAACATCACTGGTGTACCCTTGAAAATTACGGCGGACCAGCCCTTGCGCCAGCCGGTCCGCCGGAGAAGCAAAATGGTCCAGTCCGACAGCCACATACCCATGCTCCACAAGCCGCTCTCGCGCCGCCTCAAACTGCGCCCAGCGGGCCGATACGTCGGGAAGAGCCCCTTCATCAATCATCTTCTGATGGCTTTTCATCCACGGCACATGTGCATATCCAAAAAGCGCAATCCGCTGCGGCTCCAGCGCAACCGCCAGATCAACCTGGTCCACCACCGTCCGGGCAGTTTGAAAGGGCAGGCCATACATGAGGTCCATATTAATGGCCTCAATACCCGCCTGGCGAAGCCAGCCGACAACCACCGCTGTCATCTCGTAGGGCTGAACGCGATTGATGGCCTTTTGTACCTGGTGGGAAAAATCCTGCACCCCGATGCTGACCCGGTTCACGCCCGCCTCCGCCAGCACCCCGATATAGGTTTCACCCGTGGTCCGGGGGTCAAGCTCAACAGCAAGCTCAACCTCGCGGGTTAATTCAAACCTCTCGCGAATGCGCGCCATCATCCGCCGCCAGTCCTGCGGTTGCAGCATCGTCGGACTTCCCCCGCCCCAATGAATATGGGACACGGGCACAAATGCGGGCAGCACGTCCGCAAGCAGCCTCATTTCCTCCAGCACATGGTCCACATAATCAGCAACCGGTTCATAGCGTGCGACAATCTTGGTGTGGCACCCGCAGAACCAGCACATGGACGCACAAAAAGGCACATGGATGTAAAACGACAGACCATCACAGACATCAAGCTGGCTCAGCCACGCCCGATACACCTCCTCTCCCACCTCGCCGGAAAAATGAGGCGCGGTGGGGTAGCTCGTATAACGTGGCACCGGCCGGTCATACTTCGTGGCAAATGAAAGCGAAGAATGGGTCATGGGGAGCAGGTCAATTTTACTTGAGGGCGCAGGGCAGGTAAGAGAAGTTAGCGCTCAACCTCCGCCTCCCCCTTGACCCAAATCATGTGAGGCGCACCTACAAGAAAGCCGGTTCCATGAGCATTGATGTGGATATTAACGCCGCCAAGTCAAAGGCCGAGGCCTGGTTTCAGGCACTTCGCGATGAAATCTGCACTTCCTACGAGCAATTGGAAGACGCCCTTGCAGGCACATATGCAGACCGTCCCGCTGGGCGCTTTGAGCGCACCCCCTGGGCCCGCACCGATGCTGAAAACACCAGCGACCAAAGCAAAGGCGGCGGCACCATGTCCGTCATGAAAGGCCGGGTTTTTGAGAAAGTCGGCGTACACACATCGACGGTGCATGGCGAATTTTCCGAGGAGTTTCGTGCGCAAATTCCCGGCGCTGACAAAGACCCGCGTTTTTGGGCAAGCGGCATCTCCCTCATCGCCCACCCGCAAAACCCCAACGTGCCAGCGGTCCACATGAACACCCGCATGATTGTCACCACCAAATGGTGGTTTGGCGGCGGTGCAGACTTAACCCCGGTTCTCGACCGCAACCGCACGCAAGGCCACCCGGACAGCATCGACTTTCATGCCGCCATGAAGACGCCCTGCGATGCCCATGGTGACGATTACCACGCGCGGTTCAAAAAATGGTGCGATGAATATTTCTACCTGCCCCATCGCAACGAACCTCGTGGCATTGGCGGCATATTTTATGACCGCCTGAACAATGGCGACTGGGCGGGAGATTTTGCGTTTACACAAGATGTCGGTCGCGCCTTCCGCGACATATACCCCACCCTTGTCCATCGCCACATGGACACCCCCTGGACAGACGAGGAGCGCGAAGAACAGCTCATCCGTCGCGGACGTTATGTGGAGTTCAACTTGCTCTACGACCGGGGCACAACCTTCGGCCTCAAAACCGGTGGCAACGTGGCCTCAATCCTCTCGTCCAT
>CAZNLO010000039.1:20017-23098 GCA_964573935.1 uncultured Parvibaculum sp. | reverse complement strand
ACAAACCTATCCCCCAACCATTATGTCCCCCCGTCCTTTATGAAAGGCTGGCACTGGTCCCCAAGCCTCGCTATTTTGCTGAACACAGACTGTCTCCGCCGATCACTTTTCACCCTCGTGCCCTACTGGATATTTGAGCTTTATGACAAACCGCCGCCTTTTCCATCTTCATCTGGTGTCCGATGCGACGGGGGAAACATTGAACGCTGTCGCACGGGCAGCATGTGCGCAGTATGAAGATGTGAGCGCGGTGGAGCACATCTATGCTCTTGTGCGTGGTTCCAAACAGCTCGACCGGGCACTGCTGGAAATAGAACGTGAACCGGGCCTGGTCATGTTCACCATGGTCAATGACAGTTTGCGCGATCAGCTCATTGCACGCTGCGCGGAACTGGAAGTACCGTGTATCTCGGTGCTTGACCCCATCATCAACGCTCTGGGGACTTATCTTGGTCGGGAAATTTCCCACAAGCCCGGCGTGCAGCACGAAATGAACGCGGAGTACTTTGAGCGCATCGCAGCCCTTAATTACGCCTTGTCTCATGACGATGGCCAAAGTGATGGCGACCTTAACGAGGCCGATATTATTCTGGTCGGGGTCAGCCGTACCTCAAAAACCCCGACGTGTATTTATCTGGCCAATAGAGGCATCAAGGCTGCCAATGTGCCGCTGGTGCCCGGTGTGCCTCTGCCTCCGGATCTTTTGAGCGCAACCGCCCCTTTTATTGTCGGCTTGATTGCAAGCTCTGACAGACTGGTACAGATCCGAAAAAACCGGCTTTTGTCCCTGAACGAAAACGCCGAAACAGATTACATTGACAAATCGCTCATCCAAACAGAGCTGGCGGATGCGCGAAGGCTCTGCCACAAGCACGGCTGGCAGGTTATTGACGTGACCCGCCGCTCAATCGAAGAGACATCGGCAGCCATTCTAAATCTTTATAACCGCCAGTAGAAACAGCTCCGCCAGACACTCGCTAACCAGACGCCCACAAACAGGTTTCAGATGTCAGATACACCCACACTAATTCTCGCCTCGCGCAGTGGTGTACGCGCTACACTGCTGGAAAATGCCGGCGTGCGTTTCCGCGTTGAAGTATCGCCAGTGGATGAGGCGGAAGCCAAGCATGGCTTTGAAGGCGATGGCGACGCCCTCGCTATTTACCTGGCGCAACTTAAAGCCGAAAGTGTCAGTGAGCAGGCGGGTGAGCACTTTGTCATAGGTGCCGATCAGGTTCTTACCTGTGAAGGCCGTTCCTACGACAAACCCCGCGACCTCAAAGAGGCCCGGGCCAACTTGTGCGCCTTTAGAGCGACCACCCATACATTGCACAGTGCTGTAACCGTTGCCCGGGGTGGTAAGATGGAATGGTCCCACGTTGCCCAGGCGCACCTCACCATGCGCGACTTCTCCGATGATTTTGTCGATCATTATCTGCGGCGGGTTGGCGAAAAGGTGCTGAAGAGTGTTGGTTGCTATCAGTTGGAAGGCCCCGGCGTGCAGCTTTTTGAACGCATTGAGGGAGACTATTTCACCATTCTGGGACTGCCTTTAACGCCACTCTTTGACCATCTGCGCAAACAGGGCGCGTTGGAAACATGAATGTCTCTCCGCGTCGTGTCTGGGTTCTGGGCTGGCCGGTGACGCATTCACGCTCTCCCTTGATCCACAATCACTGGATTAAAACATATGGACTGGAACCCGCCGTGTACGAAAAACACGGGGTTCCCCCCGAAGAGCTTCGTGCGACCCTGGCCTCATTTAAGGCTCGTAATGTAATCGGTGCTAACATAACCGTGCCCCATAAACAGGCGGTCTATGCATTGCTGACCCATCACGATGAGGCGGCTATGCGCCTGAAGGCCGTGAACACCATTGTTGATTGCGGCACTCATCTGGAAGGTCGTAACACCGACGGGTATGGGTTTATGGCAAACCTGAAGGCGTACGCGCCTGATTTTGATTTTACCACTGGCCCGGTGATGGTCTTGGGGGCAGGCGGCGCTGCCCGCGCAATCCTCGCCGCCCTCTCGCAAGCTGGCGTACCCGAAATCCGGCTGGTCAACAGAACGCGCGCAAAGGCCCAGGACCTGCTTGATGACCTATCCCTCGAGGGTCAGGTACTTTCCTGGGCGGAGGCGGAAAAAGCGCTGGAAGATGTTACTCTTCTCGTCAACACCTCTTCTCTCGGCATGAAAAACATGGATCCCCTGACCCTTCGTCTGGACCGGCTGGCCCCCTCTGCTCTTGTCACGGATATTGTTTACGCGCCGCTGGAGACCGAACTGCTGGCGCGCGCGCGGGCACGTGGAAATCCGGTGGTTGATGGTCTTGGCATGTTGCTGCATCAGGCGGTGCCAGGCTTTGAAGCCTGGTTCGGCGTGTGCCCGGATGTAACGCCAGAGCTGCGTGCACTGGTGCTGAAAGACCTGGAGGAGAACTGAATGCTTCTGATCGGCCTGACGGGTTCCATCGGCATGGGAAAATCTGAAACCGCCAAAATGTTTGCAGCACTTGGCGTACCTGTTTATGACGCCGATGCGCAAGTGCACAAGCTCTATCAAAAAGGTGGTGCGGCGGTTGCCCCGCTTGCCGACGCTTTCCCCGGTGTTGTACGGGAAGGGGTGGTTGATCGCACCTTGTTGTCCAAACAGGTGATCGGCAACCCGGACGCATTGAAAAAACTGGAAGCAATTGTTCATCCGTTGGTCGGTCTGGCCAACCAGGCTTTTCTTGAAAAATCAGTTCTGGATGGCGCCGGAATGGTTGTGCTCGATATACCCTTACTGTTTGAAACAGGTGGGCGCGAGCGGGTTGATGTGATTGTTGTTGTCAGCGCGCCTTATGCCTTGCAGCGCGAACGTGTTCTGGCACGTCCCGACATGAGCGAAGAAAAATTCGCCACCATTTTTGCAAAACAGACCAGCGATGCGGACAAGCGCGCGGGCGCAGATTATATTGTTGAAAGTGATAAAGGTCTTGAGCATGCGACCGCGCAGGTGAAAGAAATCATCGCGGACCTTGAGGGACGCGAGGGGATGGTTCTGAAAAAACTTCTGGGGTAACAAGCATTTCCAGTA
>CAZNLO010000039.1:0-19917 GCA_964573935.1 uncultured Parvibaculum sp. | reverse complement strand
AAAGTGCCTGGCGGTTTTACGTCCGGAAATGCGTCGACAAAGAATACATTTCCAGTAAAAGTGCCTGGCGGTTTTACGTCCGGAAATGCGTCGACAAAGAATACATTTCCAGCAAAAGTGTTGAACGGTTTTGCGTCCGGAAATATATCGACAAAAGGTCAAGGTGAATGCGTGAGATTGTACTTGATACGGAAACGACGGGCCTCAGCCCGGCCGAAGGAGACCGTCTGTGCGAAATCGGGTGCGTGGAGCTGAACGACCACCTGGCGACGGGCCGGACTTTTCATGTCTATATCAATCCGGAACGTGACATGCCTGAGGGGGCTTTTCGTGTTCATGGCCTGTCGGAAAAATTTCTGCGCGACAAGCCAACGTTTGCTGAAGTGGCAGATGACTTTCTTGAATTCATTTCTGATACGCCCCTTGTTATTCACAATGCCAGCTTTGACTTAGGATTTTTGAACGCCGAACTAAAACGGCTCGGCAAGAAAATTCTTCCTCCTTCTCAGGCGGTTGACACGCTGACCATCGCGCGCCGCAAATTTCCCGGCGCTCAGAACAATCTTGACGCCTTGTGTCGTCGCTTCAACATCGACAATTCTGATCGGGTACACCACGGAGCTTTGCTTGACAGCGAATTGCTGGCGGAAGTTTATCTCGAGCTGGTTGGGGGCCGGGAGCCTGGTCTGGGGCTTGGGGCGGATGCTGGTGGTGAAGGCAACGGCCGCACGGCCCGGGTGCGTCGCACCGTCCGCGCCACCCCCCTTCCTTCCTTGTTGAGTGAGAAGGAGCGTGCTGCTCATACGGCCTTCATTGAAACACTGAACGGCGACACACTTTGGGTGGACGGCTGATTTCAAGCCCCCCGGCGGCTTACCCATGGGCTAATGGATAGAACCCGATCCTCACCCGTTCTTGCTGCCGCGAGGGTGCGCTAGTATCAAGCGTCAGGATGATCCTTAGCGGCTGCTTCCTTTTGAGCCTGCACCTGCTGGCGGAACAGATTGGCAAAATCAATAGGGTCGATCATCAGCGGTGGAAAACCTCCATCGCGGGTGACGTCGGCAATGATCCGGCGGGCAAACGGGAAAATCAGTCGGGGGCATTCGATCAACAGAACCGCCTGCATGCTTTCCTGAGGAATGTTGACGATCTGAAACACGCCGGCATATTCAAGCTCGGTAAGAAACAATTGTTTGCCGCCCGACTTGGCATCCACATTCAGTTTCAGTACCACTTCAAAATCGTTCTCGGCCATGGGCTGAACGCGCACATCCACGTTGACACTGATGACGGGAGCCCCATCCTGGGGCGCCAGACTTTGGGGCACATGAGGGCTCTCAAAAGACAGGTCGCGCACATATTGTGTCATCACCCGAAGTTGTGGACCGGCCTGTGCGCCTGCGCCGCCAGCCTCTCCTTTTGCCGCCTTATTGTCGTCGCCCGTCTTGTCTGTATCCGCCATGTTGTCTCCTGACTGCATTCAATACGCCCAGTGGCTATCACGGATAAATCCAGGCCACAAGCAGACCCCCGGTTCAAGCATCTGCCTCACTCTTTATTGTTTGAGGGAGGTTTGGCCCATGGGGAAGAGGGGTCAATTTCTTCGGCTTCGCCTTCAATAATGTCGGGCGTCCGGCGGCGTGGGTTTTGTTCCGGCTGGGCGTGAGAAAACCCCGGTTGCTCCGGGGGACCAGCCTGCCCATGAGGGCCTGCGTGCTCTTGTGAACCGGTGTGGACCTGGACAGCCCCGTGTTTTGTAAACCATCGCAGAGCCGTGCGGCCCAGCATCAGCCGCACCGGGGGCAGAAAAAGCGCAAACCCCACTGCGTCTGTCAGAAATCCTGGTGTTAAAAGTAAAGCGCCTGCAATCACCAGACAGAACCCGTGCACCACCTCCTCCACAGGCACCCTGCCTTCAGCCATTGTGGCTTGCGCACGCACAAAGGCGGCGAGCCCCTGCGCGCGCAGCAGCCAGGTGCCTAAAAAGGCGGTGGCAATGACGATGGCAAGTGTTGGCCAAAGACCGATCACGTCTCCAACCTCAATAAACAGGGCAATCTCTGCAATAGGGACCAGGACAAAGACGATAAAAATGAGGGGCATTGAAAGAGGGTTCCGGTCAAGCTGGTGGCAATGGGCGCACTTATGTCCTAGATTGTATCTAATAGATATGTGCTTGAACGCGCGATGCAATGCACAATACTTTGCCGTTCTGCCGCAAACCGTTCCTGCACAGGTGCGGGATATGAAGGCAGACGGCGTAAAACAGGTAATGGCCTATTCATGGATAGCGGTAATGACGTTCTTAACCTGATCCTTCTGGTGGTCGCCGTTGTGGTGTTCATAAAGCTGCGCAGTGTTTTAGGGCGGCGCACGGGCCATGAGCGCCCGCCTTTTGATCCCTATTCTGCCCAGGACCCGAAAGCCGATAATGACCCGCAAGGCAATCAGGGTAATGTTGTAAATCTGCCGGGCACCGGCAGCCGGGCGGAAAACCAGGATACCTCCCGGGAGGCGCCCCAGATGCGCATTCCAGGTGTTGCGCAGGGCTCGCCTCTTGGCGCCGCCCTCGCCGCCCTCACCCAGGCTGACCGGCGTTTTGAAGCGGTCGACTTTCTGGGTGGCGCAAAACTCGCCTATGAGATGATTGTGACCTCCTTTGCGGCTGGCGACAGCGCGACACTCCAGCCTCTGCTGGGAGCAGAAGTGTTTGAGAGCTTTGACACGGTCATCAAATCACGTGAGGCGCGCGGCGAGAGTGTTGAAATGACATTTGTGGGCCTGGCGTCCGCAGAATTTGTGGAGGCCGGTCTGGAAGACCGCCGTGCCCGGGTTACAATACGGTTTGTCAGCGAACTTACCTCCGCCACCAAAAACAGCGAAGGCGTTGTGATTGAAGGCGATCCGGTGACAGTCCGCGAAATCACTGATGTCTGGACTTTTGAGCGCGACATCACGGACCGCGATCCTAACTGGCAGCTTGTTGCAACAGGGGGCGCCTGAGGCGCAAACCCGAAAAAACAAGAGTGAGGGCCGAAGGGTGATCCCCGATGTGCGTACTATCCCCCAGCCTTGCGCTTTCGCGTTCAAGCCTTGCGCTTTCGCGTTCAAGCCCCGCTTTTTTGCCACAGCGGCTTTGCTCGCAGGCTTCATGTTTCTGGGGGCATGCCTTGAACGTGCCCCGGATGAGGCGGCTGTGAACACCCCCCAAAATGCCACCAGTCAGACGCCGGTTTTTACCCCTGCCGCCTTTTCCGATCTGGAAGGCTGGGAGGCTGACGATTTGGGGGCGGCACTGGCCACCTTTCGCCGCTCCTGTGAGCGTATTCTGAAGGCCTCCGGGACGAGAGCCCTTGATCTGACGACCGGTGCGGCGAGCCTTTATGGTCAGATTGCGGACTGGCAGCCCGTCTGCGAGCAGGCATTGGGCGTGGGCGCGGCCCGTGATCCCCGGGGTTTTTTTGAGGCAGGCTTTGTGCCTTTTGCAATCGCTACGCCAGCCGGAGACAGGACAGGCCTGATAACCGGCTATTACGAGCCGGAAGTGCGAGCCAGCCTGCACCGAGGCGGCCCCTACCAAACCCCGTTTCTGGCCCGGCCCGATGATTTGTTGCGCCTCGATCTTGGTGATTTTGATCCGGCCCTGCGGGGGGAGACAGCGCGCGGACGGATTGAAAATGGGCGCTTTGTGCCCTACCCGGACCGGGCGGCAATCAACAGGGGGGCCTTGAGTGCGGACCGTTTGGCGGTCGCCTGGGCAGCAGATCCGGTTGATGCCTTCTTTGTGCATATTCAAGGCTCGGCGCGGCTCCTGTTGCCCGACGGCGAGGTGATGCGCGTGGGGTTTGCCGGCAAGAACGGTCGGCCCTATACGGCGATTGGAAAAGTGCTTGTGGAGCGGGGGAGCCTGGAACGAGACGCTGTGACCATGCAGTCCATCCGGGACTGGCTGGCTGCTAATCCTGAAGAAATGGAGGTTATTCTGGAGGCGAATCAATCTTACATCTTCTTTAACGTCGTCCCGATACGAGACAGGGCGGAGGGGCCAACCGGGGCGGGCGGTGTGCCCCTCACGCCGCACCGCAGCCTTGCCGTTGACCGCCGTACCCACGGGCTCGGCGCGCCGATCTGGTTGAGGGCCGATCTGGGATCGGGAGAAGAGGGCCGTCTGCTGGTGGCGCAGGATACGGGCTCCGCCATTACCGGCGCCGTGCGCGGTGACTATTTCTGGGGCTCTGGAGAAGCCGCCGGGGCGAGGGCTGGAGAGACCAAGGCCCGGGGGCAGCTCTGGACCCTTATCCCCCGTTCTTTGGCGCAAAAGTGGATACGAACACAGGCTGAAAACGCCGGGCAAAGCCGGTGAAACGCAAGCCCCCCAACACTGCCAGTTCCGGCGAGACCAAGCGCGCGCGCCGCTACGGATCACAGTATGGCCAGAGGTATGACTTTGAGCCCGGCAGAACCTTAACGCCCGAAGAGCACGCCCTTTGGCTCCGGGTGACGGCAGACGCCGCCCTTATCCCTCAACTCGCCACTAATGGCGCAAAATCCATGCAAGAGCTTCTTCAGGAGCCTGAAAAAACCATTCCGGGTCAACAACGAACGAGCCAGCTTGTCACTCCCGCCATGCTCTCCCCCGCCCTGCCGCCGCGTGCGGGTGTGCGGGCCTCCCCCCCGCCTCTGACCCAAATGGACAGCCGGACCGCCAAAAGGCTGGGTCGGGGACAGTTAACGCCTCAGGCGCGGCTCGATTTGCATGGGTTTACCCGCCATACCGCAGAGCCCGCCCTGCTCCGTTTTGTCACGGATGCGAGGGCACGGGGCTGCAAGCTGGTGCTTGTCATCACAGGCAAGGGCGCCCCGGGGCACTTGCTGCACAGCCGTGACTTTCACGCCGACCCCACTACCCGTTCTGTCTTGCGGGAGCTGGTCCCCGGCCTGCTTGCAGAACCGCAGTTTCGCACCCATGTGGCCAGTTTCCAACCGGCCCACCCCAAGCATGGTGGCGGCGGGGCGCTCTATCTCTGGCTGAGACGTACAAAATGACCCCGTTTGGCGAACG
Organism: uncultured Parvibaculum sp.; assembly: GCA_964573935.1. Classification (GTDB taxonomy): domain Bacteria; phylum Pseudomonadota; class Alphaproteobacteria; order Parvibaculales; family Parvibaculaceae; genus Mf105b01. The sequence goes on along the minus strand of CAZNLO010000039.1, from coordinate 14,852 downwards.
GCTCCGAATTTTGCGGGAGCAAAAGGGCGAAACCCTCTCAAATCTGGCAGAAGCCGTGGGCGTAAGTGCTGCCTACCTCTCCGCTTTGGAACACGGTCGGCGCGGTCGCCCGGGCTTTCACCTTGTGCAAAAGATTATCGGGCATCTGGGCATCATCTGGGACGAGGCGGAAGAGCTGGTCGAGCTTGCCCGTCTCTCTCATCCCAAAGTGACTGTAGACACGAGCGGCCTTGATCCCCGCGCTACCGAAATTGCAAACCGGCTGGCACGCGATGTCCGGACCCTCGATAAAGCCACTCTGGCCCGGCTCCTGGCGCTCCTGAAAAATGAGTCCTTCGCGAATTAATCGTTTCGGACCCGATCTTCTATCGGCGAACACCCTCAGGGCTGAAAGCACCCCCGCCCTGTCCCAAACCGGGGCAGGGCGTTAATAAATTGTCAGAAAAGATGAGTCTTGTGCAAACTTCCAACACTCAAAAGACTTGCCGCCGGCAAATATTCATTACGATCCCGCAACAACTAGCGGACTCGTTAACATCCGGGAAAGCATAAAAGCGCCATTCCTGTACTCCAATTCAAAGAATAAATTTCGAGAGGTCCGCATTTTTGGCCAGCTCGCTCAACTGTTCTTTCACGAAAGCAGCATCGATAGTGAAGGTTTCGCCGCCCCGATCCGTGGCGCTGAAGCTGATATCGTCCAGCACCCGCTCCATGATGGTATGGAGCCGCCGCGCGCCGATATTCTCCACGCTTGCATTCACCTCTGCCGCAATATCCGCCAGTGCGTCGATGCCGTCCTCCGTCACGATCAAAGTCACGTCCTCGGTGGCCAGAAGGGCTTTGTACTGCTTGATGAGACTGGCCTCGGGCTCTGTAAGAATACGCCGGAAATCGTCGCGTGTAAGCGCTTGCAGCTCCACACGGATAGGCAATCGTCCCTGTAGTTCTGGCAGCAGATCGGAAGGTTTGGTGACATGAAATGCCCCCGACGCGATGAACAGAATATGGTCGGTCTTGACCGGACCGTGTTTGGTGGCAACCGTGGTGCCTTCAATGAGGGGCAGTAGATCGCGCTGCACCCCTTCCCGGCTGACGTCTGCCCCCTGCCGGTCCGAGCGGGCGCAGATTTTGTCGATCTCGTCCAGAAAGACAATGCCGCTATTCTCCACCAGATCGATGGCGTCCGTGGTGAGCTGGTCCTGATCCAGCAGCTTGTCGCTTTCCTCCGCGATCAGCACGGTGTAGCTCTCTTTCACGTTCAGACGCCGGGTTTTTGTGCGCTCCCCCATCGCCTTGCCGAGCATGTCGCTGAGATTAACCATCCCCATCTGCGCGCCGGGCATGCCGGGAATTTCAAAGCTCGGCATGCCGCCCGACGCGTCTGCAACCTGTATGTCTATCTCCTTGTCATCCATATCGCCCTCGCGCAGCTTCTTGCGAAAGCTTTCCCGGGTGGCCTTGCCTGCTTCCTGGCCGACAAGCGCATCGAGCACGCGTTCCTCTGCTGCGGAGTGCGCCTTGGCTTCAACAGATTTCCGCCTTGCATCGCGCACCAGACCAATGGCGGCCTCCACCAGATCGCGCACGATCTGTTCCACGTCCCGGCCCACATAGCCAACTTCCGTAAACTTCGTGGCTTCTATCTTGATAAAGGGCGCCTGGGCCAGCTTCGCCAGCCGCCGGGAGATCTCGGTTTTGCCCACTCCGGTCGGTCCGATCATCAAAATATTTTTGGGCAGGACTTCCTCGCGCAGATCATCGTCCAGTTGCTGGCGGCGCCAGCGATTGCGAAGCGCAATAGCAACCGCGCGCTTGGCGTCCGCCTGGCCAACAATGTAGCGGTCCAGTTCCGAAACAATTTCACGGGGGGAAAAGGCTGTCATTTCATTCTTCTTTCGATCACAAATAACAAACAGTGGGTGGCGTCGGCAATGTCACTCCACAGGTGAAGGGGGCATACGTGCTACGAGCCACGTTGGAAGGAGACGCAGCAATCTGCGCCGCATTCCAGACCCGCCCACCGCGATAATCAAAACAAAAGCCCCCACCAGCAAAGCCCTGCGGTCGATCAACAGGCATCCAGGACCTCAACGGTGAGAGAGCTGTTGGTGTAGACGCAAATCTCGGAGGCAACGCCCATGGCCTTGCGCGCAATGGCTTCGGCTTCCATGTCCATATCAATGAGCGCGCGCGCAGCGGACAATGCGTAATTGCCGCCAGAGCCGATGCCGGTGACCCCGTTTTCGGGTTCCAGCACATCGCCGGTGCCGGTGAGCACCAGTGTAATTTCCTTGTCCGCGACAATCATCATGGCTTCCAGCTTGCGTAAGTACCGGTCCGTCCGCCAGTCCTTGGCAAGCTCCACACAGGCCCGCATCAATTGCTGGGGATATTGCTCAAGTTTGGCTTCCAGCCGTTCAAACAGGGTGAAGGCATCTGCGGTGGCGCCGGCAAACCCGCCGATCACCAGGCCACCCGCCAGAGGGCGCACCTTGCGCGCAGTGCTTTTGATAACCGTGTCGCCCATGGAGACCTGTCCGTCCCCGGCGACCACGACTTTGCCTCCCTTGCGCACGCAGAGAATGGTCGTGCCGTGCCAGACGGGTGCGGTGCTCATGGGGGCAGGGTCCTTCATGCTTTACAGGGAAAACGAGAGGTGTAGATGTGGCGCTTGGAAGCGACGCCGTCAAGCCGCTGGAGTAGGAAGAGTGTCAGCAGCGTGACCAGGAAAAGAGCCGCGCCACCTAAGCCTCTATCTCCGATTTGGGTTGGCGCTAGAGTTGCAGGGGTTTTGGGACGTCAGTCAGGTTGACTAGGCTTGAATTTCTCCCTCCAGTTCCCGTTCACATACTTCTCGACTTCTCGTGCTCTGCAATCCCAGAAATTGTTCAATTGTTTTAGATTTCTTGATGTTACCAACCCTTTGTCCAGATTTTTCAAGAGATCAAACTGGGTTATTGGTATCAGGTCGCTTTGGCCGAAATAGAGTAAATCGTTGCTGATATATGTAGCGATCCGAACAATGGCACGATGGCACGCTGAAATTTTGTTCAGTGTCACCGTTCGTTCGCGGCTGTTCAGGGTTTTTCGCGAAGTCCCATCAGCCGCGTGGGCGATGAATTTTGATGTAACTTTATTAATGTCGCCTAAGAACCCAAGTTTACTATTGAGATTGTCGAAAATAGCTGGATCGAGGCGGTCGTCTCTGGATCGATGTCCCGTACCGCCACGCAGCAGAGCGTCAAAATGGTTATGCGCCAGCTCAGTTGTATCAAACGCTTCATGCCCGCTCGTTGGAAGCCGTGTCATAACAATCTTTCCCCTATTGGGCTCTTCCGTCTGCACCTGTTTGGAGAATTTCTCCCTGGCAAGCGTCCCATCAAACAATAATCCGTCATGACAGACAAAGTGCTCCCGCGTGAAGAGTTCTTTGGCGCTTTTCATATCGCGCAGCAACCGCGGTATCGATATGGCATCGTTGGACCTCGCCTGTTCTGTTAATCGGCGTATTGCCAGGAGCTGAGTTGAGGCATAACTCTGGTCAATGAACTCCAAGATGGTCGGGTTGAAACCCACCGCGTCATCGGGGTTTTCAGCCGCAAGCCGTCTGCATTCATTGATGGTGCGAAAAACCATATCGTTCCACAGCATCCGATGGATTTGTTGCCAGATCGCGTGCTCGTCTTCAAACAGCCACCCCTGCCACCGTTTCAAGCAATCTCGGTACAGCAATAGCTTCGCTTGGCCTGCGACCGGCACATCACATTTCGTGACCTGGTATTGAAATTCCATGAGTCCGATATTGGTCGCTAACCGACACCGGGTCAAACCAGTCAGCGGGACTGAAAGAGAAGAATTCAGTCATCATAGAAAACGGGAAGGCCAGTCCGGTTGATCTCCAAATTAGCGGTTCATGCCATCTTACGTGCCGTGTCAAAGGCACCTGGATCGCCGCCCAGTTCTCTCACCTGGGCCTCCAGGTCCCCGATACGTTGTTCCAGCCGATCGAACGCAGGTTCCAGCACGTCCGGGCTGTAGCGCGGCAATATGTGTTGGCTACAATTGACGTCCCAGGCCGCCACTTTGAAGACGATGGTGCGCTCCGCCCGCGCTTTATAGTCCGGGTGGGCGAGGGAGCGGGTCAGGGCGGGGTCATCTGTAACGACGCGTGCCTCGCCCCACAGTTTGATCCGCCGCCGGGCCACATAGTCGATCAGAAAAATAAAGGCAGCGGGGTTTTCCACCAGATTGCCAAGGGTGATGTACTGCTGATTACCGGCAAAATCAGCAAATGCCAGTTCGTGCTCATTAAGTACCTTGAGAAACCCCCGAGGGCCGCCCCGATGCTGGACATAGGGCGCGCCGGAGGCCGAGGCGGTGCTCAGATAAAAATGATCCCGCTCTGCAATGAATGTGGCCAGCTTGTCCGTAATCCGGCTCGTTCCCCTTGGCGTCATGGCACTTTCCTCCGGTTTTCGGGGAATATAAAGCAGGGCTATGGGCCGTCAAATAACAAACAGAGAATACAAATTAAAATTGAATTTTGCCATAAGCGAATAAATAGGAGATCAGCCTGTGAGAACGGAGGTTAGAGGGGTCCCAAAACGGCTTGCACCAGTCCTTAACGTCTACACATGAAGAAGCTCCCTTAACTAAATGAGTCCACAGCAAATTTACTGTCACACCAGAGATTCACAAATAGTTAACTATAGTGACTTGGACAAGAGAACTGGCATATTACATCAGGGTCCGCTGGCTTATATAAGAAGCCTCGCGGCTTGGGAGCATGAAGATCGCTCAGGAGGGGTCCTTTAACTTCTTGTTAAGCATAAACTTTCTACTCTCAGGACCAAAGCGGCAGCGCTGGGCGCTGGCGACCCGGTCTGGAACCTGTTAGAAACCCTCCGACGCCACCAAATACCTCAAGGATTGACGCCCATGTCCGTCATGCAAGAAGGCCGGATTGCAACCGTTGAACGCAAGACCAAGGAAACCGAGGTCTTTGTTTCCCTCAATCTGGACGGGAACGGCGAATATGACGTTGATACAGGCATCGGATTTCTCGATCACATGCTGGAGCAATTGTCCCGGCACTCATTGATAGATCTGAAAGTCCGGGTCGATGGAGATCTTCACATCGACATGCACCACACCACCGAAGACAGCGGTATCGTCGTGGGCGAAGCGGTGAAACAGGCGCTTGGCTCGTTTAGGGGCATCAAGCGCTATGCCAGCGCCCTTATCCCGATGGACGAGACCCTGACCCGGTGCGCTATTGATGTCTCGGGACGGCCCTACCTTATCTGGAAGGTTGAGCTTTCCCGCCCAAAACTGGGGGAAATGGACACTGAACTGTTCAAGGAATGGTTTCAGGCTTTTGCCCAGGCGGCGGGGGTGACACTTCACATGGAAAACCTCTATGGGGAGAACAACCACCACATTGTGGAAAGCTGCTTCAAGAGCCTGGCGCGAGCACTTCGTGCGGCCATTGAAATTGACCCCCGCACCGTGGACCGTGTGCCCTCCACCAAGGGCGTGATCGGGTCATAAGACCCCTCCCGCTGGCTTTTGGGCGGTGCTTGCCCTAAAAAGTGAGCCTGACGGACCCCTTCACCATTGAGACTTGGCCCATGCGCACTTTTACGGTCCACGCCGCCGACACTGAGGCTGCTCTCTCCTCCGGGCGTGAGAGGCTGCACTTTGTGCCGGAAGGCACAGCTCGGTGGGCGCTGCCGTCTCCTGTGCTCTGGTTCCTCTATCACCGGCTTTGGTGGGAGGCGGCTGTCTATTTCGGCCTGTCGGTACTGCTGGCCCTGGGTGCAGAGGCGCTTGGCCTGGGCGCAAGCCTGATCCTGGTGCCCACCGCGCTGCTGCAGGTGCTGGTTGCCATGGAGGCCAATGACCTGCGTCGGCTGGCGCTTTCCAAAAAAGGCTATCGTCCCATCGCCCTGGTTCACGGGCGCGATGAGGCGGAGGCGGAACTACGTTTCTTTGCAAACTGGACCGGCCCGCTTCCTTCCGGCATTCCGACAGACAGTGACGCGTGGGCCACAAGCGCTGTATTGGATCGCCGGGGAAAACAGGGCGGGTCTGACCCCGCCTCCTCGCACCCGGTCTGGCCCCGGCAAAAGGGGGACACCCTGTCACCACCCCCCGCAGACCAGGCCGCCCCCGATATTCTGGGTATTTTTCCCAAGCCACACCCGCCCGGGTAATGCTATTGCTCCCCCTCAACCATGCCTCCATCTGAGTATCTTTCATGAAGACCGTCATTATCGACTATGGCTCGGGCAATCTGCGTTCGGCGGAAAAAGCGTTTCAGCGCTCGGTCCGCGAACTCGGCCTTGATATGGAAATCATGGTTACCGGCGATGCTGACGCTGTGCGTAAGGCAGATCGGATTGTCCTGCCCGGTGTTGGTGCCTTTGGCGACTGTATGCAAGGGCTGAACAGTGTGGCCGGTATGCGTACGGCGCTGGAAGAGGCCGTGAATGAAAAGGCCCGACCGTTCCTGGGCATCTGTGTCGGCATGCAATTGATGGCCACCCGGGGTCTGGAACATGGACAGCACCCGGGGCTTGACTGGATTGAAGGCGATGTGGGGGAACTGGCCCCAGCAGACCCCGCCTTGAAAATTCCGCATATGGGATGGAACGAGCTGGAAATTATCGCAAGCCACCCGGTTCTGGCCGACCTGCCCTCGACCCATGCCTATTTTGTTCACTCCTATCAATTGCAGGCTGCAAACAATTCCGATGTGATTGCGCGCACCGGCCATGGCGGCCCGGTGACGGCTGTGGTTGCCCGCGACAACAAGATCGGCACCCAGTTCCATCCGGAAAAAAGCCAGGCACTGGGCCTTTGTTTGATCCGAAACTTTCTGCAATGGAGGCCGTGAGCCCATGATCCTGTTTCCTGCCATTGATCTGAAAGACGGGGAGTGTGTGCGGCTGGTGCGCGGTCTGATGGAAGAAGCCACCGTCTTTAACGATGACCCGGCAGCGCAGGCATGCGCCTTTGAGAGCGCCGGGTTCGACTACCTGCATCTTGTGGATCTGAACGGCGCCTTCGAGGGCAGACCGGTCAACAGCCACGCCGTGGAAGCGATCCTGAAAGCCATCACCATTCCGGTGCAGCTTGGCGGCGGCATTCGCGATCTCGCCACCATTGAGGCCTGGCTTGGGAAAGGTGTTACCCGCGTCATCATCGGCACAGCCGCGGTAAAGAACCCCGACCTGGTGCGCGAGGCCTGTAAAAAATTTCCAGGCCGCGTTGTGGTTGGGCTTGATGCCAAAAACGGCAAGGTGGCGGTGGAAGGCTGGGCGGAAGTCTCCGACGTCACCGTGCTTGAAATGGCGCAGCGCTTCGAGGATGTGGGTGTGGCCGCCATCATCTTCACCGACATTGCCCGCGATGGTGTGCTGGAAGGCCTGAACCTGAAGGCCACCGTAAAGCTGGCCGATGCCGTCACAACCCCGGTCATCGCCAGCGGGGGCCTGTCCTCCATTGAGGACATCAAGGCCCTTGTTGCCGCCAACTGCGCCGGGCTTGAAGGGGCCATTTCAGGTCGCGCCCTTTACGATGGTCGGCTTGATCCGACCGAAGCCATCGCCCTACTGAAGGGAAAGGTGTAATGCTCAAGGTGCGCGTCATCCCGTGTCTGGATGTAAAAGATGGCCGTGTCGTCAAGGGAGTGAACTTTGTCGATCTGGTGGATGCGGGCGACCCGGTTGAGGCAGCCCGTGCTTACGACGCGGCTGGTGCGGATGAGCTTTGTTTTCTCGACATCACCGCCTCCCACGAGGATCGCTCCATCCTGTTCAACGTGGTGCGCCAGACGGCGGAAGAATGTTTCATGCCCCTGACGGTAGGGGGCGGTGTGCGCACACTGGAAGATGTGCGCCAGCTTCTGCTGGCAGGCGCGGACAAAGTGTCGATCATGACGGCGGCGGTTAACAACCCAGGTTTTGTGCGTGAAGCCGCCGGGAAGTTTGGCTCTCAGTGTATTGTGGTGGCCATTGACGCCAAAGAGGTGACGCCCGGAAAATGGCAGGTCTTTACGCATGGAGGACGCAAGCCAACCGGCCTTGATGCGATTGACTATGCGCGCAAAGTTGTAGCTCTGGGGGCGGGCGAACTGCTCCTCACCTCCATGGACCGGGACGGCACCAAACAGGGTTTCGATATTGCGCTGACCCGGGCCATCTCCGACGCCGTGCCGGTGCCGGTGATTGCAAGCGGTGGGGTAGGCACCCTCGATCACCTTGTTGAGGGCGTTGCCAAAGGTCATGCGAGCGCGGTGCTGGCGGCCTCCATCTTTCACTTTGGTACTTTCACGATTGCCCAGGCAAAAGAATATCTGGCTGCGCACGGGCTTCCTGTCCGGCTTTAGCAAGGCGCTGGCGGGACGGGTGAGACAGTCCCGCCCTTAAACAACACAAAAATTACGGAAAAATGCACCGGTCGTTGTTTCCCTCTGGAGCCCTTTTACGACTGGCGGGAACGGCTGTCTTGCGCCAATACGTGCTGATTTTCCGGGAGTAGGGACAGTTTGAGAGGGTTTTAAGGCGAATTTGCTGAAAAACCGGGCCTGCGACTTTCCACAAAAGCCAATATTTTTTGGTCAAATTCTCAACAGATATGAACAGAACCACCAGCGGGATTGGCATGCTTGCACCAAAACGCATTACAGAGCGTCGCACAATTGGGCTCTACACCCAGGCGGCTGAAATCACCGGACGCCGTCTCAGCGCCTCGGCGCTTGAACGGCTGGTGAGTTATCACAACCGGTATCAGAAAGGCATGAAGGGTGGCCGGCGCGTTGTCTTGCGCGCCTGTAACCTGTCCGGTCTCGATCTGAGTGGGATCAACCTGTCTGACGCGGACCTTCCTGCCTGTGATCTTTCCAAGGCAAATTTGCGCGGAACAATCCTTATGCGCGCCAACCTGTTTGGTGCCCGCTTTGACGGGGCTGATTTGAGTTACGCCAATTTTGAACGGGCAGACCTTCGGGGTGCCAAGTTTGTGGGTGCGACACTTTTCAACACCAGGCTGAAGGCTGCTGACATGCGCCGGGGCGAAGTGCTGGGGGAGGATGGCAAATTGTTGCTCGATCCCTCGTGTTCATTCCGGGGAGCGGCCTTGCGCAAGAGCGATCTGGAGGCGTGTAAAATGTCAGGCGTCGATTTCAACGATGCGCATCTGGAGCAGGTGAAATTTATCGGCGCTGATCTGCGCAACAGTTCTTTCGATGGCGCAAGCCTGCGTGGTGTGCAGATGCAAGGCGCCAATCTTCTCGATGCAGATATGATGCGCACGGCAATTGACCAGGAAACGGAAGGCTCGGCCAATCTGATGCGCTCGCGCCGTGCTTTGCGTCCGCCGAGCGGCGAAAGGCTTGCGGAAATTCTACACGATCATTCGCGCTGGGTTCACAGCAACAAGGAGGAGGGCGCACGCGCTGACTTCAGCGGCTCGGATCTCACACGAATGGATATGTCAGGTCAGTTTCTGGCGGGCGCAGATTTCAACCGTGCGGTCCTGGTGGGCACCGACTTTAGAAATTCGTTTCTGGTTGGGGCTGATATGAGCGAAACTATTCTGATCGACGCTTTGCTGGAGGGCGCGGATTTACGCGGTGCAGACCTGCGTCAGGCCCTGACCCAGGGCACCCGTCTGGACTGTACAACGCAAGGCGCGCTCCAGGGCGCGGCTGAGGGAGAGCAGATCTCCACCCGGCTTTAAGCGTCTCCCTTTTGAGAGACCCTCGCTCTTTTTGAGCAAAACCCACCCCAGACTGGCCTCTCCGGCTCAAATCTGATAGGAAAACGCGCTGCTGCCCTTGGGCCAGCGCCGATTTGTATGTTTTCTGCCGTTTCAGCCAAAGGAGGCCACCCAAATGGCCACCCCGACGGATATTGACGCCCGCCAGCTCGATGCGCTCTTTCGCGTTATCGCCAACCGCAAGGGCAGTGATCCCGCAAACTCCTATACAGGCACGCTTCTGGCCGGGGGACCGCAAAAATGTGCCCGGAAACTGGGGGAAGAAGCCATAGAAACGGTGATTGCCGCAGTATCTGGGGACAGAACCGCCGCCATCAGCGAAAGCGCTGACCTTCTCTATCACTGGCTGGTGCTTGTTGCCTCCCTCGACATTAATCCGGCAGAGGTCTATGGAGAGCTCGCCCGGCGTCAGGGCACCTCGGGGCTGGAAGAAAAAGCCAGCAGACCCCGCGAGAGTTGACGCACAGGCAGACCGAGCTGCGTAATAGGCCGGAACAGTAGGACAGCTCTTTAATGTCGAAGACAAAAGTTGAAAAGTCGAAGACACAGACTAGAAAAGCGACACCGCGCGCGCGCGCCGTCAGGCGCGCCTCGCCCACCACGCGCTTCATGTCCCCCTTCCGGCATTTTACGTCTCTGGAATGGGGGAAGTTGCGCGCCGATACCCCGCTCACACTCTCAGAGGAAGATCTGAGAAGTCTGCGCGGTTGGGGCGAAAACGTTTCACTCGACGAAGTGCGTGAAATCTATCTGCCGCTCTCCCGGCTTCTCAATCTCTATGTTGCCGCCACGCAGGAACTCTTTGGCGCCACCTCTTCTTTTCTGGGAACCGGGCACGCCAAGACCCCTTTCATCATCGGTGTCGCAGGCTCCGTTGCCGTGGGCAAAAGCACCACTGCGCGTATTTTGAAGGAACTGCTCCAGCGCTGGCCACACCATCCCAAGGTGGACCTCATCACCACGGACGGATTTCTTCTCCCCAATGCGGTTCTGGAAGAACGCGGGCTTATGGAGCGCAAGGGCTTTCCTGAGAGTTTCGATGTGAATCGCCTGATCGCCTTCCTCTCTGACATCAAGGCAGGCTGTCGCAAGGTGGAAGCGCCTCTCTACTCTCACTTTCACTACGACATTATGGACGAGACCGTGACCGTCGATCAGCCTGACGTGCTGATCGTTGAGGGGTTGAATGTTCTGCAAAGCTGGAAGCCTGCTGAAGGTGAAAACCCGCAGCCTTTCGTGTCCGACTTCTTCGATTTCTCCATCTATCTGGACGCGGACGAAAACATTGTGCGCGATTGGTATGTGGATCGGTTCATGGGTTTGCGTAAGACATCTTTTCAAGACCCTGAGGCCTATTTTCACCGCTTTGCCGGCCTCACGGACGCGCAGGCGCAAGAGACAGCCACCTCGATCTGGACGTCGATCAACCTGGCCAACTTTCACAAAAACATCCTGCCCACGCGCGAGCGCGCGGACCTGGTGTTGCGCAAGGGCAAGGACCATATGATCCGCGATGTCTATCTGCGCAAGCTGTAGCCGTTATTGAAGAACTAGAGTCCCCCTCTAAAGCGCCAGCCCCTTGGCTTTGGCCAGGGCCGCAAGGTCGTTTTGCGGGCGCGCACCAATGTGCCCGATGCATTCCGCCGCTGTAAGGGAGCCCAGACGGCCACACGTTAAGGGGTCAGCCCCTCGTGCGATCCCGTACAGGACGCCCGCTGCATAAAGGTCGCCAGCGCCCGTCGTATCGGCAACATGGGCCACCTTGTCGGCGTCCACCACATGCACCTCGCCGTCGGCGACAATCACCGAGCCTGCTTCCGAGCGCGTCAGGGCGGCGAACTTGCAATCCTTGCGCACGGCTTGCAGGGCCGCGTCAAACGTATCCACCTCATAGAGCGACATGATTTCGTCTTCATTGGCAAAGAGAATATCCACTTCTTCACGCGCCAGATTGCGGAACTCATCGCGGAACCGTCCCACACAAAAACTGTCTGACAGGGTGAGGGAGACCAGCCGGTCGGCACTGTGTGCAATGCCTGCTGCCTTGAGAAAAGCCTCCTTGGCACCGGGCGGATCCCACAGGTAGCCCTCCATGTAAGTGATGGCGGAGGATTTGATGAGGTCTTCGGGCACATCGTCGGGGCTCAGACCGGCACACGCTCCCAGATAGGTATTCATGGAGCGTTGTGCGTCCGGTGTCACAATGATGAGACAGCGTGCGGTTGAGGGCCCTTGCGTTGCCGCCGCCGTTTCAAAAGCAACGCCAAGGGCGCGAATATCGTGGGTGAAGGTGGTGCCAAGCTGGTCATCACGCACTTTGCCAATATAGGCACCTGTCCCGCCAAGGGAGGCCAGCCCTGCAATTGTGTTGGCACACGAGCCCCCGGATACCTCGACGCCTGTGCCCATTTTACCGTAAAGCTCAACGGCGCGTGCTTCGTCGATCAGCGTCATTGCGCCCTTTTCCACGCCGTTTGCGATAAGGAAGTCGTCGGTTCCTTTTGAAAGGACATCAACAATCGCGTTGCCAATTCCGGCAACGTCAAACTTTGGGTTGGTCATGGAAACTCGTTTTCTGTGGTGGTGCGTCTGTGTCAGCGCGCGAGTATAGAGCCATGGCACGGTTGGACAAACCCCGGCGGCTCGTTAATCTTGCCGAAGGACTGTCGAACGAGAGGTTGGGGTTTTCATGTTTTCTGCACTACCAAAAGCGTTCGCTGACACATTCTCCGGGCAACTGCGTGGCGTGATGGTGCGCTCTCTGCTCCTGGCCCTGGCGCTCGTCATCGCCATGGGGGTGGGGGTCAGCTACGGGCTGGAAGCCATTCCCAATATTGGGGCCGATTGGGGCTGGCCGATCATTGATGAGGTGGTTGACTGGCTCTCGGGCGCGATTGTCATTCTCGTCGCCGTTCTGCTTCTGATGCCGGTGTCCGCACTGTTCGCAGGGCTCTTTCTGGAGGAGGTGGCAGGCGCTGTGGAGGCCCGTCATTATCAAGGCGAGCCGGTCGGGCGCGACCAGCCATTTTCGCGGGGGCTCTGGATTGCGTTGAAATTCACCGGCCTGCTGATCGTTTTGAATATTGTCGCCCTGCCGCTCTATTTCATTCCTGTGGTGAACGTAGTGGTCTATTGGGGCTTGAACGGGTATCTGCTGGGGCGGGAATATTTTGAACTTGTGGCTCTGCGCCATAGAAGTCCGCAGGCGGTCCGCGTACTTCGCCGGTCCGCGCGCGGGCGTGTCTTTGCAGGCGGTGTTGCCATTGCGACCCTGGCAACTGTGCCGTTCTTCAATCTATTAACACCTTTCTTTGCAACAGCCCTTATGGTGCATCTTCACAAGCAGGTGGGAGCGAGTGCGTGAGATGATAAGGCGTGTGCATCGGATGGGTATTGTTGCGGGGCTGGCCGGGGTTCTGGCCGCCTGTGCATCAGGGGCACCGGGGGGGGCTGGTCTGCGCTCTTCTCTTGAGCCACAGAGGGTTGCTGCGCCCTCAATCGAGCCGCTCCGTCTCGCGCCAACGTTAACGCGCGCGCCCCGGGCAGACGCGCTTATCGGACTGGATGTTTATGGGTTGCGCGGCGTGTTTGGGTCACCGGAATTTCAGCGCTATGAGCCCGGCGCGGAAATCTGGCGCTACGGAGAGGGGACCTGTTCGCTCTTCGTCTATCTCTATGAAGACGAGAGCGCCACAATGCGCACCGCCTTCGTTGAAGCCCGTGCAGATGCAGGCGGGGAGCTTGCGTTGCAGCCTTGTGTTGCCGCGATCTCCCGCGCCCATCAGTTGAGCCGCCGACCCTAGGGCCCTAGCTTTCCCGCGCCAACAATGTCTTTGCTTTATAGGTGCAGTAGGCAGTGACCTTACATGCCGCGCAGTCCGGTTTGCGCGCCTTACAGACGTAACGTCCGTGCAACAGAATCCAGTGATGGGCGTGTTGCAGATAGGCGTTTGGCACGCGGGCCAGGAGCGCCTTCTCCACCTCCAGCACATTTTTGCCCGGCGCAAGCCCGGTACGATTGGAGACACGGAAAATATGGGTGTCCACCGCGATGGTGGCCTCACCAAACGCTTCGTTCAATACAACATTGGCGGTCTTGCGCCCGACGCCGGGCAGGGCCTCCAGCGCCACGCGCGTGCACGGCACGTCGCTTTCGTGATGTTCGATGAGCATGACCGACAGGGTGATGACGTTCCTGGCCTTTGTACGGTAAAGCCCAATGGTCTTGATCTGGTTGCGCAGTTTGGCTTCGCCGAGCTTCACCATCTTTTCGGGCGTATCAACTTTGGTAAAAAGCGCCTTTGTTGCTTTGTTGACACCCACATCGGTGGCCTGGGCGGAGAGCACGACGGCAACGAGCAACGTGTAGGTGTTTACATAATCAAGCTCCGTCTTGGGTTCCGGCAGGTCCGCTGCCAGAATTTCAAAGAACGGGTCAATGTGACTTTTTTTCATTCGCATGGGTGGGTTTTCAGTGAGCGGCGCGCTCGATCAGCATTTTTTTGGAAAGCACGTTCCCTGTGTCATCCAGCTCATAGGCGATGGGGGCGCCGGTGGCGATGTTGAGGGCGAGGACCTCCTCGCGGCTCAAGCCCTCAAGCTCCATGGTCAGGGCCCGCAGCGAGTTTCCATGGGCAGCAATCAGCACGTGCTCCCCCTTCAAAATCCGGGGGCGGATGACTTCATTGTAATAGGGCATGACCCGTTCGCCCGTGTCTTTCAGGCTTTCGCCGCCCGGCGGCGGTATATCATAGGAGCGCCGCCAGATGTGAACCTGCTCGTCACCCCACTTTTTACGCGCATCATCCTTGTTGAGCCCGGCCAGGTCTCCGTAGTCGCGTTCGTTGAGGGCAATATTTCGGATAATCTCGATGTCTTGTTGCCCGAGGACCTCAAGCATCAGCGTGTTAGTATTCTGTGCACGGATGAGTTCAGAAGTAAACGATACGTCAAACCGGTAGCCCCCGGCCTTAAGGGCTTCCCCGGATTCTTTTGCTTCACCCCGGCACTGATCGGTGAGATCAGGGTCCTTACAGCCAGTGAAAAGGATCTTCTTATTACAATCACAT
>CAZNLO010000038.1:0-23256 GCA_964573935.1 uncultured Parvibaculum sp. | reverse complement strand
TGGCGAGACAACAGTGCTCGCAACCGCAGTGGCAGCACGCCAGCCCAAACCGGGTCTGGATTTTTTCCCACTGACCGTGAATTATCAGGAAAAAACGTACGCCGCAGGTAAAATTCCTGGTGGCTTCTTCAAGCGCGAAGGCCGCCCAAGCGAAAAAGAGACACTCGTCTGTCGTCTTATCGATCGGCCAATCCGACCGCTCTTCCATAAGAGCTTCAGGAACGAAACCCAGATCATCATCAACGTCATTTCCCATGACCTTGAAAACGATCCCGATATTGTCGCCATGATCGGAACCTCCGCAGCACTGACCATTTCCGGCATTCCCTTCATGGGCCCCATCGGGGCTGCTCGTGTAGGCTATGTTGATGGCGAATATGTTCTGAACCCGATGCTCGATGATCTGGGCGACAGCTCGCTCGATCTGGTTGTTGCGGGCACGCAGGACGCCGTGCTTATGGTGGAATCGCAGGCCGCTGAGCTTTCCGAAGAGATCATGCTTGGTGCCGTTATGTTTGGTCACGAAGGCTTCCAGCCTGTCATTGATGCGATCATCCGTCTGGCAGAAAAGGCCGCAAAGGCCCCTCGCGATATTTCCGATGAAGACACCAGCGAGCTTGATGCGAAAGTAACCGGTCTGGTGGAGGCTGATGTGCAGGCGGCTTACTCGATTGCCGACAAAATGGCACGTCAGGCAAAAGTGTCTGAGGCCCGTGACAAGGCAATGGCTGCGCTGGCCGGTGAAGACGATGAAAACGCCTATCCGTCAAACAAGGTTGGTGCTTCGTTCAAAAGCGTCGAAAAGAAAATTGTGCGGGGGGGGATCATCAAGACCTCCAAACGCATTGATGGCCGCGATCTCGACACTGTACGGCCCATCGTCTCTGAAGTCGGCATCCTGCCGCGCACCCACGGATCGGCTCTCTTCACGCGCGGTGAAACGCAAAGCCTGGTTGTGGCAACGCTTGGCACCGGTGATGACGAGCAGTTCATCGACGCCCTGGAAGGAACCTACAAGGAAAACTTCCTGCTGCATTACAACTTCCCTCCTTTCTCAGTGGGGGAAACCGGGCGTGTTGGCTTTACCAGCCGGCGTGAAATTGGTCATGGTAAGCTCGCATGGCGGGCCTTGCGGGCAGTATTGCCGACGCGCGAGGACTTCCCGTACACGATCCGTCTTGTGTCTGAAATCACCGAGTCCAATGGATCATCTTCCATGGCAACAGTTTGTGGCGCATCGCTCGCAATGATGGATGCGGGCGTGCCGCTTATCCGGCCGGTTGCGGGCATCGCCATGGGTCTCATCAAGGAAGAAGAGGGTCTGGCGGTCCTGTCCGATATTCTGGGGGATGAAGATCACCTGGGCGATATGGACTTCAAGGTTGCCGGGACATCTGAAGGCATCACCTCGTTGCAGATGGACATTAAGATCACCGGGATCACCAAGGACATCATGCACAAGGCGCTCGATCAGGCGAAGGCTGGCCGGTTGCACATTCTTGACGAGATGGCCAAGGCGATCACGCAGGGCCGTGAAGAGCTTGGTGAATATGCCCCGCGCATTGAAACGATTTCGGTCCCTACCGACAAAATCCGCGATGTCATCGGGTCAGGCGGCAAGGTTATCCGTCAGATCGTTGAGGAAACCGGTGCCAAGATCGATATTTCCGATGATGGTGTCATCAAGGTATCTTCTTCCGATGGGGCCAGCATCAAGGCGGCCATTGATTGGATCATCGGCATCACGGCGGAGCCCGAAGCGGGTGTAATCTACAAGGGCAAGGTTGTGAAGGTTGTCGATTTCGGCGCTTTCGTGAACTTCTTTGGGCCCAAGGATGGCCTTGTACACATCTCCCAGCTTGAGCCGCGCAAGGTTGCGAAGGTGAGCGATGTGGTCAATGAAGGCGACGAGGTTTTCGTAAAACTTCTGGGCTTTGATGACCGGGGAAAGGTGCGCCTGTCGATGAAGGTTGTCGATCAGGAAACCGGCAAGGAAATTCCAAAAGAAGAAAAAGCCGATTAGAGGCCTTTAGAGCCTTGGCGTTCGCGCGCCAAAGCGACAAGATGAAGGGGCCCTCTCAGGGCCCCTTTTTTTGAGGATGAAGAGGCGGTTGGTTTGGTTTTGGGGAAGTGAAGATGCGATATTATCGGGTGGCTGTACGGACGGCGGCAATATGGGCGGCAATGGAGGTCGTATTTTTGGGAGCGGCAACCACAGCAGGCGCCGTGGAAGCCCCGGTCTCTGAGCAGGCCATCCCTTCTCCACAGGCCCCGCCTTCTGCCCAGGCAAGCATCGACGAGCAGGAACTGCCGTCGGAATTCATGTGGGCAAACGTTATCACGGATTTTGACCGGAGCCGTCTTGCGCGCATGGAGGAGGCCATTGCTCTTGGCAATGAAGAATCCTACGCCACATCCGCCGCCATTCGCGCGCGCGCGGCATTGCACAGAATTATGGAAGGCTCGACCGTCGCCATTGATGACGCCAGCCTGCTTGGCTGGTGGGAATGCCGGACCATTAAGGTCGGTGGCGGAGTTGCGGGCCTCATTGTCTACAGTTGGTTCGACTGCAAGGTGAGCGTGCGCGATGGGTTTTTGTTTTTTGAGAAACGCTCAGGCTCGCAACGGTTCTCTGGCCGTCTGTACCAGGATGGATCGCAGCGCCGCATCCTGCTCGGCGCTCCGACCTATAATAATGAACCACAACGGACCTATTCAGGGCCGCAAGGCGGTATTACGGATCCGCAGCGCCAGGATAAGCCGGGCATTCTGCACCAGCTTGAAGACGGACGTCTCCGCGTTGTGTTTCCCCTGCCCGTGCTTGAAAGCACATATGATGTCTTGGAGTTGAGACGGCCGGCTGGCTAAGGCACTACTCAGCGGCGGTCGTATTCAGGACAGGTTTGGTTTCCTGAAGGTCTTCCCATCGGGGCATGCCGACAATGTTAAACCCGGAGTCCACATGGTGGATTTCACCGGTCACCCGTTTGGAAAGATCGCAAAGCAGATAAAGCGCCGCCCCGCCTACGTCGTCCAGTTCAACGGTTTTCTTGATCGGCGCGTGCGCCTTATTCCATTTGAACACATGGCGCGCTGAGCTGATGGCAGACCCTGCGAGAGTTTTCATGGGGCCGGCCGAGATCGCGTTGACGCGAATGTCCCTGCGACCAAGGTCCACGGAGAGATACCGCACGCTTGCCTCAAGGGCGGCTTTGGCAACGCCCATCACATTGTAGTTGGGCATCACCCGTTCGGAGCCTGAATAGGTAAGCGTAATCATGGAACCGCCATTGGGCATCAGCGCAGAGGCGCGCCGGGCGATGTCGGTGAAGGAGTAGCAGGAGATTTCCATCGTCTGCCGAAAATTGTCGCGGGTCGTGTCAAGATACTGGCCTTTAAGCTCGTTCTTGTCGGAATAGGCGATAGCATGAACGATAAAATCAAGCGTGCCCCACGTCTTCTCCAGTGTCGCGAACAATGTATCCAGGCTCGCTTCGTCGGTAACGTCACAGGGCAACAGGAGGTCGGAGCCGAGTTCTTCGGCCAGGGGTTTCACCCGCCGACCAAAAGCCTCTCCCTGAAAGGTAAAGGCCAGTTCAGCCCCGTGCGCGGCAGCCGCTTTCGCAATGCCCCAGGCGATCGAACGATTATTGGCAACGCCCATAATCAGACCCTTGCGGCCAGCCAGAAGACTGCCAGCCTGAAAAGCGCTTGCGCGGGGTGTCCCAGATGTCATTCGTTCACTACCTGCTTCTTCCCCGCGCGTCTGCACACAGGAATATTTGTATCAAAGGGGGACATATCTGCCCAACCACTCATATCTCAGCAAATCACATGCCGTCTTCAAGCCAACCGGGTTCGACCCGGAACGGCTTTAGCCCCCGAAACGGCGCTAACCATTGAAGCGTCTGAAAACCAACGCCCCATTTGTGCCGCCAAACCCAAAACTGTTGGACATCACACAATCAAGCCGGGCATCGTCGATCCGGTCGCGCACGATAGTGGCGCTCGCGACTTTCGGGTCGAGGTCCTCGATGTTGGCGGAACGGCAAATGAAATTGTTCTCCATCATCAACAAGGAGTAGATCGCCTCATGAACCCCTGCCGCCCCTTGCGCGTGGCCGCTCAAGGACTTGGTGGCGCTGATCGGTGGCGTTGTATCGCCGAACACTTCGTGGATCGCTTTGATCTCGGGAATGTCACCAACCGGCGTCGAGGTCGCATGCGGATTAATGTAATCGATCTTTTCATCAACGGTCGCCAGGGCCGTTTTCATGGCGCGCACGGCACCCTCGCCGGAGGGGGCCACCATGTCCGCGCCGTCCGAAGAGGCACCATAGCCTGCAACTTCGGCATAGATTTTTGCGCCGCGCGCTTTGGCGTGTTCAAGCTCTTCCAGAACCAGAATGCCGCCGCCACCGGTGATGACAAAGCCGTCCCGGTTGACGTCATAGGCGCGGCTCGCCTTGGCTGGCGTGTCGTTATACTTGGAGGACATGGCCCCCATGGCGTCGAAGAGAACCGACAGGGTCCAGTCAAGCTCCTCGCCTCCTCCGGCAAACATCATGTCCTGCTTGCCCCACTGGATAAGCTCGGTCGCATTGCCGATGCAGTGTGTTGAGGTGGTGCACGCTGAGCTGATGGAATAGCTGGGTCCCTTGATCTTGAAAAGCGTGGAGATATTTGCCGAAACCGTGCTCGACATGGCTTTGGGTACCTGTGTGGGTCCAACGCGTTTGGGGCCCTTTTCACGGGTGATGTCTGCGGCAGCCACAATCGCCCGGGTTGAGGCACCGCCTGAGCCAAGGATCGCACCGGTGCGTTCATTGCTGATGTCAGCAGGTTCAAGGCCCGCATCCGCAATTGCCTGCTTCATGGCCAGATAGGCGTAAGCTGCTCCGTCGCCCATGAAACGGCGGGTCTTGCGCTCAATGGCTTCTTCCAGGTCAACCTTCAAGGACCCGTGAACCTGACTGCGAAACCCCAGCTCTGCATATTTTTCTGCTGCGACGATGCCTGATTTCGCCTCGCGCAAACTGGCAAGCACTTCTTGCGCATTATTGCCGATGCTGGAAACGATGCCCAAGCCTGTGACTACTACGCGCCTCATGGGCCACTCCTGTTCTGAACGCCCGACGGAATTGGTCGGGCTGAATGACATTATTTTATTTTACGCCAAATTGGGGCCAAAACGCGACCCTGATGGGCCGTGTTTCGTCTTTTGCTGTTGAAGCGGTGTTTTCAGGCAGCGCCTTCGACAACCACGCGCAAACCTTCAGCTTTGTATATCTCTTCGCCATCGGCCTTGAGAATACCGTCAGCCTGCAGCAATACAATCCGCCGGTTGATGACCTTTTGCAGGTCGATCACATACTCAATGACCTTGGTTTTAGGTGTCACCATGCCCGAGAACCGGAGCCCGCCAACACCAATTGCGCGGCCTTTGCCTTTTGCACCCATCCAGCCGAGATAAAACCCGACCAGTTGCCACATGCCATCCAGGCCAAGACAGCCCGGCATGATAGGATCCCCTTCAAAATGGCAGGGAAAAAACCAGCGCTCCGGGTTGATGTCGTATTCGGCAACGATCTGGCCCTTGCCGTAGGCCCCGCCCGTATCGCTGATATGGGTTATGCGGTCCATCATCAGCATCGGTGGCAGGGGCAGTTGCGCATTGCCCGGTCCAAACAGCTCTCCATGCCCACAGGCCAGAAGGTCTTCATAACTGTAATTTGATTTACGTTCGCTCATGCCTGTCTGCCTGCCCCACGTTTTCTCGCCACACACCTGACCCTTGTTCATCTGAGCGCTTCGTATCACACCACGAAGCCTCCGCAAACCCCCGAAAACAGCCCGGACATATTCCTTGAGGCACATACAGCACGGCCTGATGGTGGACAATTGTTTGTAATTATTATAAACTAGCGCCATGGTGAGAATAGATGAGTGAAGCAGGAGTATGACCATGGACACGACAGAACGTCCATATAGCCAGATTCTGGCGCGTCTGCGTGATGCGGGCCTTCGCCCAACGCGGCAGCGGCTGGCGCTGGGTCGTCTGTTATTTGAGGGGGGGGATCACCACCTCACTGCGGAGCATCTGCACGAGCAGGCCCTCTCAGCAGGCGCATCAGTCTCCCTTGCCACTGTCTATAATACGTTGCATCAGTTCACCCGGGCTGGCCTTCTGCGGGAGGTGGTGGTGGACAGTTCACGCACCTACTTTGATACAAACGTTTCAGACCATCACCACTTCTTCCATGAGGAAGAGGGGTCCCTGTCCGATATTTCAGGACACGCGATTTCCTTGACGGGTCTGCCGGACGCCCCGGAGGGCACGGATGTGGCCCGGGTCGATATTGTGGTGCGGGTGCGCTCCAGCCGTTGACGTGGGGCTCTGACGGCGGGCACTACTTGCAACTCATTCTCTTTAGAAACATTATAATGTATTGACGAACCTGTTGTTACAAAATAGGTTTGATGAACAACGTGGTAAACACGGGGCGGGATACACCGCGCCGGTTGAGGCGTGCAGGACAAGTGGAACAACACGTAAAAAAAATAGACCAGACAGAAAAAGAGGAGATCGCAAATGCCGCTAGCAGGATCAAAAACCGAGGGAAACCTCAAAGACGCATTCGCCGGGGAAAGCCAGGCAAACCGTCGTTATCTCTATTTCGCACAGAAGGCCGATGTTGAGGGATACAACGATGTGGCCGCTGTCTTTCGCTCCACTGCGGAAGGCGAAACCGGCCATGCCCACGGCCATCTGGAATTTCTTGAAGAAGTTGGGGATCCAGCGACAGGCGAACCGATCGGCAGCACGGACAAGAACTTGAATGCCGCCATCGTGGGTGAAACTCATGAGTACACGGACATGTACCCGGGCATGGCGCGCACCGCGCGTGATGAAGGTTTTGATGAAATTGCTGACTGGTTTGAAACCCTTGCCAAGGCTGAAAAGAGCCATGCCGGCCGGTTCCAGAAAGCCCTCGACGCTCTGAACGACTAAAGCACGACACACGAAGGTGGGGGCCGCCGGATCGGCCCCCACCGCCTGTTTCGACAAAGATAGAGGGATATCATGAGCCGAGAGGGAAGCCTGGACGCGCCAACACGCCATCCTCTGAACTGGCAGGACCCGGCATTTTACGACACGCAGAAAATTGATGAGGAGATGGCCCGTGTCTTCGACATCTGTCACGGGTGCCGCCGCTGCTTCAATCTTTGCGACAGTTTTCCAAGGCTGTTCGACCTGATCGACGGATCGGCTACAGGCGAACTGGATGGGGTCTCCAGTGATGATTTCGGGCCGGTTGTTGAGGCCTGCACCCTTTGCGACATGTGTTACATGACAAAATGTCCCTACGTGCCGCCCCATGAATTTAACCTCGACTTCCCCCATCTCATGTTGCGCCACCGAGCAGCGGAGACAAAGGCCAAAGGCGGCGTTCCGTTTGTGCAGGGACAGCTTGCCCGGATGGACCGCAACGGCAAGGTGATCGCGCCTGTTGCAGGGCTTGCCAACTGGGGATCGAAAAAATCAAACAAACTCACACGCCCCGTGCTGGAAAAAGTCACAGGCATTGATGTCCGCGCTGAGCTTCCCAAATTCGCCGGCAAAACATTCATGATGCGCGCCCGCTCTGAAGACAAGGCAGGTACGCTCACCGTGAACAAGGTGGCGCCTGGTTACGGTCGCAAGGTGGCGATTTTTGCAACCTGTTTTGTAAACTACAATAATCCGGGCGTCGGCGAGGCGGCACGCCGGGTGCTGGCACACAATGGTGTGGAGACGCGCCCAACCTATCCCGGGTGCTGTGGTATGCCGTATCTGGAAGGGGGCGACCTTGAAAAGGTGGCGGAACAGGCGCGCAAAGTATCAGCCGAGTTGAAGTTGCTCATTGATGAGGGCTACGACATCATTGCCTTGACGGCCTCGTGTGGCCTCATGCTCAAGTCGGAATGGCTTCTTCTTCTGCCGGACGATGAGACAGTAAAAGCTGTCGCGCGTGCGACCTTCGACATTGACGAGTATATTGTTGCCATTGCCAAAAAAGAAGGGCTTGTTTCCGGCATGACCCCCGTTGAAGGCGGCGTCACCGCCCATCTTGCCTGTCATGCGCGTGCTCAAAACATGGGACCGAAATCAGCGGAGATGATGCGTCTCATTCCCGACACCAGAATTGATGTGGTGGAGCGCTGCTCCGGCCATGGCGGCACCTTCGGTGTTATGAAAGAGACATTTGATGTTGCGATGAAGGTGGGAAAGACCGCCGCGCGCAATGTGTCGAAAACCGGGAACAGGTTTGTCACATCGGATTGTCCCCTTGCCGCAAAGCACCTGGTCCACGGGATAGAAGCCCTGAACGGCGAGCCTGCGGCGGGCAAGCCATTGCCCATAGCACAGCACCCCATTGAGATTATAGCACGCGCCTACGGGCTGCTCCCAAAAACCTGATGGACGTATAGTAAGGCCACGCTTCATGAAGACTCTTCGTATCTCCATAACCCCAAACGACATTCTCGATCTTGAGACATATGAGAGTGAGCGGGCGCAGCGTCGCGCCCGACATCGCGAGATCAAACGCGACCGCCGGGTTGAGGTGGGGCCTTGCGCAACCTTCTATTTTGAAAACTACGACACTATGTTGCATCAGATACATGAAATGCTGCGCATCGAAAAGGGCGGTGATGCACAGCTCGCCGATGAGCTGGAGGCATACAATCCGCTTCTGCCCCAAGGCAGGGATCTGGTGGCAACCTTGATGTTTGAGATAGATGATGAGGTGCGTCGCAATAAAATGCTCCGCCAACTGACAAATGTTGAAACGACGTGCTACCTGCAAATTGGCGATGAGAAAGTCCCGGCACGCGCAGAGACGGAAGTCAGCCGCACGAAGGATGACGGGAAAACCTCCGCCATCCATTTTCTGCACTTTGATATGTCAGATGCACAGGCTGAAATGTTCAAGGCTGGTGGCACGCCCGTCTCCATCGGCATCGGGCATGAGAACTATTCCCACGCAGCCGGTTTCAGCGAGGCAGTACGTGCCGCTCTGGGCGGGGATTTGAGCTGACATCGCTGGCGTTGGCAGCCACCGCTATTCAAAGCGTTCTGCCGGGTAGATGCCCCAAAGCGTGTCTTTGGCTGTCCAGCCGGAATAACCGCCGGCACTGATCTGGCACCAGTCTTCCAGGCAGGCTTCCAGCTTTGCCACGACGCCGGGTTCGGCGGCGGCAACAACCTCGCTTGTATCGCTGGGAAGGGCATAAAGCGCCAGAGGCTCCCCGCCGCGCGTTGGTAGAACCAGCGCTTTGCGTCGACCATCCAGGAGGGAATGAAAAATCCAGCCAATGTCGCCCTCAGCGTCGCGCACACGGCGCCAGTGTTCAAACTCGGCAATCACCTCAACCGGCATGCCTTTGCGCTGGTAAACCCAGAGCACCGGGTGGGACCGGCTGGGGCCGACGCGCACATTGACCTCGCCCGCTTTCAGGCTGACGAAGCGCGGCAGCGGCAGGCCGGTTTCAACACCGCTCAGCGTTTGGGCCGCACTGCCAGTCGCACTGCTAGGTGAATTGCTTGTAAACAATCCTCCCCCCGCCAGCAGAACCGCCAGGAAAACAGATGCCGCCGCGCGGTTTGTCTTAGTCGGGAAATACAAAAAGCGCACGAATACCCTCAATTGCTGCTATGTCCTGAGGCCACACAAAAGGCTCAGGGTCACAAGCAATCTTTATGGGCAAGTGCCCCTCATGACAAGAGGGCGTGGAGCTGTTTCCTCACATATGGCCCGACAGGTCCGTGATGGTCGGCTCTGTTCCGGTCAGGGGGTTTGCCGGGTCGTGCCGCAGGGTGATGGTGCGCATCCGGGCATCCAGAGCATCATAGATCAACAGGCGCCCGGCCATGCCGGTGCCCGTCCCCGTCAGCTCTTTGATGATTTCAAGGGCCTGTAGGGACCCCATCACGCCGGTGAGCGCGCCCAGCACCCCTGCCGCCTCACAGGTTGGCACCAGGCCGTCGGCGGGCGCTTTGGGCACAAAGTCGCGGTAGGTAGGCAAGGGCACGCCGTTGTCATCCCGCTCATAGCCTTTGAAAGTTGACAATTGTCCGTCGAACCGGCCAACGGCGGCGGAGACCAGCGGCACCCGGGCGAAATAGCAGGCGTCATTGACCAGAAACCGGGTCGGGAAATTATCGCACCCATCGGCGACAATATCATATTGGCTGACAAGTGCCTGGGCATTGGTAGCGCTGAGCCGTGTCTGGTGCAAAACCACATTGATGTCGGGATTGATGCGCGCAATTGTGCTGGCGGCACTCTCGACCTTGTGTTGTCCGACCGCCTCTGTGTCATGCACGATCTGGCGTTGCAGGTTGGACAGCGACACGGTGTCATCATCCACGATACCGATCGTGCCCACGCCCGCTGCCGCCAGATACAGCAGCAGGGGAGAACCAAGCCCCCCCGCTCCAATGACGAGCACTTTGGACGCCAGCAGCTTTTGCTGGCCGGGCCCGCCAATTTCCTTCAACACGATATGGCGTGCGTAGCGTTCAAGTTGATCGTCGGTGAGCGCCATCGCCGCCTCCGGGGTTTTTTGAGAACATCTGTTCTCTATCGGCCACGGCAGACGTTAAAAGTCAAATCGTCCGGCAAACTGGTTTACGCCGCTGACGTCAGCACCACCGCTTGGGTTGAGCGACCAATGCGCCCATGCACGTCCCAGATTTCGGCTTCCGTCACGCCCCGCCCGTCGCTAAACCAGTCAGAGCGGGTGCGCAGGCCGACCCATGGTCCCTCGGGCAGGCGCGCCAGATGCACACTCAGGTCAGCGTTCGGCCATCCCCCTGCGTCTGGCCGCGTGCCTGCCGTCACCACAGAGAACAAAGTTGAAAAATCAGCAAAGCTGATGGTCGAAGCACAAGGGGTGGGCGTGCTGAACAAAGGCTGTTTTGCCTGTATCCAGATAGTGCCATCACCACCCTCCCGGACATCGATGGCATTGAGATAAGACTGTGCCTTTGGGGTGCGAGGGAATTGCCATTCAGGAAGCTCCGCCGGGTCCAGCAGAGGCTCGCCGACACAGGTTCCAGCGATTGTATCCGGCATGGCGGCAATTGTTTGGGTGCTGGGCAGGGCCTTCAGAAAACACATGGACGCTTTGGCTTGCAGTTTTCCGTTTGCCCAGAACTCATTTTCATAGACCGCGACCCGGCCCCCTTCGCGCATGGGCGTGGGGCGGGTTTCCACAAGTGTCGAGGGGGCGGGTCGAAGCAGATAGATGGTTGCAGAGATCGCAGGCCCGTGCCCGGCGGCGGCCGCGATCATTTCCATCTCGCCCGTCAGCAGGCCGGAGACGGCTCCCCCATGCATACCGCCGAACGGCCCCATGCATTGCGCTGCGGGGCTCCATTTTTTCCCCTGGCGGGTAAATATCGGGGAGGGAGAAGCAACATTCATAAGGGACCTTCCAAACACTTGTACTCAACTGATACGCGAACAGAGCCCGCGCGACCAGCCCGGTCTCCGAAAAATGCCAGAACCAATTGCCGCGAAAATCAGCCGACAATCATTTCTTCCAACTGGCCGAGGCGCTCTTTGCCAAAGAACATCTCATCGCCGAGAAAGAAAGTGGGAATGCCAAAGACACCGCGCGCCACGGCGGCTTCTGTCTTGTCGATAAGCTTTTGTTTGACGGCCTTGTCCTGCGTGGCTGCCATCAGCCGCCCGGCATCCAGACCACCCTCGCTGAGGACGCGGGCCACCACGTCCGGGTCATCCATCTTGAGGCCGTCTTCCCACATGGCTTTCAGAACGACCTCAATATAGGCCATTTTCTGTTCCTGACCGTCCATCTCCGCTGCAATCAGGCCGCGCATGATGAGCAGGGTGATAACTGGAAAGTGCGGGTTGAAGTGAAAGGCATCAAGCCTGTGGCGGGTGATAAAACGCTCGGTCTCCAGCATGTCATACTCAAGCTTTCCCTTGATCCCGTTAAAGGCAATCATTGGCGGCTGATTGTTGGTGAGCTTGTGAATGCCCCCCAGAAGGGCTGGCATGTAGTTGAACGTGGCGCCTGTGCGTTCTTCTATTTTCGGGATCACCTTGTGGCAGAAATATCCGTTGGGACTTCCGAAATCGAAAATGAAATCCACTACCTTGCTCATGGTTTTATCCTTAATCTAACGGCCCTGAAATACCGGTGTGCGCTTTTCCATCATCGCGCTCACACCTTCCTTAACGTCTTCGCTGGCAAACAGCATTGCTCTTGTAGTCGCTATCTCCGCATTGGCAGCGGCTTCGCCATTGTGTCTTGCCTTGCGCGCACTCGCCAGTGTGGCCTGCACACCCATCGGTGCCATGCCGGAAATATGCGTGGCCAGCTCTACTGCGCGCTCCAGTACTTTGTCAGCGGGCACGCTTTCCTGCACCAGCCCTATTCTCAGCGCCTCGTCCGCGCCAAACGGGTCTGCAGTCAGCAGGTAGCGCATGGCATTGCCCCAGCCACATCGTTCAACGAAGCGCCAACTGGCTCCCGCAAGCGGAAAAATGCCACGTGCTACTTCAAGCTGCGCGAAAATCGTATCATCTGCCGCAATGCAAACGTCACAGGCCAATGCAAGCTCTATCCCTAGCGTATAGCAACGACCATGGGCGGCCATTACAACAGGCTTGGCGCATGGCGGGGTGGAAAGGCCAAACGGGTCTATCTGGTCTTCCGGCAGGTTGCTCGGGTCTTCCTCCGCCATTGATCCCGCAAGGGAGAGCAGATCCAGACCGGCGGTAAAAGCGCGCCCGTGACCGAACAGGACACCTGCCCGCAAAGTGTCGGTGACATGCAGGTGCTTGTAGGCACGCCCGATCCCCTCAAGCATATCCGCGTCAAAAGCGTTCAGTTTTTCGGGGCGGTTGATACCGATCAGGCCAACATGACCTCGAACTTCAAAAGTAATTTTTTCCGTACGTGTAATTTCAAGACTGTTCATTGGCATTCTCTCTGTTCAGAATTTTTCCATCCACGGGCGCAGGTCCAGCTCATGGGTCCAGGCGTCGCGCGGTTGGCAGTGCAGCATCCAGTAGGCATCGGCAATATGGTCCGGGTTCAAAATCCCGTCCTGTTCTTTCAAGGCATAGCTGTCGGGAAAATTCTCCGCGATCCAGGCTGTATCAATGGCGCCGTCAATAATGGGGTGCGCCACATGAATGCCCTGCGGCCCCAGTTCGCGCGCGAGACTTTGTGCAAGGGCGCGAAGGGCATGTTTTGCTCCCGCAAAGGCGGAAAACCCCGAGCCACCCCGCACACTGGCCGTGGCACCGGTAAAGATCATCGTGCCCGTACCTCGTGGGATCATGTGCCTGGCAACTTCACGGCCCATCAGGAAGCCGGCAAAGCACGCCATCTCCCAGACTTTGAAATAGACCCGGGCCGTCATCTCCGTGATCGGGAAGTTGACGTTGGCCCCTATATTGAAAACGGCGACCTCAATGGGGGCCACATCGCGCTCAATCTGTTCGATGAGAGAGACCATCTGGTCTTCTTTGCGCGCGTCAACGCCAAATGGGTGAGCGTTGCCGCCAGCCGCTTCAATTTCGGCGACCAGAGGGTCCAGTTTCTCTGCCGAACGCCGCACAACGCAGGCCTCATAGCCCTCCCGGGCGAACCGTTTGGCAATCGCGCCACCCGTTGCATCACCAGCACCAATGACCAGAACGGCCTTTCTATTGCCCATGCCTCACCTGCGTATAATTGAGTTCTGTTTTAGAACTTATGTGTCAAATTGGGTTCCAATTTGGAACTTGTCAAGCTAGTTTCTAATCATGCCCGATAAACTGGTGGCAGAAAGGGTGAAATATATGCGCTGGCGTGATCTGGAAAACGAGCCCTGCTCAGTGGCACGAACCCT
Source organism: uncultured Parvibaculum sp. (assembly GCA_964573935.1). Taxonomy (GTDB): domain Bacteria; phylum Pseudomonadota; class Alphaproteobacteria; order Parvibaculales; family Parvibaculaceae; genus Mf105b01. Next base: position 9,341 of record CAZNLO010000038.1, on the reverse strand, counting down.
GTCGGTCATAGGAGATCGCTGGACCCTGTTGATCCTGCGGGACTGTTTTATGGGCGTGCGCCGGTTTGAAAAATTTGAGGCGAACCTGGGGCTCACGCGCCATGTTCTGGCAGACCGCCTGAAAAAACTCACAAGTGCTGGCGTTCTCGTCAAAACGCCTTACGGCGATGCGCCGGTGCGCCAGGAGTATCGCCTGACCCAAAAGGGCTTCGATCTCTATCCTGTCCTCATGTCTATCGTGCATTGGGGTGACATGCATATGGCCGGTGAGCGCGGGGCACCCATCGTTCATCATCACACGAGCTGTGGTCACCAGATGCATGGCAGTCTGGTTTGTTCGCAATGCCGCGAGGCGCTGGACGCACGCGACGTTACAATAGACTTAGGCCCGGGTTATCGGGAGGGGGCATAAATCCCCTCACAGCCCGTCAAAGAGCGCGGTTGAAAGATAGCGTTCTGCAAACGAGGGAATGATGACAACAATGGTCTTGCCTTCCATGCCCACCCGGGCACCTATTTCCAGGGCGGCGGCAATGGCGGCGCCGGATGAAATCCCGCAGGGAATACCTTCTTCCCGCGCCACCCGGCGCGCTGTTTCAAACGCCGTTTCATTGCCAATGGTAATCACATCATCGATCAGGTCGCGGTCCAGGTTTCCTGGCACAAACCCGGCACCAATGCCTTGAATTTTATGGGCACCGGCGGCACCGCCTGACAGAACGGGACTGTCCTCAGGCTCCACCGCGACCATTTTGAAAGACGGTTTGCGTTCTTTGAGGGCGGAGCCGACGCCGGTAAAGGTGCCCCCCGTCCCCACGCCCGAAATGACCATATCGACCGCACCGTCCGTGTCGTTCCATATCTCTTCCGCTGTTGTGCGGCGGTGCACCTCCGGGTTTGCGGCATTATCAAACTGCTGCGGCATCACCGAGTTGGGATACTGGGCCAATAGTTCTTCCGCCCGGGCAACAGCCCCCTTCATGCCCTTGTCAGCGGGGGTCAGATCGATCTCCGCGCCCAGTAGAGAGAGCATTTTTCGCCGTTCAATCGACATGCTTTCAGGCATACACAAAATCAGGCGATACCCCCTGGCCGCGCAGACAAAAGCCAGCGCAATCCCGGTATTGCCCGATGTGGGTTCAATGATGACACTTTCAGGTGTGAGCAGCCCCTGGGTTTCCAGGTCCTCGATCATGGCGACCCCGATCCGGTCCTTGACGCTGGAAAGCGGATTGAAAAACTCGAGCTTCAGCAAAATGTCGGCCTTCACACCCAGGTCCCGTGTCAGCCTGTTCAGGCGCACCAGAGGCGTGTTGCCAACCGTCTGGGTGATGTCATCATAGACCCGGCCCCGACCGGGCTTTCCGCCGTTCTGTCCGTCTGTGTGGCTCATATTTCTACTCCCATTTTGGGGACGCGGGGGGCCGCGCCGCCAGTCGGTTCATTATAGTCGTTCATTTAACGGTTCAGGCCATCCTAGATGGTAAAATCGGCGGCGGTTTTGGTTTCACTGTCTGCGCCTGTTTCTGCGGCGCGCTGACACAGGTCCTCTACAGAAACAGCGTTGAGTTTCTCCATCATGTCATTTTGAACTGCATCCCACATGGGGCCAATGACTTTTTCCCCCAGAATGGAGGGCGTGTCACGGGGCTCGTCGGCAATTTCCATTTCGCCGACAATGCGCACTATATCACCAACCGAAATCCGGCGCCGTTCCAGAGCAAGCCGGTAGCCGCCCTTGGGTCCCCGAACGCCTTTCAGAATGCCCGCATGGACGAGCTGTTGCATCACCTGTTCCAGATACCGCTGGGGAATACCCTGTCGCCGGGTGATGTCTTTGGACTGCACCGGGTTGGGGCGCGCGTTCACGGCCACATCAAGAACTGCTTCGAGCGCAAGCAGTGTCTTTTTTGATAGTCGCACCATAACGTGTCCTCTTTGTCTGGCTTCGGTGTTGGCTACTGGCCGCCGGTGCCCGTTGAGCCGAACCCGCCAGCGCCCCGGTCTGTCTCCGGCAGGCTGTCGCATTCTTCAAATGTGGCGCGTGTCACCGGTGCAATGACCATCTGCGCAATGCGCATACCGCGGGTAATGATAAGCGGCTCACTGCCGTGATTTATCAAAATGACTTTGATTTCACCCCGGTAGTCACAGTCAATTGTGCCGGGTGAATTGAGGACGGTAACGCCCTTTTTTGCGGCAAGGCCCGAGCGCGGCCTGATCTGGGCTTCACAACCAAGTGGCAGCGCAATTGCGAGGCCCGTGGGGACCATGTCCCGAGCACCCGGTTGCAGGGTCAAATTTTCACCCGCCGGGATTGCGGCCAATAGGTCGAGCCCGGCAGCTCCCGCGCTCTCATAGCGCGGCAAATCCAGGTCCCGGCCATGGGCAAGGCGCTGCACAGAAACGGATACTTGAGAAAAACTCATTCCAACTCCTCAAAATAATCAGCAATACGAGACACCAGCCGGTCAGCAACGTCTCCCTTGGAGAGCTCGGGCCAGTCCTCATGTGTATCGGCAAAAATAAGATGCACCTTGTTCATGTCGCCCCCCATGATGCCTGTGTCGGGGGAAACGTCATTGGCAACGATCCAGTCGCAGCCTTTACGCGCCCGCTTGGCTTGCGCGAAGGCGAGAACGTTTTGCGTTTCGGCAGCAAAACCAACCACCAGCGCGGGACGGCTGGCTTTGTGGTTGCTGATCGTTTTTAGGATGTCCGGGTTTTCGATGAGCGAAAGAGAAAGCACGTTTTTTCCCGTCTCCTTTTTTATTTTCTGGTCGCTATCGTGTGCCACCCGCCAGTCAGCAACTGCGGCTGCGCACACCGCAATATCGGCAGGCAGGGCGCTTTCGCACGCCGCCAGCATCTCAGCGGCGGTTTCCACATGAACAGTCTCGACACCGGCAGGGTCCGCCATTGCGGTAGGGCCTGCCACAAGCGTTGTTCTGGCCCCCAGTGCCGCCAGCACGGCGGCGATGGCATGTCCCTGCTTGCCCGACGAGCGGTTGGCGAGGTACCGCACCGGGTCAATGGGCTCATGGGTCGGCCCCGATGTCACCAGCGCCCTCTTGCCGGCAAGAGGGAGGTCTGAGGGCGCGCCAAGTTTTGCTTCGATGGCGGCGACAATCTCAAGCGGTTCAGCCATGCGGCCCGGTCCATATTCGCCGCACGCCATATCGCCTTCCCCCGGCCCAACGACGCAAATACCGTCTGCAATGAGGGTGGCAAGGTTGCGCTGGGTCGCCGCATGGGTCCACATGCGTACATTCATCGCAGGCGCAATCAGCACCGGCTTGTCGGTGGCAAGCAGCGCAGTAGTCGCCAGATCACCCGCCAGCCCCTGGGCCATCTGCGCCATTAAATGGGCGGTTGCCGGAGCAACAACCACAAGGTCCGCATCGCGCGATAGCTGGATATGGCCCATCTCGGCTTCCAGCGTGAGGTCAAAAAGGGACTGATGGACCTGCTCCCCGCTCAAGGCTGAAACAGAAAGCGGTGTGACAAATTCCGCCGCTGCCCGGGTCATGATGACACGAACGTTCGCTCCGCGCTCGCGCAGGCGCCGGATCAGATCGAGAGACTTATAGGCAGCAATCCCCCCGCTAATGATAAGCAGGATACGGCGAGCGTGAAGAGCAGAAGAGGAAGACACCAGCACATACTCCGTCCAGAGGGTCACGAAAGAACAAGCGACACCACGCCGCCTGATCCAATGCAACTCACAGTTGGGAAATATATAGTTTCACGAGGCATTTGTGTAGATAAAATATCAAACGGCGCCATGGCCTCTCGTGCGGGCTTAAGGCCGGTTGTTTTGGATGGCTAGGCGAGTTGTGTAATCGCCAGCACCACAAGTGCAAGGGCACCGACCCACACAGGCGCGCGGTTCCAGCGGTTCTGGGTGTTCTGGGCCTTGGCTAGGGCCTGTGTTGTGCTGGGGTGCAGGCGAATACCGTCGCTGTCGAGACTGTCGCTCACCAGCCGCGCGGTGCGTTCAGCCTGGACAATCAAGTCCGGCAAATGGGTCATTATCCTCCCAAGGGCCACAGCGCCGTCGGCGGCATCCTGAAGGCGACCCTCAGGGCCCAGCCGCTCGGCAATCCATTGGGCAAGGACCGGTTCGGCACTGTCCCAGATATTGTGCTCCGGATCGAAATGTCGGGCGACGCCTTCGATCACCACCATGGTTTTCTGCAAAAGAATTAGTTCCGGGCGGGTTTCCATGTCGAACTGGTTTGTCACCAAAAAGAGCTGCGCGAGCAGCCGCCCCATTGAGACGTCTTGCGCCCCTTTGCCAAAAATAGGCTCGCCGATGGCGCGCAACGCCTGTGCAAAGACATCAATGTTTTTATCGTCTGGCACATAACCGGCCTCGAAATGAACTTCCGCCACCCGGCGATAATCCTGCCGCACAAAGCCAAACAGGATTTCTGCAAGAAACCTGCGTGAGCGTTGATCGAGCCGTCCCATGATGCCGAAATCAACGGCAACCAGCGTACCATCCGGGTCAATGAACAGATTTCCCTGATGCATGTCCGCATGAAAGAAACCATCGCGCAACGCATGGGTGAGAAAGGTCTGCACGGTGCGCGCACCCAATGCGGGCATGTCATGCCCGGCAGCAACCAGCGCGTCCCGGTCCCCGGCCGGAATGCCGTCTATCCATTCCAGGGTCAAGGTGCGCCGCGCTGTGCGTTCCCAGTCCACCGTCGGGACCCGGAAACCGTCGTCATTGGCGGTGTTTTCAGCCATTTCCGACAGGGCGGCGGCTTCAAGCCGTAAATCCATTTCAAGCGCCACACTGTCGGCCAGTGTTTGCACGACTTCGACGGGGCGCAATCGCCGCGCGGCCGGGTTCCATTTTTCGACCAGCCGCGCAATCCAGAAGAAACTGTCAAGGTCTTGTGCAAACCGGCCCTCAACGCCCGGACGCAGCACTTTGACAGCGACATCTCGGGTGCTCAGCCCGTCGGGCGCGTCCCCGGCGGAAACCTCGCGGACGCTGACTTTTGCTTTGTGAACCTGAGCGATCGAGGCCGCCGCGACGGGTTCACTGAACTCAACAAAAAGCTCCTCGACCGGGTGTCCCAGTTCGCTTTCCACGGTGGCGATGGCCACCGACTGTTCAAACGGCGGCAGTCGATCGCGCAGCAGGCTGAGGTCGTCGGCAAGCTCGGCACCAATAATGTCCGCCCGCGTTGCTAGAAACTGCCCGAGCTTGATGTAGGAGGGCCCAAGCGTTTGCAGCGCCCCGGACAGCCGTTCGACCGCATCGGCGTTATCTGTGGACTTGCTCTCCCAGGGCATGCGGAGCGATGCCAGCGCCCGGCCAATTTTTACAGCGCGAGGAACATCATCTTCAAACTCAGCGGGAAACAGCGCGTCGTGACGGGCCATAACGCGTCCGGCCCGCACAAGTCTCACGATGTTTAGAAGAGCGCCCATGAGGTCTATATCCGCCAGCCGGAATGAAGTGCCACGATACCCCCTGACAGGCTTTGCACCTGCACCCGCTCAAAGCCGGCAGCTTCGATCATCGCCTTGAACTTTTCCGGGCGGGGGAACTGCCGAACGCTCTCGACAAGGTACTGATAGGGGCTGGCGTCACCCGTCACCATTCTTCCGATGGCGGGGATCGTGCTGAACGAGAGAAAGTCGTAAATCCGTTGCAGTTCCGGCGTGACCATGTGGGACATTTCCAGCACGACAAAGCGTCCCCCAGGTTTGAGTACCCGGTAGGCGTCCTTGAGGGCAACATCAATGCGGGTGACATTGCGTATGCCCAGCGCGATGGAATAGGCATCAAAATGCCGGTCCGGAAAAGGAAGGGTCTCTGCGTCCCCGCAAATGAATTCGGCCCTGTCGCCGTAGCCCAGCGTGTCGGCTCGCGCCTGGCCTACTTCAAGCATAGGGGGGTTGATATCGCATACGCTGACCCGACACCCGTCTCCTCCCCGGTCGAGCGCCCGGAACGCAATGTCTCCCGTGCCCCCCGCCACATCAATCAGATGCCATGGCCGGTCATTGCGGGGAGGGAGGAGCGTGTCGACCATCTTTTGCTTCCACGCCCGGTGCAGGCCCCCCGTCATAATGTCGTTCATCAGGTCATAGCGTTCTGCAACCTTTTCAAACACGGAATAGACCAGGCGTGTTTTTTCCGCCTCTGAAACGGGTTTGAAGCCGAAGAAGGCTTTGGCATCGCCGGTCAGGCTGTCCGTGGGACTATGGGGGTCGGCAGGCGTCATAAAACCTCTCATCATCGCGGGCGGACCATAGCCGAACCAGCCCAACCGCGCTACTTTGCGCGAACGATCCTTAATGTGCCCTTATCGACGCGTCTGACACCTGGTCCCAAAGCTGATTTATCAGAGCAAACCCGAATGGCCTTATGCCTGAATTACCTGAAGTAGAAACCGTTCGCCGGGGGCTGGCCCCGGTCATGGAAGGTCGGCGGATCGAGCGCCTGGAGGCGCGTCGCCCGGACCTGCGGTTTCCATTACCTGACAGTTTTGCCAAACGTCTTACAGGTCGCAGCATCCTTCGTCTGGGACGCCGTGCCAAATATCTGCTGATCTATCTCGATGACGAGAACGTGCTGATCTCCCATCTGGGCATGTCGGGGCGTTTTACCATCTATCCGCCTGAAGGGACGCAGGAGCAGGGAAACGGGCGTCATGACCACATCGTGTTTCATATGGAAGGCGGCGTGCGCGTTGTGTACACAGATCATCGCCGGTTCGGGTACATGGACCTTGTGCCGCAAAAGGACCTTGCGACCTGCCGACACCTGAACGGGCTTGGACCCGAGCCCAACAGCAACGAATTTTCGTCCCCCGCTCTCGGCGATGCCTTGCGGGGCAAAAGGTCCCCCATCAAATCGGCCCTGCTCGATCAGCGCGTTGTGGCGGGGCTGGGCAATATTTATGTTTGTGAGGCCTTGTACCGGGCGGGGCTTTCACCGCGCCGCCTGGCCTATACGGTTGCGGGCAAGGGCCCGCGCCCTACCGCGCGCATTGAGCGTCTTGTGCCTGCCATCCGGGGCGTTATTGCCGAAGCGATCGAAGCGGGCGGGTCGACTTTGCGCGATTATGCCCGTACCGACGGAGAACTGGGATACTTCCAGCATGCTTTTGGGGTCTATGGCCGCGAAGGAGAGGCTTGTTTGACGCCACACTGCACCGCTAGGGTGGCGCGCATTGTACAGGCGGGCCGGTCGAGTTTTTTCTGTCCGGCGTGTCAACGTTAGAGCGCCCCAAAAAAGGAGAAGTGAGGCACCATGGCCTATGAAACCATCAAAGTGGAAACCAGGGGCAGGGTTGGGCTTGTCACCCTTGACCGGCCCGATGCCTTGAACGCTCTCAACGATCAGTTGGTGACGGAGTTGGTTGAGGCCGTGAGCGCTTACGATGCCGATGAAGAGATCGGCTGCATCGTGATTACAGGCTCCCTCAAAGCATTTGCGGCCGGGGCGGACATCAAGGAAATGGCGCCAAAGTCCTTTATGGATGCCTACAAGGAGGACCTCTTTGCCAGAGCGGGCCGGATCGCCGACTGTCGCACACCGACTATCGCCGCCGTTTCGGGCTATGCGCTCGGCGGTGGCTGCGAGCTTGCCATGATGTGTGATTTTATCCTCGCTGCTGACAATGCGCGCTTTGGCCAGCCGGAAATCAATCTGGGCATCATCCCTGGGATTGGCGGTACCCAGCGCCTCACCCGTTTTGTGGGTAAATCCAAGGCGATGGAAATGTGTCTGACCGGGCGGACGATGGACGCCGAGGAGGCTGAACGCGCCGGGCTCGTCAGCCGCGTTGTGCCAAAAGATGAGCTGATGGAAGAGGTTCTAAAGGTTGCGCAGAACATTGCGGAGAAGTCCCTGCCCGTTGCAATGATGGCGAAAGAAGCCGTTAACCGGGCCTATGAGACGAGCCTTTCGGAGGGTGTTTTGTTTGAACGACGCTCATTTCACGCTCTTTTTGCCACGCAGGACCGGGCGGAGGGAATGGCGGCTTTTATCGACAAACGCACGCCCCAGTTCAAGAATCGCTGAGCGCTTTGCGCGATGAAGGAAAATCCTCCGGATTTGTGTGTCGTGAGCTGAAAAAGAGCGGGGAATGGCTGGTTGACGGGCTCTGGCAGCACTTGTATAACGCCCGCTCTTTCATGAGGGACTGCGGCTGACAGGTTGCAGGCCACAGGTTATGGAAAATCAGACGCAAGGCCCAGCCGAAAACGCAAGATGCGACCGGCAAAGAGTAGAAATGGATACGACCGATGGCTAATACCAAGTCGGCAAAAAAGGCGATCCGCCAGATCGCGCGACGCACGGAAGTCAACAAGGACCGCCGCAGCCGGATGCGTTCTTATGTGCGTAAGGTTGAAGAGGCAATTGCAAGCGGTGACAGCTCGGCCGCCGGCGAGGCGTTGAAGACCGCACAGCCGGAAATTATGCGCGCTGCGCAAAGAGGCATTCTGCACAAGAACACCGCTTCTCGCAAAATGTCCCGGTTGGCCCAGCGCGTTAAGCTTCTTTCTGCGTAAGCAGGGGGAGCCTTCGGTCCAGGGTAGGCGCTTTTATTCAAGTACTTGTTAAATAGAGGCAGGAGCGTGCGGCACCTGCTTTTTTGCCCCCGCAACACGGTCGGTGTTCGCGGGGTTTGTTTTTCAAGAACCGGATAAAGCAAAACCCGCGAAAAATTCTCCGCAGCAATGCGCGTGCAAACTTTTTTCATACCACATTTTGTATTCGTCACAGATTGGCTTGTACAAGCCAATCTGAGCGCATGAGATTTACACTGATTCAAAGATACATATCGTGTGGTAAGTGACGCATTCTGTTGATGAATTATCTTGCGGTGTATTTTTACGAGATTTTTTTTGCGCCTTTTTTAAATCCATCCTTGCCACTCGTGCCCTCAGCCACTATGGTTATCAGGCTCAGGCGGCGGCGATGAATACAGAAATGGAAAGTATATAAAGTCTTTTTCAAGTATTTCTGAGTAAAAATTTGAGATGTCCTTAAGTATTAAATTTTCAATGACAATTCGGTTGAAGCGACAGTTTGGTTGATTTGCCGAGAAGGACCGACCGACCCCACTTGAGTTTCGTGGTGAAAGGTTTGTTCGGCCATACACGCAACTATTGCGGAGAAAAGATCACACATGGCAAATGTTCAAACATCAATCCTGGGAGATGCGCCTGCAAATTTTGCGGGCGATGTTTCCGTGGATGAAGCCTGGCGCGTTCTTCAGCAAGATGAGAAATCACTTCTCATTGATGTGCGCACCAAGGCGGAATGGGCTTTTGTGGGCCTGCCCGATATTTCAGCGGCAGGTAAG
>CAZNLO010000037.1:21552-23633 GCA_964573935.1 uncultured Parvibaculum sp. | reverse complement strand
CCCCTTCCAGCATTTTATCGACCGGAATACCCGTCCACCGTGCCACAACCTGCGCGATGTGGGTGGCATTGACGGTTTCTTCAACCAGCGCCTCCCCGGCACCCGCATCCTCACTGGCAACCAGTTTCTTTTCCAGGTCCGGGATCACGCCGTAGGAAAGTTCACTTGCACGCTCCAGATTGCCATTGCGTTGCACTTGAGCAAGCTCATTACGCGCCGCCTCAAGCGCCTCGTGCAGCTTCTGGGCACGGCCAAGCTTTTCCTTCTCGCCCTGCCACACAGCAGTAAGCGCGCCCGATTTGGACTCCAGTTCAACAAGTTCCTGTTCAAGCTTTTCAAGACGGTCCTGACTGGCCGTATCGGTTTCTTTCTTAAGCGCTTCGCGTTCAATCTTGAGCTGGATAATCCGCCGGTCAAGCTCATCCAGTTCTTCGGGCTTGCTGTCCACCTGCATCCGAATGCGGCTCCCCGCTTCGTCCATCAGATCAATGGCTTTGTCGGGCAAAAACCGGTCCGATATATACCGGTCTGAAAGCGTTGCAGCCGCAACCAGTGCCGCATCGGATATCCGCACACCATGGTGCAACTCATACTTCTCCTTCAATCCTCGCAGGATCGAGACCGTATCTTCAACAGTAGGCTCCTCAACAACAATGGGCTGGAAGCGCCGCGCAAGGGCGGCGTCCTTTTCAACATGCTTGCGGTATTCATCGAGCGTTGTTGCACCGATACAATGCAACTCACCTCGGGCAAGCGCCGGTTTCAGCAAATTGGACGCATCCATGGCGCCATCGGCCTTTCCAGCCCCAACGAGCGTGTGCATTTCATCAATGAAAAGAAGGATACCGCCATCCGCAGCACCCACCTCACTCAAAACAGCTTTCAACCGCTCTTCAAATTCACCCCGATATTTGGCACCTGCAATAAGCGACCCCATATCAAGCGACAGAAGTTTCTTGTCACGCAGACTTTCAGGCACATCACCGTTCACAATCCGCAAGGCCAGGCCTTCCGCAATAGCGGTCTTGCCAACGCCGGGCTCACCGATAAGAACAGGATTATTTTTGGTCCGGCGCGACAGCACTTGGATCGCACGCCGAATTTCCTCATCCCGGCCAATCACAGGATCAAGTTTACCATCTCGCGCATCCTCAGTGAGGTCTTGCGTGTATTTCTTCAGAGCTTCATAAGCGTCTTCCGCCGTTGCACTGTCTGCCGTCCGGCCCTTTCGCACATCATTAATGGAGCTGTTCAGCGCCTGCGCCTTAACGCCTGCGTCTTTCAGAATGCGCGCGGCCTCCGTGCCCTGTTCAATCGCAAGCGCCAACAGCAAACGCTCTGCGGTGACATAACTGTCCCCGGCTTTCTTGGAAATCTGCTCAGCCTGCTCAAACACCCTGGCCGTTTCAGGGGCCAGATAGAGCTGCCCCGCTCCGCCTCCTTCAACTTTCGGCAACCGCCCAAGAAAGCCTTCAACTCCCTCTAGCGCAGCCTCAGGACGCCCTCCCGCAGCCCGGATCAAATTCGCGGCAAGGCCCTCTTCGTCGTCCAGCAGAACTTTAAGCAGATGCTCCGGCGCAAATCGTTGATGCCCGGAACGTAAAGCCAACCCTTGCGCGGATTGTACAAAGCCACGAGCACGGTCGGTATATTTCTCAATATCCATCATGAACCCCTTATCAGCACGTGCATTTACCCGTCACCGCTTCCGGCATGGCATAAACGAACGCCTTTGACATGTTCCATCACCAAAACATCAGGTGTTTGCGGAAACATCTCGGATCAAAGACCAAACGCATTTACACGAGCACATTATCTCGCACAAACCGTTGACGACCCTCTTAGAGGCGTCGACGTCATTGACATAAGTGTTGCTCTCACGCAACACAAGGGGTGCAACGAATTAAAGATTGGGGGTTCAGTCCGAAACGGATATCAGGCCGTCACATCTTCAGGAGCGGGCTTATCGTCACTATCTTCTGATTTTGCTGCAGACCGTCGGCGGCGCGGCGCACGGCGGCGCGGTGCCGGCTTCTCATCAGGTTCCGCCGCAACGGCCTCCGATGTAACGGCCTCCGATG
>CAZNLO010000037.1:0-21452 GCA_964573935.1 uncultured Parvibaculum sp. | reverse complement strand
GCCGGCTTCTCATCAGGTTCCGCCGCAACGGCCTCCGATGTAACGGCCTCCGATGCAACGACCTCAGCCTCATCAGCATCCGGCTCCGCAGCCGTCGCCACCCCACCAAACGTCGGCACACTGTCGCTGACCTGATTGTCTTGTGAAGGCTGTGCGTCGGATGCGCTCTCATCACGACTGTTTTCAGACTGCCGGTTCTGCTGATCGGACCGGGAGTGTTGGTCCCGGTTATTCTGGTGTTCCTGACGGTTCTGCTGCTCCTGCCGGACCTGCTCCTGTTGCGCCTGAGCCGCCATAATGAGCCGATAGTAGTGCTCGCCATGTTGCAGATAGCTCTCTGCCCCAATGCGATCACCCGACGTTTGGGCATCTCGCGCCAACGTCTGGTACTTCTCAAAAATATGGCTCGCTGTACCTCGAATTTTTACATCCGGGCCGTTGCTCTCCAAGCTGCGGTTAAGCTGATGTTGCGGTTTGCGTCCACGACCGCGCGAGCGCTTTTGGTTCTGATTCTGCTGCCCTTGCCTCATATCACTCCGGCTCTGTCTAGCAATTGAAAGGATGCCTTGCGACCGTGCACCCCGCATCTCCACACCACCAGTTGGTGAAGTAAAACCGCAAGGCCAACAGCCGCAAAGTCATTGAAAGTTCAGGTCTTAACGAATTTCCTGTCCGTTTGCGTGGGTGTCCCCGGGACATCACGCTTTCCAGTACACAACCCTCTTGTCGCCCGATCGGAAAGACAATCAGCCATGAAAGAATTAAATCAGGGGCCCGAGCCGCCTTTTGCTCTTTTCGCCGCTCTGTATCCATTTCAGAACCAGCCGCCGCGCGCTCCCCGCCTCTCCATCTCCAGCACAACCAGACCCATCCGGTAGCGAGATGCCGTAAGAGGCTTGAATTTCTATCCGCAACCTACCCTTTGCCCGACCGCATTCCAACTGTTTTTTTGCTATTCAAGCTTCACGTTTCACAACAAGCACTCTGGGAATACCACCAATATCTGAATGCGTCTGCAAAACCCTCAGGCCCACCGCCTCCGCAATCGCTGCAACAAAGGGACCCTGCGCAACACCAAACTCCCAAAACCCGAGCCCGCCGGGCCTCAGCAGGCGGGCAGTGTCAGGCGCAAGCCTCCGATAAGCGTCCAGTCCATCCTCTCCCCCTTCAAGGGCGCGCCGGGGATCATGCTCACGCACCTCCCGCGACAAAGCCGCAATATCCTTTGAGGGAATATAGGGAGGGTTTGATACGATAACGTCGAACGGCCCCTCAAGGGTCAACCCCCAATCGCCCTTTTGAAAACGCGCCCGGTCCCCCAGCGCCAGATCAGCGGCATTGCCCACAGCCGCCCCGACAGCACCTTGCGAACAATCGATACCCAGCCCCCGCGCAGACTGAAACTCCGACAGAAGCGCCAGCAAAAGACACCCCGTCCCGGTTCCAAGATCAAGAAAACTAAGTGCTTCAGAACGCTCTTCAAAGCGTGACAGAACCGCTTCAACAAGCGTTTCGCTGTCTGGCCTGGGGTCAAGCGTATCGGCATTGAGCGCAAACGCCATTCCCCAGAACTCACGTGTCCCCAGAAGCCGGGAGACCGGCACGCCGGCAAGCCGCTCAGCCACCAGCGCCTCCAGCTTCAAATAGGCCGCGTCTTCAATGACCGTTTCCGGACGGCTGATAAGAGCAACATCACCGATCCCCGTTGCCGCCGAAAGAAGAAGCCGCGCATCAAGCTCAGGCGTCAAGGTGCCGGCAGCTCGCAACCGGCCAACAAATTCCGCGTAAACCTCCCCGAGCAACCGGACCGATTGCTTTTGTGCTTTGGTCACGGGTCCAGCTCATCACCAAGGGCCGCCAACCGGCCCGCCTGATCTTCCGCCATCAACGCATCAACAAGCTCTCCCAACCCATCGCCCGCAATGACTTTGTCGAGCTTGTGCAAAGTCAGATTAATGCGGTGATCGCTGACACGGCCTTGCGGAAAATTATAGGTCCGGATGCGCTCTGAACGATCCCCGGATCCAACCTGCCCCCGGCGATCGTCGGCCCGCTCCTTATCCGCCCGCGCTCGCTCCGCATCGTAAATCCGTGCCCGCAAAATCTGCAATGCCTTGGCTTTGTTCTTGTGTTGTGATTTTTCATCCTGCTGCTGCACCACAATCCCGGTAGGAAGATGCGTCACCCGAACCGCACTGTCGGTTGTGTTCACATGCTGACCGCCCGCTCCGCTCGCCCGAAAAACGTCGATCCGAATATCCTTGTCCTGAATATCAATGTCCACTTCCTCCGGCTCCGGCAGAACCGCAACAGTTGCAGCCGAAGTGTGAATGCGCCCACTGGACTCCGTAGTAGGGACGCGCTGCACCCGGTGCACGCCAGACTCAAATTTCAGCCTAGCAAAGACCCCCTTGCCGCTCACAGAAGCCGTGACTTCCTTAAAGCCACCCTTCTCACCTGCCGCCATGGAAATGGGCTCCAACTTCCATCCGTTGAGAACAGCAAACCGCTCATACATCCGGTAAAGGTCCCCCGCAAACAGTGCCGCTTCGTCTCCGCCCGTCCCCGCACGCACTTCCAAAATGGCATTAAGCTCATCGGCCGCATCTTTTGGCAGAAGCAATATCTGCATCTCTCGCTCCAGCTCAACAAGCCTGGTGCTCAATCCCCCAAGTTCCTCACGCGCCATCTCCGCCATCTCAGGGTCAAGGAGCATCTCACGCGCCTCTTCTTCCGCCCTCCGCCCCTCCTCCAGCACCCGCGCAGCATCAGCCACCGGCTGAAGCTCGGAAAACTCTTTGGACAGGGTGACAAAGCGCGCCGGCGAAACATCCGTATTCATTTCCGCTTGCACCGCATTGAAGCGGTCGAGAATTTTGGCAAGTTTTTCGCGTGGGATCATGAAAGAAGCACCGGAAACAAAAAGGGAAAAAGAGGAAACACAAAGATAAAGCGCGGCAGATTGCCGTGACTGTTCGCTAATCGCCCGCCAGCACACCGGCCCCAGAGTGTACCCCAGGGTGCGCCTCAAGGCTTGCCTCGGCTGTTTCTTCAGCCTTGCGGGCCGCATCAATCTCGCCGGCCTTTTCTTCCACCAGCTCAACCAGATGGTCGATCATTTTATCGTTCGCCATCTTGTGGTCCGGCACACCGCTCAGATACACCATCCCCGCCCCTGCACCTCCGCCCGTAAACCCGATATCCGTCTGAGAGGCTTCACCCGGCCCGTTCACCACACAGCCAATAACCGACAGTGTCATCGACGTTGAAATGTGGGCAAGCCGTTCTTCAAGAGCTTCCACGGTTTTAATGACATTAAACCCCTGGCGCGCACATGAGGGGCACGAGATAATCGTGATGCCCCTGTGGCGCAGGTTGAGGGACTTCAATATTTCATAACCGACTTTGACTTCTTCAACCGGGTCGGCGGACAACGACACCCGGATCGTATCGCCAATACCCGCCCATAGCAGTGAACCAATACCGATCGACGATTTGACGGTCCCGCTGGTCAGTCCCCCGGCTTCCGTAATACCCAAATGCAAAGGGCAATCAACCGCTTCCGCAAGCCCCTGATAGGCAGCAACAGTCATAAAAATATCAGACGCCTTCACGCTGATTTTATATTCGTGAAAATCATTTTCTTCGAGAAGCCGGACATGTGCGAGCGCACTTTCCACCATCGCATCAGGACACGGCTCACCAAAGCGCTCAAGCAAATGGCGCTCAAGCGAGCCGGCATTCACCCCTATGCGGATCGAACACCCGTGATCTTTCGCCGCCTGCACAACTTCACGGACCCGCACCGCTGATCCAATATTGCCCGGGTTGATGCGCAAACACGCAGCCCCCGCTTCAGCCGCTTCAAGCGCACGCTTATAGTGAAAATGAATGTCCGCGACGATGGGAACCTGTGACGCCCTCACAATTTCCTTAAGCGCCGCCGTGGACGCTTCATCCGGGCACGACACCCGCACAATATCAGCGCCGGCTTCTGCCAGTTGGCGCACCTGCTCAATTGTCGCAGCCGCATCAGACGTCGGCGTATTGGTCATGGACTGAACAGAAATCGGCGCGCCGCCCCCAACAGGCACGTTACCCACCATGATCTGTCTGCTTGTACGGCGCTCAATATCACGCCACGGGCGAAGGCTCATCTTACAACCACCAGTTTCATGTGCAGGCAGGCATCAGCCCACAATTGAGCGGTATAGCAGAAGGCGGAGCAGAACCCCAGCACACCCACCCCCTCGGGGGGATCAAAGTCCGCAAGCGTCTAGCGCCGCTGCAGATCTTCCGGGTTAAGCGATTTGCCCGTCAGCACCAGCCCCGAAGGACCGGCAGCTCCAACAGCCCGGCCGTCAATAAACAGCTCAAAGGCCCCTGCATCACGGGCCACGAGAATAGCACCGGTTGCCAAGGGAGCGCGGTACATCTCCCCTTCCTCCAGCGTCTGATTGAGAAGAACGGAACCGTCTCCTGCCTCAATGCGAAGCCATGCCCGCTTGGCAGCCCGCACGATCACGCGAGCCCCTTCGTTCTCAAGGCCATAAACCCGGGCGCCTCCAACCGCGAGCACCAGATCTTCGGCAATTGTGACAGACGGTTCCGAGATTATCGGTAACCCCGCAATTGTGGATGGTGCAGAGGGAGCCAAACCCGCAGTTTCGCGCGAAGCCGCCAACGCCTCGGCACCATCGGATGCATCAGCACCTTCCGATGGCAAATCTACATCCTCTCCGCCTGCGCCACGTCCCGATGGTTCCGCAGTCGCATCGCCCTCCCTATCGGGGCCCGCACGTACCGGCTCATTGACAGCAGGCACCGCGCCCGTATTGATCGCAGCCGCTGCACTATCGCCGGCAAGATTTGGAACAGAACGTTCAACAGCAGGCACAGAAGGAGCCACTGACCCTGCAACACCAGCACCTGAAATCTCGCCCAGACGCTCTGGTACTGCCGGTACACGGTCGGTGACCATACGGTCCGCCGAAACGGACAAAAGCCAGGCCCCATAGACACCGGCCCCCAACAGCAGGGCCAATACCAGCAAAGAGCCTTTCGGCAGCCGTTTTTCTTCACGCAGTTCGGGAAAAGAAAAATCCTTCCCCTCATCTGAGGCATCGGCCTCCCCGTCTATTTCCAGTTTATAGGCACTGACCAAATCTGCCACATTCAGGCCGAGATAAGCCGCATAGGTGCGCACAAAACCGATCGCATAGGGTCTGCCGGGCAGGTCGTCATAGCGGCTCTCTTCCAGCGCCTCCAGATAGGGACGCCGAATACGCAATTTATCAGAAACCGACTTCAGGTCCTCACCTGTTTTGAGACGTGTTTTTCTAAACGTCACCCCGACCGCATCACCTTCAAGAGGCGTTTCCGCGGTAATATCGCGCAAATGGATACGCTTCGCCCCTTCTTCGCCCCCCGTTTTGGCGGAGGTCGCCGAAGAAAGTCTGGTCACGTTATCCTTTTTTCGTTTTGAGCTCATCGTACTTTCGGTCTCATCCCACCCTCAAACATCCATCCCCCGCCACAGCCAGAAAAAGCCGTGTAGCAAGGATAGCACCTGAATATGCGCTTTAGTTGGTTAAATAAATCAAAAGAATGCCTTGTCCGCAACGGTGAATTTCTCCTGGCACGGAAAATTCCACCTGTTACACCGAATGGCAGGGTCCAGAGGGTCTAAATCGTAACCCCATGATCGTCAGCATACGCCCGGAACTCACCTTCAACACTGGCATCGGAGCGACCGTAGAGATTTTCCATAAAACCGGCCAAATGACCAGCATCAAGCGAGCGGACCATCATTTTAATCGGACCGATAGCCGCCGGTGACATGGAAATCTGTCGAAGGCCGAGCCCCAGCAGGGCCATCGCCTCAAGAGGGGTGCCCGCCATTTCACCGCACAGAGACAGAGGAACACCGTGCTTCTCGCAAGAAACGACGACCTGTCGCAAAAATGTGAGGGCGCCGGGACTGAAAAGACCATACCGCCCCGCAACGCGCGGGTTGCCCCGGTCGGCGGCATAAAGAAACTGCATGAGATCGTTGCTGCCGATGGATATGAAATCAACTTTCGGCAGCAAAGCCTCAAACTGCCAGAACAGGGCCGGGACCTCCAGCATTGTCCCCACCACAACCGAGCGTGGCTTGGAATGGCCGAATTTACCAAGCCGGCTCAGTTCCTTGTCAACCAGAGCCCGGGCGCGCTCATATTCCGCAACCTCGGCAACCATCGGAAACATAATACGCAAATCCCGGCCCTTGCCCGCCATCAACAAGGCGCGCAACTGATGGCGAAGCAGCGCCGGCCGGTCCAGCGCGATACGGATCGCCCGCCAGCCCAGCGCAGGGTTTTCTTCCTCCGACTGCTGCATGTAAGGCAAAACCTTGTCGCCCCCGATATCGAGCGTACGAAAGACAACGGGTTTGTTTTCCGCCGCAGAAAGAACCTCGGAATAAAGATCAATCTGATCCGTCAGACTTGGAAGTTTAGACGCGATCATGAACTGAAGTTCCGTGCGGAACAGCCCGATACCATCCGCACCGCTCTCGGACAAATGCGGCAGGTCAACCATCAGGCCCGCATTAATGTGGAGTGCCACCCGTACCCCATCAAGCGTCACCGCAGGGTCCTGACGGATCGCTTTATATTGCGCTTGCCTGCGCGCCCTGAACCGGGCTTTTTCAGAATAAGCTTCAACAATGTCTGGGCTCGGCCGCACATAAAGCTCGCCCGTATCACCATCAACGATTACCGCATCGCCATCCTCGATCCGCTCCAGAACACCCGTTGCCCGGCCAACCGCAGCAATACCGAGCGCGCGCGCCACAATCGCGACATGCGCGTTACTGGAACCTTCCTCCAGAACAAGTCCGCGTAGCCGATCCTTGTCATAATCAAGCAGGTCCGCCGGACCCATATTGCGCGCAATGACGATGGCATCATCCGGAAGGTCACCACTGGCAGAAGACAGTTCAACACCGGTTAAATGCCGCAACAGCCTGTTTGCGAGATCGTCAAGGTCGTGCAGCCTGTCGCGAAGATAGGGGTCAGTCTGGCGCATCATCCGCGCGCGGGTTTCGTTCTGCACACGTTCAACCGCTGCTTCTGCGGTAAGGCCGGTTTTAATCGCTTCCAGCATGCGCTTCAGCCAGCCACGGTCGTTTGCAAACATGCGGTAAGCCTGCAAGACCTCCCGATGCTCACCCGCATGGCTCAGATCGGAAGTCGACAACATCCGGTCGATCGACGATCTGAGTTCATAGACCGCTTTCTCAAGCCGGTCTGCCTCAACATCATCATCCTCCGCGATCAACCGGGTCACATGAACGCGGGGTTCATGGAGAACCGCATGTCCCAGCGCAACACCATCCGACAGCTTCACACCAACAATATGGTGAGGCTGGGCAGCAACCTCTATCCCTTTGGCCCCGTCATCAAAATCGATCATATCCGCAGCGGCGGCCAGTTCCGCGACCACCATAGCGATGGTCTCCAGGGTCTCTATTTCTTCCTCCGTGTAGTGGCGCATCGTGCGGTTTTGCACGACAAGAACACCAACCACACGGCCAGATCGCAAAATCGGAACACCCATCAGAGATTTGTAAACTTCTTCACCGGTTTCCGGGCGATAGGCAAAGTTGGGATGCGCCTGCGCATCAAAAAGATTGAGAGGGCGGGCGTGAGCAGCAATATCACCCACCAGGCCGGTTCCAACCTTAAGCCGCGTCTTGTGCACGGACGACGGTTTCAGGCCTTCCGTCGCAAAAAGCTCAAGCTCGTTGACAGATTGCATGAGATAAATGGAGCACACCTCGGCGACCATGTTCTGGGCAATCAGATGCGTCACCTGATCCAGTCGCGATTGCGAGCTTTCCGCTTTCGCCATCACCTCACGTAAGTGACGAAGCAATACGCGCGGCCCCCCGCCGGCACCGACCACTAGCGCATGCCCCCCGGGAGGCAGGGTATTTGCAGAACCTGAGGGGATACCCGGTCAGACAGCAGGTCAGGTAGCTGGAACGCCCTCATATGAGCCGTGTTCGTCGCCATTATCATCTTTCACTTGTTGCGTTACGCTGGATCACGCCGCAGCGTCGTCATCAAGACCATAGGCAGAATGCAAAGCACGCACCGCGAGTTCCGTATATTCTGCCGATATAAGCACGCTGACTTTGATCTCGGATGTGGAGATCACCTGGATATTGATGCCCTTATCCGCAAGGGTCTGAAACATTTTTTGCGCAACACCGGCATGGGAGCGCATGCCGATCCCAATGACCGACACTTTAACCACATCTGTAGCGCTCAGAAGCTGTTCATAGCCCATTATATCACGCCCCGCCTCGATCACCGAGACCGCCCGGTCCAAATCATCCCCAGGCACCGTGAAAGTAAGGTCTGTGCGCTTGCCATCTTCCGACACGTTCTGAACGATCATATCGACATTAATCGCAGCATCGGCCAGCGCCCCGAATATCCGCGCCGCCACGCCCGGGCGATCTGCCACCTTAACAAGGGTGATCTTCGCTTCATCTTTTGTGTAAGCGATGCCGCTCACTACTTCTTGTTCCACGATTTCGTCCTCGCCACATACAAGCGTTCCAGGTCCAACATAACCACTTCCCGTTCCGTGTCCTTGAGGTGCATCATAAGCATCAAAACTCGATCTGACCTGCAGACGAACGCCATACACCATGGCAAGCTCTACCGACCGGGTCTGAAGAACTTTGGCCCCGGAAGACGCCATTTCAAGCATTTCTTCATAGCTGATTTTATCAATTTTCCGCGCTTTTGGAACAATCCGCGGATCAGTCGTGTAAACACCGTCCACGTCTGTATAAATGTCACACCGTTCCGCGCCCAGAGCAGCCGCCACCGCAACCGCGCTGGTATCAGACCCCCCCCGCCCCAGCGTCGCGATCCGGCCATCTGGAGCAACGCCCTGAAAACCGGCGACCACACCAACCTGGCCGTCGCCCATGCGCTTCTTTAACTCCGTCGCATCAATACCTGCAATACGGGCAGCCCCATGCGCCGCATCTGTCTGGATCGGTATCTGCCACCCGAGCCAGGAACGCGCGGGAACGCCTATCTCCTGCAATGCAATCGCCAACAGACCCACCGTGACCTGCTCTCCCGCCGACACCACTGTGTCATACTCGCGCGCGTCGTGAAGCATCGCCACTTCCTTCGTCCACTCGACAAGCTGGTTCGTAAACCCGGACATCGCCGACACCACCACCGCGACCTCGTTGCCCGCATCAACTTCGCGTTTCACATGGGCAGCCACATTGCGAATGCGTTCCACATCCCCAACAGACGTTCCACCAAATTTCATGACCAGTATGGCCATAATCACAAACCTTTACGTAATTGCTCAAGCCGCCCCGGACTGAACGGTCTGGCAAACTGGACCGCACACATCACAAGCACCTATAATAAATCGGAAATTGTGCCGAACCCCGCTCTGTCCTTAAAGTTTACCATCAAGGCCCAATAGCCGTCCGACGCCGATCCAGTGTCGGCGCGCAATACATACTCGGATGAACCCTCCCCCGCAACCGGGAGGTAACACATCAGACCAACAGGAGAGCGCAGTGACCAACCTCGCCGCCAGTGTCGATGAAGACGACATCGCCCGGTTTTCAGCCATTGCCGCCGAATGGTGGGACCCTTATGGTAAATTTCGGGCTTTACATAAGTTCAATCCAACCCGCCTTGCCTTTATCCGGGCAACTGTCTCACGCCATTTTTCGCTCGATACAGACAAAAAACACCCCTTTTCCGGTCTGAAACTGCTCGATATTGGGTGTGGGGGCGGCCTGCTCTGCGAACCTATGGCACGGTTGGGAGCAACCGTGCTGGGGGCGGATGCCGGGGAGGCTAATATCAAGACCGCCAGCGTCCACGCCGCAGAACAAAACCTTACCATCAAATACCAAACCACCACCGCCGAAGCCCTCGCCGCCGGGGGGGGGCAGTTCGATATTGTGCTGAACATGGAAGTTGTTGAGCATGTGGCCGATGTGCCCGGCTTTCTGACGGCCTGCTCCACCATGGTAAAGCCTGGCGGACTGATGATCTGCGCCACCCTCAACAGATCCCTCAAGGCCTTTGCACTCGCCATTGTCGGCGCCGAATATATCCTTGGCTGGGTACCGCGAGGAACCCACAACTGGCAGCAATTCCTCACCCCGGCGGAACTTTTCAAGTCCCTGGAGAAAACCGGCCTGGAGGTCATTGAGGAGACTGGCGTCACCTACAACCCCCTGTCTGATCGCTGGACATTATCGCGTGACATGGACGTAAACTACATGATGGTTGCAACCAAGCCTAAGGCCACGCCCAGGGCCATACAATGAGCACCCCCTCCCACAGAACCGTTGACCTTGAGCCCAAGGCAATCCCTCGCCAAAAACGGGCGGTTGAAACCTATGAGAGATTTCTGGATGTCGCCGCACATCTTCTGGAGGAAGAAGGCTTTGAGCGCATATCCACAAACATGATTGCAGAAAGAGCCGGCATCACGCCCCCTGCCCTCTACCGATATTTTCCAAACAAATATGCGGTCCTGCGCGCCCTTGGCGACCGGTTGATGCAGCAGCAAAACACGGTTTTTGAAAGCAGCCTGCAACAGACAGAACAAACCCTCAGTCCCCCGGTGAGCACAATAGAAACACTACTCACAGAGACCTTGAAAATCACCCTCGCCCAGCCCGGCGCTCTGGCCATCATGCGCGCCCTGCGTGCTGTCCCGACCTTGCAGCAGGTACGCCTTGCCTCTCATCACAAAATAACGACGGCTTGGTGTACAGCCCTAAAGCCTTTGCTTCCCGGTTTCAGCGAACAACAACTGTGGGCAAAAGCGCGCCTCTCGGTCGAATTGGGCTATGCCGCCATTGAAATGGCCATGGAGGAAGCCCGACCCGGGCCAGACGTTATCTTGAAAGAGGCAGCTATTGCCCTCAATGCCTATTGGACAGTGGAGCTGTCTTCACAATAATATAGTCATAGCTATTTATTGGACGGCCATCACATCCTTCATGTGGAGAGGTCGGCCCCTCACAAACCGGGTGGCTGAATGAGTGTCTCGCGCATTTCACTTCTGATGCTGGGTGCAACGCTGGCAGCGTGTAGCGAGAACACCGCCCCTCAAAGCGCTGAGGAAAAAACCGCCCTCATCCAGGCCGCCACAACCAGCCGCCCCGCCGATCCCGTGCTTGCGGAAAAATATGAACGGACCTGCAAGTCCTGCCACATCGATCCGGAAAACGCAGCTCCCCTCACCGGCGACACACGCGCCTGGGCACCCCGCCTCAAGGCCCGTGGGTACGAAGGTCTCCTGGACAGCACCCTGAACGGATTTGGCGGCATGCCTCCGCTGGGAGCCTGTCTTGATTGCACCATTGACGATTTTTCAAACCTGATTGCCTTCATGGCAGGAGATGACCCATGAGCCTGACCCGTCGCAACCTGATGATGAGAGGCGCCGCCATCGCCGCCCTTTCAGCAGGTAAAACCCTGCCCGCCTTCGCTGACCAGCCGGAACGTCAAATCAAATGGCAAAACTGGTCAGGGGGCCAGCAGTGCATACCGCAAGCCCGTTTTGCCCCTGCCAATGTCAACGAACTCATCGACCTGATCGGCACAAGTCCCAAACCGATCCGCGCCGTGGGAACCGGCCATTCCTTTAGCGCTCTCGTTCCAACGCAAGGAACGCTTGTCTCTCTCGATCGGCTGAACGGCGTGCTTGAGACCAACGACCAGACCCTTGAGGCAATAATCGGCGCAGGGAGCAAGCTGGGCGATCTGAGTTCTACCCTGGAAGCACGCGGG
Organism: uncultured Parvibaculum sp.; assembly: GCA_964573935.1. GTDB lineage: Bacteria > Pseudomonadota > Alphaproteobacteria > Parvibaculales > Parvibaculaceae > Mf105b01. The sequence continues at coordinate 9,606 of CAZNLO010000037.1, read as the reverse complement.
CAAGCCCTCATCAACATGCCCGACATCAACCGCCAGACATTGGCGGGCTCCATCGCCACCGCCACCCACGGCACCGGCGAGGCCTTCGGCTCTCTTTCAAGTTTCGTAACCGGACTGGAACTTGTCACCGCAAACGGCGAAGTACAGTGGTGCGATGCGACCCAGAACCCGGACCTGTTCCAGGCGGCACGCGTCTCCCTTGGATCCATTGGCATTCTTACCAAGATCCGCCTGCAAAACCGCACCCCTCACAAGATCAACAAACGCACCTGGGTCATGCCGTTTGAAGATATGATGGCGGAGGCTGACAATTTTGCCCGAGACAATCGCAACTTCGAGTTCTTCTACATTCCGTTTTCCTCGATGTGCATTGGTCTCACCCATAATGAGACGGACGCCCCCCTGTCGCCCCGCACAAGCGATGACGATGATGACGGTTTGATGACCCTGAAAGCGCTTGGCGACTATCTTGGCTGGGCACCAACTGTACGCGAGTATTTCATCCGCTCTGCGCTGGAAGATGTCCCTGATGAGGTTTTTGTCGACACGTCCTGGAAAGTGTACCCAAGTGAACGGGGCGTGCGCTTCAACGAAATGGAATACCACCTGCCCCGCGAAAACGCGCTGGCGGCATTGCGCGAGATCAGGGAGATCGTTGAAGGCAATAATCTCGACCTCTTCTTCCCATGGGAGTTCCGCTACACCAAAGCCGACGATATCTGGTTATCTCCATTCGAGGGTCGCGACAGTTGCTCCATTGCCGTCCACCGCTTTTACGAAGAAGACTATCAACCGCTCTTCACCGCCATCGAACCCATCATGAAAAAACATGGAGGCCGTCCCCACTGGGGAAAACTCCACACGCTGAAGGCATCGGATTTCGCCGGACTTTATCCTCATTGGGATGATTTCCTTGAGGTTCGCCAAACCGTGGACCCCGACGGCGTTTTTCTTAATGAGCATTTGAAGGGTGTTTTTGGCCTTGCGTAAAACAGTCAACCACCTCATCACCCGTTTCCAAAATCTAAACCGGCGAACCCTGTTACTTGGCGGCGGCGGACTTGCCCTGATGGCAGGCATCGCGGCTCAGCGCCCCGCCAAAGAGGGCGGAGCCCACACGCCCTACTTTGCGCAATTGCAATCGGCTGTAAAAAATGCCGGGCTCGCACGTCCCACTCTGGTCATTGATAGCGCGCGACTGAACCAGAACATCGCCACCTTGAAATCCCACCTTAAGCCCGATATGGGCTACCGGATCGTCGCAAAATCCTTGCCCTCCATACCATTGCTCGCTCATGTCATGCGCGAGGCAAAAACGGACAGGCTGATGATTTTCCATCAACCCTTCCTGAACCTTGTCGCAACGGATTTACCGACGGCAGATGTCCTGCTTGGCAAGCCGATGCCCATTGCAGCCGCGGCCCGCTTCTACGACCATCTGGGAAATACATCGTTTGATCCGGCCCGCCAGGTGCAATGGCTGGTCGACACTCCTGAGCGGCTGGCTGACTATAAAACCCTCGCCAACGCGCGCGACCTGCCCATGCGGCTTAATCTGGAACTCGACATCGGATTACATCGCGGAGGTTTTGCTGACCCGGATACATTGCGCCCGTTGCTCGAAACAATGGACGCCGACCCGCTCCTCACATTTTCAGGCTTCATGGGCTATGACCCCCATTTGGCAGGCGTTCCTGATCTTCTGGGTTGGAAGGAAAACAGCTTTGCGGCCTCAGTAAACCTCTACAAAGCCTTCATCGCACAGGCCGCCACCCATTATGGCGATGCATGGGCACCACAGACAATGACCTTCAATACCGCTGGCAGCCCCACCTATCAAATGCACAAGGCCACCACCCACGCGACCGAACTTGCCGTTGGATCCGCCCTCGTCATGCCCACACATTTTGATGTGCCAACTCTTGCCGACCACACGCCGGCAAGCTTCATCACCACGCCGGTCCTGAAAGTGAGCGACCCTACCGAACTCCCTGTCCTTGAAGCACTGAGCACTCCCATCCGTCTGTGGGACCGCAACACGGCACGAACCTTCTTCATCTATGGAGGCAATTGGCTGGCAGAACCCGTCTCTCCACCCGGCCTGCGCACCAACAGCCTGTTTGGCCGCTCCAGCAATCAGGAAATGCTGAACGGCTCTGACCTCACCAATTTGCAACCGGATGATTATGTAGTCCTACGCCCAACACAGAGCGAATATGTCTTCCTGCAATTCGGCGACATTGCGGTGCTGTCAGACGGTGCCATTGTGGATAGCTGGCCGGTCTTTTCTTCCGGGGCTTGAGGCCTCAGTTCACTTTGCTGGGATCAACACCTGGAAGGGGAGCCACCGAAACACCCTCATCAATAAGCTCTTTGGCATCATCCAGAGTGGCTTCGCCATAGATTTCCCGCTCAGCGGTTTCGCCATAGTGAATACGTCGCGCCTCGTCGGCAAATTGATCGCCAACATAATCAAAATTGTCTTCAACATGCGCCCGGACCTTACGCATAAACACCTGGGCCTTCTCCGCCATTTCGGTCGGAGCCATCCCCCGCCCCGCCTGCTTCGACGTCACGACGCATGGCGCCATCAGCGCTTTTCGGACATCCGTTCGTGCACAAAAAGGACAGGCAATTTCCCCACCATCAACCTGCACATCAAAGGCCTTCGACCCGGAAAACCAGCCGTCAAACTCATGATCCTGGCCACAAACAAGCCTGTACTTAATCATGTCTCATGTCCCACCAAACAAACCGGGGCCAACCATAGCACGGTCATGAGTGAGACTTGGAACCTTCAAGCGCGCCTCCCCTACCTGGGCGGTGTCTATCTCCGCCATGATGATGCAAGGCTCAACACCTGCCTCTGCAAGAACACGCCCCCAAGGGTCAATAATGAGAGAATGGCCGTAAGTTTTGCGTCCGTTCTCATGGCAGCCCCCTTGCGCCGGAGCAATGACAAAACACCCTGTTTCAATGGCCCGGGCGCGCAACAGAACATGCCAGTGAGCCTCGCCGGTTTTTTGCGTAAAAGCAGATGGCACCGTGAGGAACGCCGCTCCGGCCTGTGCGAGCTGCCGGTAGAGCTGGGGAAACCGCAGGTCATAACAGACCGACAGGCCGAGCGAACCCCAGGGAAGAGCCGCCAAAACGACTTCCTCCCCCGCCTGGTAATTTTGAGACTCGCGGTAAACCTCACCGTTGCCAAGATCCACATCAAACATGTGGATCTTGTCGTAACGCGCCCTTACCTCGCCTGTGGGAGAGAGCAGAAAAGAACGGTTAGCAGCTTTGTCTTCATCCACACGCACTGCCAGCGAGCCAATGAGAATATGCACATCAAGTTCCCGGGCAAGCCCCTGAAAGGCTTTGAGTGCCCGGTCGTCCTGCTCTGCCACAATATTGGCAAAAAGCTGCTTGCCGCTGAGCTCCATCAACGCACTCGTCTCCGGCGTGGCAATAAAGTCTGCCCCCGCCGCCGCCGCTTCCCGGATCAACTCACTTGCAGCCTCAATATTAGCATCAATGTCTGCACCCGTACGCAGTTGCACACACGCGGCCAGAAACCGCGTCGCGGGGGGCTTACTATTGTCGCGTGCAATCACCCTGTCAGCGCCGCATCAAGCGCGCCACGTGCATCCATGGCATAAAGCGCGTCGCACCCGCCAACATGGGTCTCGCCAATAAAAATTTGCGGCACCGTGTGGCTGCCCCCGGACCGCGCCATCATCTCACGACGCAGGTCAACGTCCATCCCAATATTAACTTCCCTGTAGGAAACACCCTTGTCGCCCAGAAGCGCTTTCGCCCGGAAACAATAGGGGCACATCATCGTCGTATAGATCACTACTTCAGCCACAGGCTTCTCCCAAAACTAAGGCACATAAACAAATGAGATAGTTATACAGAAGCACCAGCCTCTGCAACAACCCGGGCAAGGGTCAAAACATCGACGCGCGCTGCCCCTTCCGCGCCAAGCTGCCGCGCACATGCCTCCACCGTCGCTCCCGTGGTCAACACATCGTCGATCAGCAAAACGTTGGCCGCCATGACTTTTTCACCTCTTCCCGGCGTCAGGGTGAACGCGCCCGCGACATTGCGCCGCCGGGCAGAGGCCGACAGTCCCACTTGCGTCTGCGTCGCCCGCGTCCTCTTCAACAAATCGAGAGCGACCGGCACACCGCTGAGACGCGATATCGCCCGGGCAAGCTCTGCCGACTGGTTGAAACGTCTCTGGAACAGTCTGGAAGGGTGCAACGGGACCGGCACAATAATCTCAGCCGTTTCCAGCAAATCCCCTCCCGCCCGAACCATCCAGTGAGCAAAAAGAGGCACGGCCTCAAGCCGGTCGCCATACTTGAGCCGGGAAACTAGACGCCTGCTTGAAGCATTGTACCCAAGCGCCGCCCGCGCGCGCCCAAAAGCAGGACGGCGCGCCAGCACCTCGGCACTCACAGCCCCCTCCCCCGGATCGAATGGAAAAGGAACGCCGCTCGTATCACAATAGGGGGCCTCGATAAATTGCAGGTTTTCCCAACAGGGCGCACAGACCTGTGTGTCACCCCAAACCGGCGCATTGCAGGAAATACACCGGGGAGGCAACACCACATCCTTTGCCGCCCGCCAGGTACCCCGCGCGCTTTTCAAAAACGACTGAACCCGTTTATCCATCGTCTCAACCATAGGCCGGGCTTGCCGTTTACAAAAGCACCTTGTGTCTCTTCCCCGGATTGCCATAGTGCGCCTATGTCCCAAACTGCGGCACCCCACGCCACCACCCCTTTTGACCGAAAACTGGTCTCCCGGCACCGGACCCGGGCCGCCGCTGGCTTTGGAAACTGCGACTTTCTGGTCCGTCGCGCGGCAGAAGAGATCGCCGGCCGCCTGGAAAGCACAAACCGGAAATTTCCAACAGCCCTCGACCTCGGCTGCCACCATGGGATAGTTGCTCGCGAGATATTGGGGCCTGCAAACATCCCCATTATTCTCTCCGCCGACCTGTCCCCGGCAATGATCGCCGAGGCAAGCCGTGCCAAAACCCCCGGCTTCCAGGTCGTCGCCGACGAAGAGTTCCTCCCTATCCGCCCTCAAAGCCTCGGCCTTGTCACCAGCGCCTTGTCTCTGCACTGGGTCAACGACCTGCCGGGCGCGCTCCTGCAAATTCGCCAGGCGTTAAAGCCTGACGGACTTTTTGTGAGCGCCCTGTTTGGCACAATGACCTTGCGTGAACTGCGCCACGTCCTGACCCAGGCTGAAGAGGAATGCGATGGCGGAGCGTCCCCCCGCGTATCGCCCTTTACCGACGTACAGGACCTGGGGGCGCTCCTGCAACGCGCTGGCTTCGCACTGCCGGTGGTGGATGCAGACCTTGTGACGGTACGCTATGACACCGCCTTTCATCTTTTTCGCGACCTCAAGGAAATGGGGGAAACCAATGCCCTCAATGATCGACGCCGCGTCCCCCTGAAACGCGCCACCTTGATGCGCGCCGCCGAGCTGTATCACGAACAGTTCGCCGACCCGGACGGGCGTCTTCGCGCAAGTTTTGAAATACTCTATGCCACCGGCTGGGCACCCCATGAAAGCCAGCAGAAACCTCTGCGCCCCGGCACCGCACAAATGCGACTGGCCGATGCTCTCAAAGACTGAACGCCCTGACACCACACAGAACTATTGCGGCCAGCTATCAGCAACAGACTGATAAAGCGCCAGCACATCAACCCCAAGCGCATATATCGTTCCGGCAACAATGGCCGCCACAAAAACAGCGATAAGCGCATATTCAGGCGCCGTTGCCCCCTGCACGTCTCTCACAAACCTTCGCAACACCCCGGCCATACGCCTCATTTGATCCCCCAATTCACCACCTCACAGGAAATCCCGCAGCATGGCAACAAGCGGCTCATCTGCGGGAGGCATAGGGTATTCCTTCATCTGCAAAGGACGCACCCATTTCAGAACCTGCCCCTCCACCGGCCGTGGAATACCCTCCCATTTGCGACAAAGGTAGAGCGGCATCATAAGATGAAAATCATCGTAAGCATGGCTGGCGAAAGTAAAGGGCGCTAGACACGACGCCGTCACGTCAATCCCCAGCTCCTCCGCCAGCTCGCGAATGAGCGTTTCTTCCGGTGTCTCCCCCGCCTCAACCTTGCCGCCGGGAAATTCCCAAAGCCCCGCCATGGATTTTCCTTCCGGGCGCTGAGCAAGCAGCACACGGCCTTCAACATCTACCAGTGCACAGGCTGAGACCAGAACGATAGACTTTGACAACACCACAACGGCCCTCCTCATGCGACCTGACGGTTAGGTGCAGCTATACCATGCAGGTCTCCCATCGCCACAAAATCGAGGGAAAACCGCCTCATAAGCCTCGCCCCTCCCCGTTCCGGCACGTCAAGAACTTCAAACCCTGTTTCGCCAAACCACTGCCCCCGCAAAATCGAAACCGAAGCCGTGTTCTCCGTATGCACCACTGCCTTGATAGAACCCAGCCTGAGAATATCACGCCCAAACGCGACCAGTGCACCAACAGCCTCGCGCCCATATCCCTGCCCCCAGAACGTCCGTCCCAGCCAATAGCCAAGTTCGGCAACAGCCACCCGGCCCTCAACCATGGAAAGAGCAGCCACCCCCACAAAGGCTCCGCTAACCCCCTCCGTCACGGCGAACTGATAGGCCATCCCTGCCCGGCGCAGCGCCTCGGATTGAACAATCCAGTCGCGCGCCGTTGCTTCATCATAAGGATAGGGAATGGTTTCTGTTTTCTGCCGGACCAGCAGTTCCGCGCCATATTCCGAAAGCGCAGCCGCATCGCCCGGCGCAATCCAGCGAAGCATCAACCGGGGCGTCACCAACCCCCGCGCACCCAACCCACCATCAATAACGTCAACACCGGCCAACTCTGTCCCCCGCCCCAAATTCCCTGCTGTCAGCTTCTGTAGTCAGCATTAATGCGAATGTAATCGTAAGTGAGGTCACAGGTCCACACGGTCGCTTTGGCTTTACCAACCCCCACATCCACGCTGATAACAATATCCTGACCCTTCATGTGGCGGGTAACAGGCATTTCGTCATACCCCTTCACCGCAACACCATTTTTAGCGACTTTCACACCGCCGATGGAAATTGCAAGCCGGTCCCGGTTGGCCTCCTCGCCCGACTTGCCCACCGCCATGACGATCCGGCCCCAGTTCGCGTCTTCCCCGGCAATCGCGGTTTTCACCAGCGGTGAATTGGCGATAGACAGTGCGATCCGGTACGCCGCTTTGCGGCTGGTCGCACCCTTAACGCCAACCTCAATAAACTTGGAAGCTCCTTCCCCGTCACGCACAACCTGATGGGCCAGGTCCCTCATCAGATCACCAAGGGCAGCTCGAAAATCTCGCAGCCGCGGGTCGCCCGCCCGGGTGATCGGGGCAATCGCTTCGCCACGCACTTGCGCATCAGCCATCGCCGCACCGGTCGCAAAAAGCAGAACCGTATCGCTGGTCGATGTATCGCTATCAACAGTGATCGCATTGAAACTGTCACGCACCTCGAGCAACAACAGGGTTTGCAGAACAGATGCAGGCAGGGCCGCATCGGTAAAAAGAAAGACCAGCATCGTTGCAAGGTCCGGCTGGATCATACCGGAGCCTTTGGCGATGCCGTTCAAGGTAACATCAACGCCCCCGATCTTGACCGTACGCGTCGTAAATTTAGGGTAGGTGTCGGTGGTCATGATGGCCCGCGCCGCGGCCTCCCAGCCAACCGCGCCACTTTCGACAGCCGCCTCAATGGCGGCACCAATAGCCTCCCCATCAAGCACTTCACCGATCACGCCCGTTGAAGCGACAAAAACATCCCTCTGGCGGCAACCGGCAATTGCCGCCGCCGCCGCCGCGGTCTTCCTCACGGTAGCCAACCCGGATTGTCCCGTGAACGCATTGGCATTGCCTGCGTTCACAACCAGCGCGCGCGCAGCGCCCCCCTCCAGATTGCGGCGGCACCACACAACCGGGTCGGCGGCTGTCTTGGAAGTTGTAAAGACACCCCCCACCTGGGTTCCTTCCCCAAGCTGCACAACAAGCAGATCATCTCTGCCCTTATACTTCGTGCCGCTGTTGGCCGTTGCCAACTGCACGCCGCCCATCGCCGACATATCCGGAAAGAATTTTGGCGCCAGCGGCGACATTTTTACGCCGTGGGTTTTCTTTGCGCCGCTGCGCTTTTTGGTCTCGGAACGTTTTTTGGTTTTTATCGGTGCCTTGGCCATAATCTACTGCCTTGATAGACGACTTGTAGGAGGGCTCCCGTCAGTCGGGCGCGGCCCGGAACGTATCATTTGGACCTATTGCGCCGGTGCAATTAACGGACGGCTATCGCCCGTACCCGGCGTACCAACAATGTCAATGGCAGCACCTTCGCGCAGTTCTTCCATCAGTTTGCGGCCTTCTTCCTGAGCCAGTGCCGCGACCACCTGATCGCGAACCAGGTCAAATGTCGGGACTTCCTGAAGCCTGCGGTCTTCAACTTTGATGATATGCCAACCGAACTTCGTCTTCACCGGGGCTGAAACATCACCCACCTGAAGCGCAAAAGCCGCATCATTAAATTCATCCACCATCGTCCCGGCGACAAAATACCCAAGATCGCCCCCATCCGTGCCGCTGGGCCCTGTCGATTTCTCCCGAGCCAGTTCTTCAAAATCCGCCCCCACAGCAAGCTGGTCGGCGATTGCCTGCGCATCTTCCTGCGTTGCCACAAGAATATGACGCGCATGAATTTCTTCCCGGGGGTCAACGGACGCTACCTGTTCGTCATAAAATGCCTGCGCCGCCTCGTCGGTGATGCGGGCGTTCAACATTTGCGTCCAATAGACATCCCGCAAGGCTTTGTTCTCGTAAAAGGCGATCCGGCGCTGAACCGCAGGATCGTCGCTAAGACCCTTGTCACGCGCTTCACTTGAAATAATTAACCGGTCGATCAGGAGACTGAGCAGATACTCAAACCGCACCTCCTCAGGCACATTGGCCAGCACCTCACCACTTTCTTCCTCTGCAAGCAGTAGGTCAGAAAACCGGATTTCAGTGCCGTTTACACGGGCAACAACCCCGTCGTCCCCCCCGGTAGTTCCCTCTTCCGCCCTCAACCCGGAAGGGACAAGCGCGAACATAAGGAGCAAAACCCCGGCAAAGACCATGGGGAGAAAAGAATGCGGGAAGGCCCGCACGGGCCTCACAGCACAAAAGTGGTTCATCGACAAATTCATGAAATAGCAACCCTGGACACAACAGCGAAGTCCGGTTCATCCGGTCTTCAGGTAGGAACGCATATTGATAGTTCACAACTGCTCACACAAGAGTGTCTCCCTAAAGATTTTGCAATGAATGCAGCCTATTAACGAATATTGTGGCAGAAAGGGAAGCCTGGGCCAGCCGTTGACAAGACCCAGGCCCACCCTTACATCATTTGAGTCCGGTGCCCCGGTGCGACGGAGCCCTCCAGACGGCACATCGTAACAGGCACAACAAACCAGGCAGATCAGACATTGGGCTTTTTCCCGTCTGGTGCCCCAACAAGGTGACAGACCTAATGGCTAGCTTGGGCTCACTTGCCAAGCGG
>CAZNLO010000036.1:0-23642 GCA_964573935.1 uncultured Parvibaculum sp. | reverse complement strand
GGATGAATATATCTTCCGCAAGGAAGGCAAGAAGAAGTAATCGAGCCATGGGCAAAAACCTTACACTCCAAGAGCGCCGTAAACAGCGCACTCGCACGAAGCTCCGCAAGCTGGCTAATGGTCGGCCGCGGCTCAGCGTGTTCCGCTCGTCCAAGCATATTTATGCGCAGGTGATTGATGACCTTGAAGGTCGGACACTTGCATCCGCGTCGACGAAGGACAAGGATTTCAAGGGTGCGAAGGGGACCAACAAGGACGCCGCCGTTGAAGTCGGTAAGCTTGTTGCGAAGCGAGCATCAAAGGCCGGTGTCAAAGACGTTGTGTTTGATAGAGGCGATTACATTTATCATGGCCGGGTGAAAGCCCTGGCAGAGGGTGCCCGCGAGGGCGGCCTGAACTTCTAAGGAAACGGTATCGTGGCACGCAGAGAATCTCGAGATCGTGGTGAACGCGACAGCGAATTTGTGGACAAGCTGGTTCACATCAATCGTGTCGCCAAGGTTGTTAAAGGGGGGCGTCGGTTTGGCTTCGCTGTACTGGTCGTGATCGGCGACCAGAAGGGGCGGGTTGGATTTGGACACGGCAAGGCGCGGGAAGTGCCAGAGGCAATTCGCAAGGCCACAGAGGCTGCGAAGCGCAATCTGATCCGGGTGCCTTTGCGCGAAGGCCGGACTTTGCACCATGACGTTTATGGTCGCCATGGCGCGGGACGTGTTCTGCTTCGTGCTGCACCTCCCGGTACGGGCATCATCGCTGGTGGTCCAATGCGTGCCGTGTTCGAGACGCTGGGTGTGCAGGATGTTGTTGCTAAGTCGCTCGGGTCCGCCAACCCCTATAATATGGTGCGGGCGACGTTTGACGCGCTACGCCACGAACAGAGCCCTCGTATGGTTGCTGCACGTCGCGGTAAGAAAGTTACGGATATTGTCGGCCGTCGGGCTGACGGTGCTGGCGAAGCAGTCGCCAGCGAGTAGGCACCAGATTTAGGGATAGAGGATTTAAGTCATGGCAGCAGCAAAAAAAGCAGCAGGCAAGACGGTAACGGTCAGACAGACCGGCAGCCCGATCCGTCGGAGACACGACCAACGTGAGACGCTTATCGGCTTGGGTTTGAACAAGATGCATAAGGTTCGGACACTGGAAGATACGCCTGCTGTGCGCGGTATGATCCGCAAAATTGGACATTTGGTTGAAGTCGTCGATCAAGCATAATGCTGGACCGTCTGGCCTTGATGCCAGATGGTGCGTTTAGAGGTAAGAAATATGAAGCTCAATCAGCTTTCCGACAATGAGGGTGCCCGCAAGGCGCGCATACGGGTTGGACGCGGTATCGGGTCCGGTAAGGGTAAAACCGCTGGCCGTGGCGTAAAGGGGCAGAAGTCGCGTTCTGGCGTGGCGATCAAGGGTTTCGAGGGTGGTCAGATGCCGCTCTATCAACGTCTGCCAAAACGCGGTTTCAATAATATTTTCAAAAAAGACTATAGCGTTGTCAATATCGGTCGCGTTCAAGGCGCAATTGATGCGGGCAAGCTGAACGCGGGCAAGGCGGTTAACGCAGATGCGTTGATCGAAGCCGGTCTGATTACCAAGCTTGGGAAAGACGGCGTCCGGTTGCTGGCTAAAGGCGAGCTGAGTGCTAAACTTCAGGTTGAGGTAACCGGAGCATCGAAGGCGGCCGTTGAGGCTGTCGAGAAAGCCGGTGGGTCTGTTAAAGTAAAAGAGGCGACGGCATCGGCCGAAGCGTAAGTCGAAGTGGGGATCGTGCGTGCGGTCTTTTGAATGTTTTGAGCTTCCGGAGTCCTTTGAATGGCGTCTGCCGCGGAACAACTTGCTGCCAATCTGAACTTCCGTTCCTTTATGAAGGCGACGGAGCTGAAGAAGCGTATCTGGTTTACGCTGGGTGCTCTGCTTGTTTATCGATTGGGTACGTACATTCCCATTCCAGGGATTGACCCTGCTGCGTTGGCGGAGATTTTCCGTCAGCAACAGAGCGGTATCGTCGGCATGTTTAACATGTTCTCCGGTGGTGCCGTCGGTCGCATGGCGATTTTTGCGCTGACCATTATGCCCTACATTTCGGCGTCGATCATTATTCAGTTGATGACGACCGTTAGCCCCCATCTTGCACAGCTCAAGAAGGATGGGGAGCAGGGGCGCAAACAGATCAACCAGTACACTCGCTACGGCACCGTTTTCCTTGCGGCCTTGCAGGGATACGGGATTTCGGTCGGGCTGGAGGGCGCTGGCAATGTTGTGCTTGATCCCGGTTTGTTTTTCCGTGCAACAACGGTCATTACGCTGGTTGGGGGCACGATGTTCCTGATGTGGCTTGGTGAGCAGATTACGGCGCGCGGTGTGGGTAACGGGATATCTCTGATTATCTTTGCCGGTATTGTTGCCGAGCTTCCTTCTGCCCTTGCGGGAACTCTGGAGCTTGGCCGCCAGGGTGCTCTGTCGACGGGTATTATTTTCCTTTTGATGTTGATGGTCGCAGGCGTCATTGCTTTCATCGTCTTTATGGAGAGAGCACAGCGTCGGTTGCTGGTGCAGTACCCCAAGCGGCAGGTTGGTCAGAAGATGTATGGCGGGGACAGCTCCCACCTACCTCTGAAGCTGAACACTGCGGGGGTTATTCCTCCGATCTTTGCGTCATCGCTGTTACTGCTGCCAATTACGGTCGCGAATTTTTCGCAAGGGCAGGGGCCTGACTGGTTGAACACTATTACTGCGTGGCTTGGTCACGGGCAGCCCCTTTACATGCTGCTTTATGCAGCAGGGATCATCTTTTTCTGCTTTTTCTATACTGCTATTGTGTTCAACCCTGCCGATACGGCTGACAATCTGAAGAAGTATGGCGGCTTTATTCCAGGTATCCGACCTGGTAAGCGAACGGCTGAGTACATCGACTATGTTCTGACCCGGTTGACATCTGTCGGGGCGATTTATCTGACCTTTGTCTGTCTGCTGCCTGAGGTGTTGATTTCGCGTTACAGTATCCCGTTCTATTTCGGCGGTACGTCGCTGCTTATCGTGGTCAATGTGACGATGGATACTGTTGCGCAGATACAGAGCCATCTGTTGGCGCACCAGTACGAGGGTCTGATTAAGAAGTCCAAACTTCGAGGCTCGCGTCGATGAAATTGATTTTTCTCGGGCCACCTGGAGCTGGCAAAGGCACTCAGGCGGAGCGGATTCAGTCAGCGCACGGGTTGATACAGCTTTCGACAGGGGAAATGCTCCGGGCAGCAGTGGCTGCCGGCACAGAAGTGGGCAAGAAGGCTCAGGAGCTGATGGCACAGGGTGATCTGGTGCCCGATGATGTTGTGGTCGGCATTATTGCTGAGCGCACTGAGCAGCAGGACTGCTCGAATGGGTACATTCTGGACGGTTTCCCGCGCAATGTGGCGCAGGCGGAGGCGCTGGATGGGATGCTGCGGGCGCGCGGAACGAAGCTGGATGCCGTCGTGGAACTTGGGGTGGAAGATACTGTTCTTCTCGCCCGGATTGAAGGGCGCGCTTCTGAGGCGGATGGAGAGGCCAGGGCGGATGACAATGCGGATGCGTTGAAGAAGCGGCTGGCCGTCTATCACGAACAGACGGCTCCGTTGATCGGGTACTACAAGAACGTTGGCATTCTGACGACTGTCGACGGCATGAAGGATATGGATGAAGTGACCGTGGAGATTGAAGCGGCACTCGAATTGAAGGAAAAGGATAAGGCGAGCTAAGCGGTTGACCGGGAAGGGGAAATTCATATACTCCCGGCCAGCGCGAAGGCAGATCCAACGAAATTATCGGTAGTTCATCGAGAAACAGCAGAGTTCTGCGGTATTTTGGTGTTTTTTCCGCTTTTTTGGTTGCTCTTCCGGGTTCGCGATTCCTTTCTGCAGGAGAAGAACGTGGCTCGTATTGCTGGTGTCAACATTCCCACTCATAAGCGTGTGGTTATTGCCCTCACTTATATTCATGGGATTGGGAATAATAATGCGTCGGAAATCTGCGAAAAAGTAGGTATTGAGAGCGCCCGGCGCGTCAATGAACTGTCGGATTCCGAGGTCATTCGGATCAGGGAGTCCATTGATCAGGATTATCTGGTTGAAGGTGATCTTCGGCGCGAAGTGGCGATGAACATCAAAAGGCTGATGGATCTGGGGTGCTACCGGGGATTGCGGCATCGTCGCGGGCTTCCTGTGCGTGGCCAGCGGACCCATACCAATGCGCGCACGCGCAAAGGTCCGGCTAAAGCGATCGCAGGCAAGAAGAAGTAAGAACGGTTCTGACGGGGTGTCCCGTTCGACAGAAAAGGTTAGAGAATGGCGAAGGAAAAGACCCGCGTTCGGCGCAAGGAACGAAAGAACATTACGTCCGGTGTGGCGCATGTGAATTCGACCTTTAACAACACCATGATTACCATCACAGATGCGCAGGGAAATACCATTTCATGGTCGTCTGCCGGAACGATGGGGTTCAAGGGAAGCCGGAAATCAACACCGTTTGCGGCGCAGATGGCTGCTGAAGACGCCAGCAAGAAAGCGCAGGAGCACGGCATGAAGACCCTTGAGGTTGAAGTGTGTGGGCCTGGGTCGGGACGGGAGTCGGCGCTGCGTGCGTTGCAGGCCTCCGGGTTTACAATCACGAGTATTCGTGACGTTACACCAATCGCACATAATGGATGTCGTCCGCCCAAGCGTCGGCGCGTCTAAACACTGGTTTGCTCCGGCTCGTTTCAACTCGGGCGGGGCAGTGATCTTTCGACGGTATATCCGTCGCTGCATTTGTCAGAGAACCGGGTGCTAAGCCCGGGACAAAGCAATAACGGCATGAGGTTCTACAGGTGATCCAGAAGAACTGGGAAGAGCTCATCAAACCGACCAAGCTGGATATTCAGCCCGGTCATGATGCAAAACGATCGGCTACTGTTGTGGCCGAACCGCTGGAGCGTGGCTTCGGCCTGACTTTGGGGAATGCAGTCCGTCGGGTACTGCTTTCATCGCTGCAGGGTGCAGCCGTGACGGCTGTGCAGATTGACGGTGTGCTGCACGAGTTCTCTTCGATTGCAGGTGTGCGGGAGGATGTCACTGACATCATTTTGAACATCAAACAGATGGCTCTTACGCTGCACAGCGACGAACCCAAGCGGATGGTCCTGTCCAAACAGGGACCGTGCGTTGTGACGGCGGGCGATGTGGAAGCTGGCTCTGATATTGAAGTTTTGAACCCTGAGCTTGTTCTTTGCACTCTTGATGAGGGCGCGAACATTCGCATTGAGTTCACGGTTAGCAACGGCAAGGGCTATGTGGCCGCAGATCGTAACCGGCCGGAAGATGCTCCTATCGGACTGATCCCCATCGATAGTCTCTACAGCCCAGTTCGGCGAGTGTCCTACAAGGTTGAAAATACCCGTGAAGGCCAGATCCTAGACTATGACAAGCTGACCCTTCAGCTCGAAACGGACGGCTCTGTGACCCCGGAAGATGCCGTCGCATTTGCGGCGCGTATTCTTCAGGACCAGCTTCAGGTGTTCGTCAACTTCGACGAGCCCAAGGAAGTTGTGGTCGAAGAGCAGCATCCGGAACTTGAGTTCAATCCCGCTCTGCTTAAGAAAGTTGACGAGCTTGAATTGTCTGTACGTTCAGCTAACTGCCTGAAGAACGACAATATTGTTTACATTGGTGACCTTATTCAGAAGACAGAGTCTGAGATGCTCCGGACGCCAAACTTTGGCCGGAAGTCGCTGAATGAAATCAAGGAAGTTCTGGCGCAGATGGGGCTCCATCTCGGGATGGAAGTCGTTAGCTGGCCGCCGGAAAATATCGAAGAGCTGGCAAAGCGGTTTGAAGACCATTATTGAGTAATCACGGGCCGCGCCGAAAGGTGCCGCCGTTTGAATGAGGAGAGGGTCATGCGTCACGGGAAAGCCGGCCGCAAGCTCAACAGGACAGCCAGCCACCGCAAGGCGATGCTTGCGAATATGGCAGTTGCACTGATAAAGCATGAGCAGATCATTACAACTTTGCCCAAAGCAAAGGAACTTCGCCCTTATGTGGAGAAGCTTGTAACTTTGGCGAAGCGCGACGACCTGCATGCCCGTCGGCAGGCCTATTCCAAGCTGCCTGAGCTAAAATGGGCAGCGAAGCTTTTTGATGAGCTTGGGCCGCGTTATAAAGAACGCAACGGTGGATACACGCGGGTGCTCAAAGCGGGCTTTCGGTATGGTGATAATGCGCCGATGGCTGTGATTGAGTTTGTTGATCGCGATATGTCTGCAAAAGGCCAGGATTCCGGTCCGGTTATGATTGATGAGGAAGAAGTCCTCGAGACGGCATGATCCGCTGACGAGATTGAACGAAAACGGGGCAGGGGTTAATCACTCCTGCTCCGTTTTCGTTTGTGCTGTTTACTTAGAAACCGGTTAGTTCGCTGAAATGCTTGCCAATAGGACAAATGCCTTCCAGAATTTGGCCTGGAGTGTAGTCAGCCGGTGCTGAATGGAGCTGACCGTTTAGGCGGACGTCAAGGTGTTGGAAATGGTGTCACAGTTCTGGTTTGGCGTGGTGTGGTTTGCGGCTGCGTTCTTTCTCCTTATCGGCCTGTCGTTTCTGGTAAGCGGGCAGGCGCGCGCTGAGAGCGTGGTTCCACGCTCTCAGGCCCAAATTCAACTTTCGTTTGCCCCGATCGTTCGTGAAGTAGCGCCTGCCGTGGTCAATGTTTATTCCAAGCGTGTGGTGCAGGAGCAGCCTTCCAGCCCGCTGTTCAACGATCCTTTTTTCAGGCAGTTTTTTGGGGACCGATTTAGCTTCGGCGTGCCGCAGGAACGGGTGCAGCAGTCCCTGGGCTCAGGCGTTATTGTCGGATCAGACGGTATCATTGTGACCAATAATCACGTGGTTGCCGGGGGGGATACGTTTACCGTCGCGCTGTCTGACCGGCGCGAGTTTGATGCGGAGCTGGTCTTTGCGGATGAACGCACTGATCTGGCGGTTCTGCGACTTGCATACACGGGTCCGCCTCTGCCTGTTCTAGGCTTTCGTGACAGCGATACGCTGGAGGTTGGCGATCTGGTGCTGGCCATTGGCAACCCTTTTGGCGTAGGGCAGACCGTTACAAGCGGGATCGTATCGGCCCTGGCCCGCACCCAGGTCGGGGCAACCGACTATCAGTTTTTTATCCAGACCGACGCGGCGATTAACCCAGGCAACTCCGGTGGGGCGTTGGTGACGATGGATGGCCAACTGGTTGGTATTAACACTGCTATTTTTTCCCGTTCCGGTGGTTCCGTCGGCATTGGCTTTGCCATTCCCTCCAACATGGTGGGAGCGGTCGTAAAGGCGGCTGTCGGTGGCAATGATGTCGAACGTCCCTGGCTTGGTGCATCGTTGCAGGTTGTTACTTCCGATCTGGCTGAGTCCCTTGGGCTTGACCGGCCCGGCGGAGCGTTGATCCAGAAGACCTATCCTGGCGGTCCGGCTGAGCGGGCCGGTCTTCGTACGGGAGATGTGATCTACGAGGTTGAGGGGCGGGAGGTGATAGACCCGCAGGCGGTTCGATACCGACTGGCGACCCGGGGACTTGGCGGGCAGGTGGATGTTGCCTATCGCCGGGAAGGGCAGCCCGGGAAAGTACGGGTCGCGCTGGAAGCGGCACCCGAGGACCCGCCGCGACAGATGGCGGACCTTTCCGGTCGCCATCCCTTTTCGGGGGCAACTGTGGGTAACCTCTCCCCGGCTTTTGCGGACGAGCTGAGGCTTGACCCGTTCCTGAAGGGGGTTGTCGTCTTGCGGATCAAGCGCGGCAGTGCGGCTCACCGTCTGGGTATTCAACCTGGCGACATTATCAGAGCCATTGGAGGGGACGAAGTAGGCGATGTTGATCGCCTTCAGGGTTTAACCAGTGGCCGCCGCCCGGAATGGGAATTTACGATTGAGCGCGGCGGGGAGCGGTTTTCTGCGCGGGTACGGGGTTAGGTGGATTTGCTTTTCCGGTGATGATTTTCGGGCCTGATCTGCGGCGCGAATTGCGCTGGATTTTGGCTTTTCAGAAGCGTCATCGACCTGGGTGTGCGTGGGTGAGGTTGATCTCAAAACGTGCTACATCACACAAATGACTGACCTGTTCCAAACTGAGGGACCTGAAGAAAATGACCGGCGCCCGCTCGCAGATCGTTTGCGTCCGGCTGCATTGTCGGAAATTGTCGGGCAAGACCATCTGATCGGGGCTGAGGGGCCGGTGGGGCGTATGGTGGCCTCCGGACACCTGTCTTCAATCATCTTCTGGGGCCCTCCGGGAACGGGCAAGACAACAACGGCCCGTCTGTTGGCAGATGCCGTTGGCCTCGCGTTCGAGCAGGTCTCAGCGGTTTTTTCCGGCGTTGCTGACTTGAAGAGAGCGTTTGAGACGGCGCGGATGCGGGGGAGCCAACTAAATGGTAAGGGTACGCTTCTGTTCATTGATGAAATCCATCGCTTCAACCGGGCGCAGCAGGATAGCTTCTTGCCGGTGATGGAGGATGGCACGGTAATTCTGATCGGGGCAACGACTGAGAACCCGTCTTTTGAGCTGAACGCGGCTCTTTTGTCGCGGGCGCAGGTTCTGGTCCTTCACAGATTGGATGATGAGGCGCTTGAAGAATTACTGGTGCGTGCGGAAAAATTTGTCGGGGCTACTCTGGCGCTGGATGAGCGCGCGCGCGCGGCCTTGTGCGCTATGGCAGATGGTGATGGCCGGTTTGTCCTTAACCTGGCTGAGGAAATTCTAGCGCTGACACCCGATGCTCCCCTCGATACTGCGGGGCTGACCCGGTTGGTGCAACGCCGGGCTCCTATCTACGACAAGTCTCGCGAAGGACACTATAATCTTGTCAGTGCTCTCCATAAATCAGTGCGGGGGTCTGATGCGGACGCCGCTCTCTACTGGCTTGCGCGGATGCTGGATGGGGGAGAGGACCCCCGCTTTATTGCGCGGCGTGTGGTCCGCATGGCAATCGAGGATATCGGGATGGCCGACCCTCAAGCGCTTGTGCAGGCGATGGCGGCAAAGGATACGTACGAATTTCTTGGCAGCCCGGAAGGGGAACTTGCGTTGGTCCAGGCTGTTCTCTATGTGGCGACGGCGCCTAAGTCCAATGCGCAGTACACTGCTTTTGGTTCGGCGATGAAGGCCGCAAAAGAGACCGGATCGCTTGCGCCTCCCGCGCATATTCTTAATGCTCCGACAAAATTGATGAAAGAGCTTGGGTATGGTGCGGGGTATGAATACGACCATGACACGCCGGAGGCATTTTCCGGGCAGAACTTCTTTCCCGATGGTGTGGCCCGACGGCAGTTTTATAAACCTGTCGAGCGTGGCTTTGAACGTGATATTGCAAAGCGTCTGGCGTATTGGGAAAAGTTGAGAGAGGAAAAGAAGTTGTGAAGATGCTACTTGCTGTTGCCCTTGGAGGGGCTGTTGGTGCAACAGGGCGCTACCTTTTTGCCTCTCAAGCGTTGCGGTGGATGGGTCCGGGCTTTCCATGGGGCACGTTCGGGGTCAACTTGGTGGGGTCGTTCTGTATGGGGGTACTGATTGAAAGCCTTGCCCTGCGGTTTCAGGTCTCGCCGGAGATGCGTGTTTTTCTTGTGACCGGTGTGCTCGGAGGGTTCACAACTTTCTCTGCCTTCTCGCTCGATATGGCTCTTATGATTGAAAAGAGGGAGCTTTTGTATGGCGCGATTTATGCGTCGGGATCACTGGGCGGATCTGTATTTGCTTTATTTTTAGGTCTCTGGTTAACACGAATGGTTCTGGCATGAGTGGTGTTTCACAGGTTGAAGTTGTCGAAGATGATGATGGGGTGCGTGTTGACCGGTGGTTCAAACGACACTATCCGATGCTTGCCCGGGGGAGGCTGGAGAAACTTTTGCGGAAAGCGCAAATTCGGGTAGACGGGGGGCGGGTAAAAACAAACACCCGGCTGGAGGCTGGGCAGAGTGTTCGTGTTCCGACGTTCGGTGCGGAAAATATATTGCGTGAGATGCCAAAGAAGGTGTCAAAGCCGACCTACAGTAAGGAAGATGCCGCTTTCGTTCAAAGCCTGGTCCTATACAAAGATGCTTCGCTTATCGTCTTGAACAAGCCCAGTGGCTTGGCGGTTCAAGGGGGCACGAAAACGGAGCGGCATCTGGACGGGATGCTGGATGGTCTGAAGTTCGACCTGCCGGACAGGCCCCGGCTTGTTCATCGACTTGACCGTGATACCAGTGGGGTTCTTCTTCTTGCGCGCACGAGTGCTGCCGCGGCAAAACTTGGACGCAGCTTCAAGGAGCGTGATACGCGTAAAGTATACTGGGCATTGACAGTGGGTGTTCCGCGTCCGGACCGAGGCACCATTCGCATGTCGCTGGCGAAGCAGCCAGGCCGTATGGGGGAACGGGTTGTGCCGGTGCCCGATAGAACGCTAGGTGCGCAGTTTTCGGAAACACATTTTGCGACGGTCGCGCGTGCGGGGCAGAAGCTGGCATGGATTGCGTTTATGCCTGTTACGGGGCGTACGCATCAACTTCGGGTTCATGCAGTTGAGGCTTTGCAGTGTCCGGTGGTTGGTGATGGGAAGTACGGGGGATCTGCGGCGCACCCTGGTGGGGAGGTGCCTTCTGGTCTTCACCTGCATGCACGTTCCATCGAGATTTCACACCCAAAGAGGGGACGGTTTTCCATTCAGGCACCCTTGCCGCCTCACATGGTGGAAAGCTGGAACCTTCTCGGGCTTGATCTGAAAGACGATGGAAACCCGTTTGAGGAGCTGGGTGCATGAGTGAACGTAAGCTCGTTGTGTTTGATTGCGATGGCACGCTTGTTGACAGTCAACATATGATTGTTGCTGCGATGGATCACGCGGTTACGGCACATTCTTTGCCGAAAATACCGCGCGAACGGGTTCTTTCCATCGTGGGGTTATCTCTGGAGGAAGCAATTTCAAAATTGTTGCCGTCAGAAGACCCTGCAATGCTCAAGCTTGTTCAGGACAGTTACCGGGAGGCGTTTTTTCATTTGCGTCAAGATCCGGATTTGCACGAGCCGCTTTTTCCTGGGACGAGGGAAGCATTGAACGGGCTGGCAGCGCGCGATGATGTTCTGTTGGGTGTGGCAACGGGGAAATCTCGCCGGGGATTGCGTTTCGTTCTTGAGCTTCATGGTTTGACAGAGATGTTTGTGACGCTACAGACGGCTGATGACCATCCTTCAAAACCTGACCCTTCGATGTTGCTTCAGGCTATGGCCGAGACAGGGGTGGCCGCGGCGGACACCGTGATTGTGGGGGACACCAGTTACGACATGGACATGGGAGTGGCGGCGGGCGTTCGTCCCATTGGCGTTTCATGGGGGTACCATTCATCGGATGAACTGACTGCGCATGGTGCGGTTCATGTGTTGCACCGGTTCGACGAGTTGATGCCGTTTCTATCGGCTGATTGGATGCGTGTGTCTGACCAGGGTTCTTCCGGCGTAAAGGGAGAAGGTGGATGAAACGTTTTTTTCTTCTGACAATGGGCGTTGTCGTGATCGTGGCAGGTGGTCTGTTTGCGCTCACCCTCGTTGATATAAACAGGTACAAGCCCGAAATTGAAACGGCTGCGCGGGACCTGACAGGTCGAACCCTTGAACTGCGCGGCCTTGTGCATATCGGTTTTTCCCTGACCCCGACGATCGTTGTTGAGGATGTGCATTTTGGAAATGCAGAATGGGGTTCTGAGAAAAACATGTTTCATGCCGACCGGGTTGCTGTGAAACTTGCTCTCCTGCCACTCCTCACCGGAACTATTCATGTTCGCAGGCTGGATGTTCGCGGGGCAAGACTGTTGCTGGAGGCGGGGCCGCAGGGTGAGGGAAACTGGGACCTGGCGGTTGCGACAGATGGAGACATTTCCGCCGACGAAGATGAAACCTGGGCATTGAATGGTTTGCCGAGTGTGACTGTTGAGAATTTACGGCTTACTTACAGGCCGAATATGCAAAGTCTAGGAACGGAAGTCTTCCTTGACAGGGCTGATATTGAACCGCGAGGAAACGGTTTTGGTATTGGCATGCGCGGTGATGTTAATGGACGCGAAGCATCGCTTAGTGGTTTTCTGGCAGGCACTGGCGCGGCCTTTTCGGTCAATGACCTGAAGCTTTCCTATGACGAGATTTCGGTGTCTGGAAAGCTTAACGGCAGGCTTCCGTCAGGAAGAGGCCGAATAGAAATTGATGGTGAACTGGTTGCTGAGGCAATCGTTCTGGACAGTTTTCTTGCTGACGCGAATGAGCCTGTCGAGCCTGGGGGGGCTCTATTTGACGATGCGCCCCTGCCATTCGATCTTCTCGATACGATGAATGGGCAGATTGATGTGTCCGTTGACCGGCTTTCGTACAAGTCTTTCGATCTGAGCGATGTGCACATTGCCATTGAGCTGAAGGGGGGAGCCCTGCGGATGCCGGTTTTTGCTACCTACGCAGGCAGTCGAATTGAAGCTGAAATGACGGCTGCATCGGGAAGCAACCCTCGTGCAGGCGTGACCCTTAATGCACCGGGTCTGGATGTTGGTCGGTTTCTGGCAGAAACGGGTGCAACGGACCTGGTCAGCGCTCGGGGGCATGTCGGAGTTGATCTTGTTGCCCGTGGCCGCTCGGTGAGGGCGCTTATGGCGAGCCTTGACGGCAGGGTTGATGTTGTCACGGGGCGCGGTGAAATCGGGTCTGACGCATTTGAGCTGCTTGCCAAAGATTTGCTGTGGGCACTCATTCCAAAGGGGAGTGATGCCGTCACCGCGAAGTTGACGTGTTTTGTCGGGGAGCTTGAATTTTCTTCGGGGGTTGGAGATGTTACGGCGCTTGCCCTGGTGACAGACAAAATACGAACCTCGGGAGAGGGGACTGTGAACCTTGGCGCCGAAAAAATTGACCTGACACTCCATCCCCATCCTAACGACCCGGGGCTCTTGAGCCTGGCGACACCGTTGAGAATTGCGGGGTCTCTTACTGCTCCTGACGTTTACCCTGATGCCGGTGCATTGTTGAGAGACGTCGCTGTTGCCGTGGGGGCTGGTATTTTAACCGGTGGGGTCGGGGCTATCCTTCCACTTATTAGTTTCGAGAACTTTGATGCGAGCTCTTCCCGCGCCTGTATGGAAGTTATTGCGGACAGCCGTGGTGATGAAGAAAACGGCCACCAGGGCGTTCTGAAGGCAACGGCTGACGGCGCTGGGGATATCGTTCGCGATGTGGGTGATGTTCTTACGCCGCCATTTGATTGAGGTGAGTTATGTCGGATGATGTTGAGCAAAAGGAAATACCGGATCGGTTTATCTCTCATTCCGGTGGGCACGGGAAACGCAAGCTGCCGAAGCGTTTTTATACTCAGGCGAATGTGAAGGAGGAGGCAGGGCGTTTTCTGATTGAGCTGGATGGTCGCCAGGTGAAGACGCCCGGGCGGAACGCCCTTGTGCTCGGCTCAAAGGCGCTGGCTCTGGCCATTGCGGAGGAGTGGGAAGCGCAGGAGAAGGAAATTGATCCTGAAGCAATGTTGCTCAGCAAACTTGCAAACACGGTTCTGGACCGGGTTGCTTCGCGACGTGAGGTTGTTATCGATGAAATTTCCCTCTTTGGTGCCTCGGACCTGCTTTGCTACCGGGCTGAGGAGCCAGAAGGTCTTGTGGAGCGGCAGGCCGGGGCCTGGGACCCGATGCTTGATTGGCTGGAGGCTCTCACAGGGGCTCGCCTGAAAGTTACGTCCGGGATTGTGTTTACCTCTCAATCGAGTGAAGACCTTACCCGCTTGCGGCGCAATGTGGCTGCACGCGATGACTTCGACCTTGCCGGGCTGCATCAGGCGGTTTCTTTGACGGGCTCGCTGGTCCTGGGTCTGGCCATGCTGGAAGTTTACCTTACTGCGGACAGCGCGCATGATCTTGCCAACATTGATGAGGTTTGGCAGATGGAGATGTGGGGAGGCGATCTGGAGGCCGAAACGCGCCTTAAGGGGCGGCGAAGAGAGCTGGCAGCGGCTGGAAGGTATCTTGAATTACTGAGAGCAGGCGCGTCATAAAACGAGCCATATCCCTGTCCTTGAAAAAGCGTATGAAGCATTGGCAAGTAGAGGTTTTCGGTGCTATTTAAGGCGGATTAAGGGGCCTGTCGGATTGTTTTTCATATGGCCCATGCTTCAATCCGAAGTGCTTATTTTGTCACGTTTGTAGAACTGCGTTTCTCAAGGGAGGCGTGGGTCAGAGGGGCCTTATGAAGGAAATTATACGCCAGCTTGAGGCGCGGCGCGCGGTAGCCAGAATGGGTGGCGGCGAGCAGCGGATAAATATTCAACACGGAAAAGGCAAGCTTACGGCCCGCGAGCGGATCAGCCTTCTTCTGGATGAAGGTAGCTTTGAAGAGTTCGATACATTTGTTGAGCATGACTGCGCTGACTTTGGGATGGCGGACCGGAAGGTACCGGGTGATGGGGTGGTTACAGGCTGGGGGACAGTTAATGGCCGCTCGGTCTATGTTTTTGCAAAAGATTTTACGGTGATGGGCGGCTCTCTTTCGCGCAGCCATGCCAAGAAAATTACTAAAGTTCAGGATATGGCGCTTAAGGTCGGGGCACCGATTATCGGCCTTTTTGATGCTGGTGGCGCGCGCATTCAAGAAGGTGTGGATGCGCTGGGTGGTTATGGTGAAGTCTTTACCCGCAACGTGCTGTCATCCGGGGTTATTCCGCAAATCTCTGTCATCATGGGACCGTGCGCCGGCGGGGACGTCTATTCGCCCGCAATGACGGACTTCATCTTTATGGTACGCGACACGTCCTACATGTTCGTGACTGGTCCTGATGTTGTTAAGACGGTAACAAACGAGGAAGTGACTTCGGAGGAGTTGGGCGGCGCCTCTGTCCATACGACTAAATCATCTGTTGCGGATGGCGCATTTGAAAATGATGTGGTGTGTATGACGCAGATCAGGAGGTTGATCGACTTTCTTCCTGCATCAAACCGCGACGAAGTTCCCGAACGGCCTTTCTTCGATGACCAGGATCGCGCGGAAGCTTCGCTTGATACAATGATCCCGCACAACCCCAACACCCCCTACGATATGAAGGAGTTGGTGCACAAGCTCATTGATGAAGCGGATTTTTTTGAGATACAGGAAAATTTCGCCAAGAACATTATAACCGGTTTTGGTCGTATTGAAGGCCGAACCATCGGTGTTGTCGCCAACCAGCCGATGACGCTGGCCGGTGTTCTGGATAGTGACGCGAGCAGAAAGGCTGCCCGGTTTGTCCGGTTCTGCGATTGTTTCGATATTCCGATTGTTACACTGGTGGATGTTCCTGGCTTCCTGCCCGGGACCGCGCAGGAATATGGTGGCCTCATCAAGCATGGTGCGAAACTTCTTTTTGCCTATACAGAAGCGACAGTGCCGAAAGTTACCGTCATTACCCGCAAGGCGTATGGGGGAGCTTACGATGTGATGTCTTCCAAACATTTGCGGGGGGACATCAACTACGCCTGGCCAACGGCTGAAATTGCTGTGATGGGGGCAAAAGGCGCTGTGGAAATTATTCATCGCAAAGATATTGGTGATGCTGACAAGATTGCTGCACATACCAAAGAATATGAAGATCGGTTTTTGAACCCGTTCAAGGCCGCAGAGCGCGGCTATATTGATGAGGTCATAATGCCCCACAATACGCGTCCCCGCGTTGCCCGGGCGTTGGCTGCTCTGCGAGACAAGCAGTTGGAAAATCCCTGGAAAAAACACGATAACATTCCGCTTTAAGGAGGCGATCACATGTTCAAGAAGATACTGATTGCCAACCGGGGCGAAATTGCATGCCGGGTTATCAAGACTGCCCGCAAGATGGGCATCGCAACGGTTGCTGTTTATTCCGATGCGGATGTGGATGCGTTGCATGTCGAAATGGCTGATGAAGCGGTGCACATTGGCGCTGCGGCGTCGTCGAAATCCTATCTCGTCATCGATAATATTTTGAAAGCGGTCCGGGAAACCGGCGCGGAAGCCGTCCACCCGGGCTACGGGTTCCTGTCGGAGAACGCTGCATTTGCACAAGCCCTTGAAGACGCGGGCATTGCTTTTATCGGGCCTAATGTCAGAGCCATCCAGGTGATGGGCGACAAGATTGAGTCCAAGAAATTTGCGAGCGCGGCCAATGTGAGCACTGTTCCAGGACACCTTGGTATTATCGCAGATGCAGAGGAAGCGTTGAAGATAGCCGGAGATATTGGCTATCCGGTGATGATAAAGGCTTCCGCCGGTGGTGGCGGCAAGGGTATGCGCATTGCATGGAGTGCTGACGAAGTGGCTGAAGGGTTTCAGTCAGCGGTCAATGAAGCAAAATCAAGCTTTGGCGATGACCGGGTGTTTGTTGAAAAATTCGTGACCGATCCGCGTCACATTGAAATTCAGATATTGGCGGATGGCACGGATGCTATTTATCTCGTCGAGAGAGAATGTTCCATCCAGCGCCGCAACCAAAAAGTGATTGAGGAAGCGCCGAGCCCGTTTTTGAACGAAGCAACCCGCAAGAAGATGGGCGAGCAGGCTGTCGCTCTTGCCAAGGCCGTTGACTACCGCAGTGCCGGGACAGTTGAGTTCATTGTCGATAAGAACCACAATTTCTTTTTTCTGGAGATGAACACCAGGCTTCAGGTCGAACATCCCGTGACTGAGTTGATTACGGGAATTGATCTGGTGGAACAGATGATCCGTGTGGCAGCGGGCGAGAAGCTCTCAATTTCCCAAAAAGATGTGAAGATTAACGGCTGGGCGATTGAATCACGCATTTATGCTGAAGATCCCTATCGGGGCTTTCTACCGTCTACCGGTCGTCTTGTTCGCTATCAGCCGCCAGAAGAGGTGACGACGGCGGACGGCATTACGGTTCGCAACGATACGGGTGTTTACGAGGGCGGCGAGATTTCGATCTATTATGATCCGATGATTGCGAAACTTTGCACGCATGCGGACACGCGCGAAAAAGCCATTGATGCCATGTCGGTTGCTCTCGATTCTTTTTACATCGAGGGTATCCAGCACAATATCCCGTTTCTTGGTGCGATCATGGAGCATGAACGGTTTCGTTCAGGCGACCTGACGACCGGGTTTATTGCTGAAGAGTTTCCAGACGGGTTTCAAGGCGTCGAAGTGACTTCCGAACGGGCTGACCGGCTTGTGATGGTTGCAACATTCATGAATGAAATTCACGCGTTGCGGGCGATCCAGATAAGCGATCAGTTGCCCAACCGTCCACGGTCTGTACCTGAAGAATGGGTTGTGGCACTCGATCGGCAACATGCTGTTTGCGTTCGTACCGAACCAGATGATGATTGGTTGATTGTCATTTTGCTGGATGACGAAAAGAATGAGCGTAGTCGGCATTCTGTTTCGAGCGACTGGCGGCCCGGCGATACCCTCTTTGAGGGGATTGTCGACGGTGAACCGCTTACGGTACAGGTCGAGCGTGCTACCGGTTTGCAAGGGTACAACCTCTCCTATAGAGGGTCGACCATCAATGCGGCTGTGCGGACGCATAGTGCGCACGCTCTTTCTCAGTTCATGCCGGAAAAAGTTGCGGCTGACACATCTAAATTCCTTCTTTGCCCTATGCCGGGGCTGGTGGTCTCCGTCAATGTTGAGGTGGGTGAGGAAGTGAAGGTCGGTCAGACCCTTGCCGTTGTTGAAGCCATGAAGATGGAAAACATTCTGCGCGCCGAACGTGATGGCACTGTTGCTAAAGTTGAGGCAGCGGCGGGCGACACTCTTCAGGTGGATCAGGTTATCATTGAATTTGAATAACCCGCCCGATTACGGATGGATGGCGCCTGCCGGGTTTCACCCCGCGCAGGCGCCGTGCGTTACGCAACCGTCTGGAAAATTTCCTGAAAAGTTCTTTTAAGAACCCTGTCGACATCTGCGGTCGATACAGAGTGTCCAAGGTCTGCGAGGCTGGTAACGCCATGTTCTGAAATGCCGCAGGGGACAATGCCGGAAAAATGCTCAATATCGGGATTGATGTTCAGGCTGATCCCGTGAAACGTCACCCACTTTCGGACGCGAACGCCGATGGCGGCGATTTTGTCTTCTCGCGTGGGAGCTAGGTCTGGACGCCGGACCCAGACACCGACGCGGTCGGTGCGCGTCTCTCCGGTGACGTCAAGGGCTGCAAGGGTTCGGATCAGCCATTCTTCCAGATTGTGGACAAACCCCCGCACGTCCGGTCCTCGTTGCTTGAGGTTGAGCATGACGTATCCGACACGTTGGCCTGGCCCGTGATAGGTGTACTGCCCCCCCCGGCCGGTCTGGAAAACCGGAAAGCGGTCGGGTGCCAGCAAGTCCTTGCGATTGGCGCTGGTCCCTGCGGTATAAAGCGGCGGATGCTCAAGAAGCCAGACACATTCGGGGGCTGTTCCGGCTTCAATTTCGGCAACGCGCTGCTCCATGAAGGCGTGGGCTTGCGGATAGGGTATCGGGGTGGTGGAAACGCGCCATTCCAGCGGGAGCGCTGTGTTTTTCTCCGGGGAATGAAGGGGATTAACCATGTGATAACCCTAGCATGGAATGCTGTGTGTTGATCCGTTGGCGGCGCGGAATGTACGTGTGCCATTTGCCGTTTCAGGGACAATATCAGTGAACGCTGTAGAGAAAGTATACGTCGAGCTTTCGGTGGTTATCGGACGCTCCAAAATGCCCATTAACCAGCTCTTGAAAATGGGCCGTGGGGCGGTGATCGAGCTCGATTCGCATCAGGACGATGAGGTCTGGATACTGGTCAATAATGTTCCAATTGCCCGGGGCGAAATTATCGTTCAGGAAGAGAAGATAGCCGTCTCGATCACCGAAAAAATCAGTAACGCTGAATCCGTTAGCTGAATTTGTCATCTGGGCAATTGGCCTTAGCTGCCGCGTCTTTGTTTGTGTTTATTACACAAATATTTTGTGTTATATAATATATTTCACTCTCTAATGTTGAACATGGAGTGGTTTCCACCTATTTCTATGCATAATAGGCGATGAGAGTGCTTGCCGATTATCCGGAGACCGTTCCCCATGTTGCCCATCGTGTTTGATGTAGATGCTGGTTTGACCGTCCTTGTCGGGGAGGGTACGCGCGTTGAGCACCGTCTGGAGGTGTTGGAGGAGGCGGCTGCCCGGGTGCAGGTATTTTGTTCCAATCCCTCAACCGCTCTTGTGGAACGTGTAGGCGACCGGCTGTTGAACCGTAAACCGTGCGCTTCCGACCTTGAAGGGATTGCGCTGGTTTTCGGGGCGGGGCTGCCGGAGGATGAGGCGATAACGCTCGCGGAAATGGCGCGAAAAGCGGGGGCGCTTGTGAATATCGAGGATATGAAGCCCCTTTGTGACTTTCACCTGCCTGCTCTCGTTCGTCGAGGTGATCTTGTGGTGAGTGTTTCGACAGGCGGGCGCTCGCCCGGACTTGCGCGCCGTCTTAAACGCCATCTGGAGAAACTGTTTGGTGAGGAGTGGGCGGAGCGGCTTGAGGCTGTTTCCGTGCTTCGCGAGAAGTGGCGGGCTGATGGCCTTGCTCTTAGTGAGGTTGCCCAAAAAACGGACGCGTATATAGATCAACGAGGATGGCTGTCATGACTGTTGTAAATGTGAGAGGGCAGAAAGGCCGCCCGGCCCCGCTGGACACCCCCACGGTAAGCTCGCCGCGTCTCGACATTCTGCGTGATAAATACGCAGGTTTGACAGGGGCTTCGTTGCTTGAGGCGATGATTAAGACGGAATTTCCCGGCGAAATTGCAGTTGTATCGTCTTTTGGCGCAGAGTCTGCTGTTTTGCTGCATATGGTTGCTGAAATTGATCCCTCGGTGCCAGTCATTTTTCTCAATACGGGCAAGCTTTTCGGGGAAACGCTGAGATATCGCGATCGGCTTCAGGAGAAGCTCGGGCTGACGGATCTGCGCGCTATTGGTCCTCTGCCCTCTGATCTGGCGGCGCAGGACCCGAACGGCGGGCTCTGGAACCAGGATCAGGATGCCTGCTGCTTTGTGCGCAAAGTTCTGCCGCTGGAGCGCGCGCTTGCGCCCTTCAGAGCCTCGATTACGGGGCGGAAACGGTTTCAGACCTCAACCCGTACGCAGATGAATATGATCGAGGAAGAGAAGGTTCGAGCGGTCGACGGGAAACCCCCTGCGCAGGCCACACGCTTCAAGCTCAACCCGCTCTCTTTGTGGGGAGAGGATGAGCTGAGCCGGTATCTTGAGGATCACAGGTTGCCCCGCCATCCGCTTGTGAAGGACGGGTACCGGTCGATTGGCTGCATGCCGTGCACAGACCGGGTGCCTGAGGGGGGAGA
The DNA here is from genome assembly GCA_964573935.1 of uncultured Parvibaculum sp. Lineage (GTDB taxonomy): Bacteria > Pseudomonadota > Alphaproteobacteria > Parvibaculales > Parvibaculaceae > Mf105b01. The sequence continues at coordinate 3,298 of CAZNLO010000036.1, read as the reverse complement.
TTACCGGGAAGGCCGGTGGAAGGGCAGCGACAAGGACGAATGTGGCATCCATCTCCCTTCCAATGTGGATGGCGATGGCATCTGAGCGAGGAAAGGGTCGCGGGACCAAGAGAGGACTTGCCGCAGCGCCGCTGATTTGTTACACGAGCGCCTTCATACCAGTCATGTGATTTGCGGACGTGGCGGAATTGGTAGACGCGCAGCGTTGAGGTCGCTGTGGGGTAAAACCCGTGGAAGTTCGAGTCTTCTCGTCCGCACCATCACTGGCAGGGATCAGAATGCCGGGGCAATGTTCCCGGTTTTTTTGTGCGCAATCTGTCCCCCGGTCAGTTGCTTGCGGGTAGTATGACGCATTTTGGGTTCGGGTTTTTCGTCCAGCCATTGAAGGAGCGCGCTGCCGTGAACGAAATAGCGCCACCAAACAGTCAAAGTGAGGAGTGGGAAACCCCTCTGACACCCGATTTTGTTCGTCAGGTGGTGCATGCTCTTGATCTGGACGATGTAGCGGTGCTGCGCTCGCTGGTGATACCGTTGAAGGCGGCTGACCAGGCGGAGCTGCTGGAACTGGTGCGCTCTGATGATCTGCGTGCTCTGGTTCAGGCTTTGGGACCGGAATTTGAGCCTGATGTTCTGAGCGAGCTTGAGGAGGCGATCAGGGACGATGTCATCGAGCTGATGGCGCCAAAGGATATTGCTGCTGCTGTTCAGGAGATGGATTCCGATGATGCGGTTTACGTCCTGGAAGACATGGACGAAGACGAGCAGCGCGAAATTCTTGAGCAGATGCCTGCGGAAGATCGCGCGGTTATCGAGCGCTCGCTGGAATACCCAGAAGACAGTGCGGGCCGGATTATGCAACGTGATCTTGTTGCCGTGCCGCCCTTCTGGAATGTCGGCCAGACCATTGATTACCTGCGCGAAGCAAAGGACCTGCCCGACGAATTTTATGAGATATTTGTGACCGACCCCTCCTACCGGCCCGTGGGAACCGTTCCCCTGTCCCGAGTGATGCGCTCCAGGCGGCCTGTTCTTATTCAAGACGTGATGGAGGGTGACCAGACACTGATATCCGTTCAGATGGATCAGGAAGACGTTGCGCGCCTGTTTGAGAAGTATGACCTGATTTCGGCTGCCGTCATTGATGAAGACGAGAGGTTGGTCGGAGTTGTCACGGTTGACGATATTGTTGAAGTTATTGCGGATGAAGCCAGCGAAGATATTCGGCGCCTGGGCGGCGTTGTTTCAGAAGAAAGCGTATCGGACACAGTTCTTGAAACAACCCGGAACCGGTTCTCGTGGCTTCTGGTTAACCTGATGACGGCAATTCTGGCATCTGGGGTGATTGCGTTGTTTGATGGGACGATAGAATCCATGGTCGCGCTCGCCATCCTGATGCCCATAGTGGCATCAATGGGGGGGAATGCGGGTACGCAAACCATGACCATTGCAGTGCGCGCGCTTGCAACACGCGACCTGGGGCCTCTCAATGCGCGCCGCATCATTACTCGTGAAGTCATGGTTGGTTTTCTCAATGGTATTGTATTTGCGGTGCTGATGGGGACAATCGCTGCCCTGTGGTTTCAGAATATGCCATTGGGGCTGGTGCTTGCAGCGGCTATGGTCATTAATATGATTTTTGCAGGACTTGCCGGTATTCTGGTGCCACTTGGGTTAGACCGGTACGGGTATGACCCTGCGGTGGCATCAAGTGTGTTTGTCACAACGGTGACAGATGTTGTCGGCTTTTTTGCGTTTCTCGGGCTTGCGGTTGTTATCTTGTTCTAGGGGTGATTTTCAGGGAGAGAAAACCCATGTGTATGTTGATGCGATTTCTTGTGCTCACCGGTGCGATGATCTGCGTGGCTGTTCCTGGTTTTGCGGGTGAATGGCGGGAGGGAGCTCCCAGCACGACACGCCAGGCTTTTTCTGCCTCGACGTTTCTTGGCGATGAAATTTATGTTGCAGGCGGTGCGGGGATCAGTACGCCGCAATCCTCTTTTGAAGCCTATGATACGATCGGTGACATTTGGCGGTCCCTGCCGGCATTGCCGATGGGCGTGCAGCAGGCGGCGATGGCAACGAACAATGGCCGGCTTTATCTCTCGGGTGGGTATCTGGCGGAAAGTCGTGGTCCCGACAATGCAACGTTCTGGATGTTTGACCCGTCCATTGGTTTCTGGGTGCAAGGACCTGATATGCCGGGGCCTCGTGCCTGGCACCAAATGATCGGCGTTGAAGGAAAAATTTACGTTATTGGCGGGGTAGGGTCGCATCCGAACAGAGTTTTTGTATTTGATCCGGGTACGGACAGGTGGGAAACGCTCCAGGCACGACTTCCCGCTGCCCGGTCCGCACTGGCTCTTGTGGTGCGAAACGGTGATATTTTTGCACTGGGTGGACGTCTGACGCAGGGTGCGCCGACAGCACGGGTTGATATTCTGGATCTGGAAACAGGCCAGTGGCGCGCCGGGCCGGCGTTGCCTGAACCACGCGCGGGGCTTGGTGCCGCTGTTATGGATGGTCAGGTGCATGTTGTGGGGGGGGAGCAGCTCTCGCCACCCCGAACCTTCGCGGACCACTATATATTGAACACAGCCGGGTCTCGCTGGACGGTTGGGGAGCCTTTACACACGCCTCGGCACGGGTCCGCAGTTGCTGCGCGTGACGGCCGGCTGTTTGTTGTTGGAGGCGCGACGGGGCCGGGTGTTTACACTGTTTTCACGGTTTCCGACCTTGTCAGCATCTATCAGCCCTGAGGGAAGCGCATTTATGACCCCGAACACCTATCCCACGCTCAACTTTGATCTTGGCGAAACCGTTGACATGATCCGCGATACGGTACGCGCGTTTACGGCGGACAAGATAACGCCCCGGGCAGCTGAAATAGATGCAACGAATGAATTTCCGCGAGACCTTTGGCCACAACTTGGAGAGCTTGGGTTGTTGGGCCTGACGGTTGAAGAGGAAGATGGTGGCTCGGGGCTGGGCTATCTTGCGCATACGGTGGTGATGGAAGAAATTTCGCGCGGGTCGGCGTCTGTTGGTCTTTCATATGGCGCACACTCTAATCTTTGTGTGAACCAGATCAGGCGCTGGGCCACTCCAGAGCAAAAACAGGCCTATTTGCCAAAGCTGATGAGTGGTGAACATGTGGGCGCGCTGGCGATGAGTGAAGCAGGCGCTGGCTCTGATGTCGTCTCTATGAAGTTGCGCGCGGACAAGAAGGGTGACCGATACGTTTTGAACGGCACAAAGATGTGGATCACCAATGGACCTGACGCAGATACGCTTGTGGTTT
>CAZNLO010000035.1:10050-24244 GCA_964573935.1 uncultured Parvibaculum sp. | reverse complement strand
CCCCCCCCCCCCCCCCCCCCCCCCCCCCCCCCCCCCCCCCCCCCCCCCCCCGCTACGCCGCCATCGTGCCGCTGAGTGAAATGCCGGACTATCTCATTCAGGCGGTCCTGAACACGGAAGACAGGCGCTTCTACAGTCATTTCGGGTTTGATCTTCGAGGAATTGGCCGGGCGTTACAGGCCAATGTGCGCGCCGGTCGTATTGTCCAGGGTGGCTCAAGCATTACGCAACAGTTGGCCAAAAACCTTTATCTCAGCAGAGAACGGACATGGTGGCGTAAAGCGCGCGAAGTGCTCATCACGCTCTGGCTTGAAGACCGGTATTCCAAAGACGAAATCCTCACGCTCTATCTGAACCGCATCTATATGGGGGCCGGATCCTATGGCGTGGAGGCGGCGTCGAGGCATTATTTCAATCGCTCGGTACGCGATGTTTCACTGGCCGAGGCGGCCCTGCTGGCTGGGCTGATAAAGGCACCCTCGCGGTTTGCCCCCACCAATGATCTGCTTCGTGCGCAGTCCCGGGCCGAGCAAGTTCTCAGGCGACTTGTAACGAACAACGTTCTGACCGAGGGAGAGGTTTTCGCTGCCCGGGCCAGGCCCGCAATAGTTGTGGAACAAAGCTCCCGTGACGGATCGCAGTATTTTGTGGACTGGATCGTGGAAGAAGTAGCCCTTCTGCTGCCTGGTGTTACCGGCCAGCTTATCATTGAAACCACGCTTGACCCTGTGAGCCAGCACGCCGGAGAACAGGCTGTCGCCGATGCCTTATCTTCGCGCAACACGGATGAGGGGGGAGTGCCAATGCAGGGAGCGCTTGTTGCCCTCGACCCGGATGGCGCCGTTCGTGTAATGGTTGGCGGGCGAAACTATCTGGAAAGCCAGTTCAACCGCGCGGCTCAGGCTGAGCGGCAGCCTGGGTCCGCCTTCAAACCTTTTATCTATCTGGCCGCAATCGAGCGGGGCATGAAGCCGGAAACGCTGGTGAGTGATGCCCCTGTTTTTGTCGACGGGTGGTCGCCGCAAAATACCGGACCGTCCCACGGGGACATCACTTTTCTTGAGGCCATGCGAGACTCTGTCAACACAGCAGCCGTCCGCCTGTCCGAACAGGTCGGTCGCGCCAGCGTGATCGAGGTCGCGGAGCGGCTGGGGATTACCTCGCCGCTTGCACCCCACCCCTCCATTGCGCTGGGGACCGAAGAGCTCAACCTGCTTGACATGACATCTGCCTACGCCGTTTTTGCCAATGGGGGTTACCGTGCCAAACCTTTTGGTATTACCCGCATCTTGACACCAGATGGCGAGGTTCTGCATCTACATCAATCACTCGCGACGCGGATTGTGGCTCCGGGAGCGGCGCGCTCCCTAAACTACCTGCTCTATCAGGTGATTCTGAACGGTACGGGCCGCCAGGCCGCCCTGGGCGGACGCCCCGCAGCCGGTAAAACCGGCACCAGTCAGGACGCACGCGATGTGTGGTTTGTCGGTTACACGGCTGACCAGGTTGCCGGGGTCTGGTTTGGAAATGATAACGCCTCGCCCATGGCCGGTGAACAAGGCGGGGACATCGCCGCGCAGACATGGGCCTCCTTCATGAAAACTGTCCATCAGGACCGCCCAATAGCAAATCTCGCAGGCGGACGGCCAGCGCCAGCCGCGCGAACAGCCAGAACGGTGTCAACGGCGGACACCCAAGCGCAGACAGAGATACGTCGCTTCTACGCCTCACTTTCGGAACTGTTCCGACAGACACATCGGTCCCAGCTCAATCCCGGCCCGGGTTTTCGGCGGGGAGGACAAACTCTGTCCCGCTAATGCCCGCACAGACGACGGCCCCCGGAGCGATGCCAAACGTAAATACTGGTGTCTTTTGGTGCCTGGCTCTAAATTCATTTAGCTCAAGTCTCCCTATTTTTTTGAGGAATTGCTGTGAAATTGTTGCTTAAACCCCTGGGCGTGGTTCTCATCGCCCTTGCCATCGGCCTGGGGTCTGCCTGGTGGGCGATCAATGCGGGCTTTGGCGGCGCACTGCAAAATGGTGCGTGGACAACAGACCCGAACATCGGGAGCGAGCAGACCAACCCTTATGCCCGTGCGGCTGTCGCCCGCGCGGGACTTCTGGCACTCAGCAAACATGAGACGTTCTATTTCACCGCGTCGGAAGATGATGCAGGACAGCCACTCACTACTGCGTGCACCTACAGACTTACCGGCCAACCACTCGACACGCGCTGGTGGAGCATCACCGCCTATGGGGCCGATCACTATCTCATCCCCAACCCGGCGAACCGCTACAGTCAGGCCATGAATACGGTCGCGCGGAACGCTGAGAACGGCTTTACCATCATCGTAAGCCCCGGCGGCACCGGAGAAAATGGCATTCCCACAGGGTTTGAAAGCACCGGCGGCGAGCACGATACGGGCGCGCCCTTCAGCCTGACGCTTCGGCTCTACAATCCGGCGGAGGCTATCTATTCCAACCTTGAGAACATTCCCCTGCCCACCCTCACCCGGGAGGACTGCCAATGAGATCCTGGCCTTATCTGCTCGCCGCCACGCTTATTCTCGCCGCCATTATCCATATTGGCGCCATTCTGGCATGGCCCGGGTTCGTCATGGACCGGCTTGTCGCAGGGATCAGTACCCAGGCTGGCCTCAATATCGCAGTGCACGCACCGCGCTCAGATGCGACGTCCCGCACGGTGGTACGGCCAAGTCCCGATCTCATCTATACGATCTGCGCGTTCGATGTGTCGAAAACCCCGTTAAAAGTTTCAGCCCCAGTGCCCGCTGATACCTATTTTTCCGTGTCCATGTTTGGCAGCAACACGGACAATTTCCTTGTTGTGAACGACACTCATCTTGAAGGAGACCGGGTGGAACTGGTGCTGATGAAGCCCGGTTCTCAGGTGAGTGCGCTTGGCGGCGCACCGGTCATGATTGCACCCAGTGTGCGCGGCGTGGTTTTGTTTCGCACTCTCATCGCGTCCGAAGATCGCTTTGAAGAACTTGATGCCATCCGCCGGGAAGCCACCTGCGAGGTGATGTGAAGGGCCCCGGGGGTCCGGGGGTGTACAGGCCCCACCAGCCTGCTAACGTTAGGGAAATCAGGTCGGGCGGAGGAAACCATCATGAACAGGCATGTGTTAATTGGAGGGGCGGTCACTCTTGGGCTGCTCGCCGCGCTGAGCTTGTCGCTCTATGCCCCGGGAAAAGCGCCCGCCACAGATGAGGGCTTGCGCGCCGTCACCTTCGTGACGGACTGGAAGGCGCAGGCAGAGCATGGGGGCTTCTATCAGGCCCTCGCCAAGGGTTATTACGCAGACGAAGGCCTTGCCGTCACCATCCGCCAGGGTGGGCCCGGCATTAATGTGCCGCAGCTTCTGGCAACCAACAGTGTTCACTTCGCCATGGGGTCCAACAGTTTTATTCCCCTCAACATTGTTGCAGCGGGCGCAGGCGCCAAAGCTGTGATGGCGTCTTTCCAGAAAGACCCGCAAGTGCTCATCACCCATCCACGCGACGATGTGACGACACTGGAAGATATGCGCGGCAAGCCGATCATGGTATCGGATGCCACGATCAGTGCCTTCTGGGTCTGGCTGCGGGCACGCTTTGGCTTCACCGATGACCAGATACGCAAGTACACATTCAACCTCGCCCCTTTTCTGGTGGATGAAAATGCCATCCAACAGGGCTATCTTTCTTCCGAACCCTATCTGATCGAAAAGGAGACCGGCATTAAGCCGCAGGTCTTCCTGCTTGCAGATTACGGCTACCCCGGATATGCCACTTTCATTCTTGCACCCAACAGCCTGATCGAAGCAGAGCCGGAGCTTGTGCAGGCATTCGTCAATGCCACCATCAAGGGCTGGGTGTCGTATCTTTACGCAGACCCCTCACCCGCCAACGCACTCATCATGGCCGACAATCCCGATATGAGTGCGGACGTGATCGCTCAGGCGATTGTGAAACTCAACGAACACGGGATCGCAGCCTCCGGCGACGCTGAAACATTGGGCATAGGGGCCATGACGGAGGCGCGCTGGCGGACCTTTTTTGAGGTGATGGCCGAAAATGGGGTTTACGAACCGGACCTGGACTGGCGGGCCGCTTACACGCTGGCCTTTGTCAACAAAGGCTATGGGCTCGATTTCAGGGCGGAACTGACAGCGGAATGACCCCATCTCCCGCCTCAACTCTGATCCAGCTCGCCCATGTGACGAAAGCGTATGAGACAGACAGGGTGGCTGTTTGCGACATTAATGTGGAAATCAAACAAGGATCGTTCGTGTCGCTTGTCGGTCCTTCCGGGTGTGGCAAGAGCACATTGCTTCGGCTGCTTGCCGGCCTGCTTGAACCCACCCAGGGGCAAATCATCTGGGGAGGCCCGGACCGCAAGAAACCCACTGACCTCGGATTTGTATTTCAAGATGCGACACTGCTCCCGTGGGCAACCGTGTTTGAAAATGTCTATCTGCCTTTGAAGCTCAAGGGGTTTGCGCGAGATGAAGCAAGACCCGACGTTGAGGCGGCGCTGGCCCGTGTCGGACTTGACGGCGCAGCGCTTAAACTACCGCGGGAACTATCGGGCGGCATGGCCATGCGGGTCTCAATTGCGCGCGCACTTGTGAGCGAGCCACCGGTGCTGCTGATGGATGAACCGTTCGCCGCCCTGGATGAACTGGCCCGTGAAAAACTGGACGACGATCTGCTGACCCTCTGGCGCGAAATGGGCTGGACCGTCATTTTTGTCACGCACAGTGTTTATGAAAGCGTCTACCTGTCGCAGCGCGTTCTGGTGATGGGAACAGATGGAGACACGCCGGGCCAACCGGGGCGCATTGTGGCAGACCTCCCCATTGATGCCCCCTATCCGCGCGGCCTCGCCTTTCGGCAATCCCCCTCCTATTTCGATCACTGCCGGGCGGTCTCCGAGGCCCTTCGGGGAGAGCCCCCCGCATGACCCGCGACCAGATACAACACATTACCTTGCCGCTTTTCGTGGGCCTGCTGTTTTTTCTGGCCTGGGAAGGAGCGGTCGGGTTTTATGACGTTCCTCATTTCGTGCTGCCCGCTCCCAGCCGCATCATGGGGGCGTTGGTGGACAATTTTTCCAGTCTGATGGCCGCTCTGTGGGTGACGTTACGCATCACGCTGCTTGCGTTCGCTCTCGCCGTCGCTGGCGGCGTGGCACTGGCCATCCTGTTTTCACAAAGCCGTCTTGTGGAAACCGCCCTCTTCCCCTTCGCGGTCATTCTTCAGGTGACGCCGGTGGTGGCAATCGCCCCCCTTGTTCTCATCTGGGTGGGCTTTGACAATGTAACCCTCGCTCTTCTGATCCTGGCGTGGATCGTTGCCTTCTTCCCGATCCTGTCCAACACGACTTTGGGGCTGCGGTCGGTGGACCATAACCTGATGGATCTGTTCACGCTCCAGGGGGCATCGCGATGGCAGCGCCTGTGGTTGCTGCAATTGCCTGCATCACTGCCCTACATTCTGGGGGGCATGAAAATTTCCGGAGGGCTGGCGTTAATCGGGGCTGTGGTTGCGGAGTTCGTTGCGGGATCGGGCGCGGCCACCGGACTTGCGTGGCGCATCATCGAAGCGGGCAACAGATTGCAGGTGCCGACCATGTTTGCGGCCCTGTTTCTTTTGTCCCTGCTGGGCATTGCGATTTTTTTTGCGCTCAGCCTTCTGGAGCATATGGTCCTGCGCCGCTGGCACGAAAGCGCTGTTGAGCGCAAAAAATAGCTCAAATGCTGTTGAAATTATGTATTATACTATAAAAAATCGTATTTTAATATATTTCACACCACTATTGACGTGTAATGTAAAAACACCCATGTTTGCCGCCGATATGGAGTATTTTCCAGGCTGATCCTTGCGTGGAAAATTTTCACACCTGAATACTTCGGGAGGATTGGGTTTGGCCCAGCATACCAACAAGCGCGCTACCACTCAGACTGTCACCGCCAACCGGCTGATCGACGGCGAGGTGGTCTATTTCACCGCGTCGGGCGACTGGTCGGAACGGTTGGGAGATGCCTGCATTGCTAATGGCAAAGAGGCCTGCGCAACCCTGCTTGCGTCGGCGGAGCCTGCCGTGGCGGCACAGTTGGTCATTGATCCCTATCTCTTTGAAGTAGCTCTGGAAGAAGGTATTATCATCCCTGCCAGTGTGCGCGAAAAAATAAGGATGGCTGGGCCAACCATCCGGCTCGATCTGGGTAAGCAGGCAGCTCTAACTGCGGAGCAGATAGATTTGACAAAACAAGCGGCAAGCGCCTGACACCCTTCAGTAGAACGGAAGACCCCTCGCAATGTATCGCTACGACGAATTTGACCACAAGATCGTGCGCGAGCGCGTCACCCAGTTTCGCGGCCAGGTGGCACGGCGCCTTGCAGGCGAGATAACCGAAGACCAGTTCAAACCCCTGCGGCTGATGAACGGTGTCTACCTTCAGCTCCACGCCTATATGCTGCGGGTTGCCGTGCCCTACGGCACCCTGTCGGGCCCGCAAATGCACATGCTCGCCCACATTGCACGCACGTATGACAAGGGGTACGGCCATTTCACCACACGCCAGAACATTCAGTATAACTGGCCATCTCTGAAAGATATTCCGGCCATTCTGGATGATCTGGCGAGCGTTGAAATGCACGCCATTCAGACCAGCGGCAATTGCATTCGCAATGTCACCTCGGACCAGTATGCCGGGGCGGCGGTAGATGAGATTGATGACCCGCGTATCTGGAGCGAGATCATCCGGCAGTGGTCCACCTTCCACCCGGAATTCACCTTCCTGCCCCGCAAGTTCAAATTTGCTGTTACCGGTATGCATGAAGACCGGGCGGCCATCCGCCTGCATGACATCGGTATTGAAGTTGTGAAAGGCGCGGACGGCAAGCCTGCTTTTGATGTGTATGTGGGCGGCGGTCAGGGGCGCACACCGATGATCGCGCACCTTATCGGCAAAGCGGTGCCCGCAGACGACCTTATCGCCTACCTTGAGGCGATCATGCGCGTATACAATCTCAACGGGCGACGCGACAATCTCTATAAGGCGCGGATCAAAATTCTCGTTCATGCCCTTGGCGCAGAAGAAATGAAGCGCCAGGTTGAAGAGGAGTTCGCTCACGTTAAAGCGCAAGGGAGCACGTTTCTTCCCGCTGCGGAAATTGAGCGCATTCGCACCTACTTCCAGGCCCCGGATTACGAGACCCTGCCCGAAACATCCGATGTCCTGGATGCCTTCATTGCCCAGGACAAGAAGTTTGGAGACTGGGTTAAAACCAACGTCGCTCCCCACAAAATACCGGGCTATGCCATTGCCAACATATCGCTGAAACCCATTGGCGGCATTGCCGGAGATGCCAGCGCCGACCAGATGGACCTGATCGCCGACCTCACCACCCGCTACAGTCTTGATGAGATACGCGTTACCCATGAGCAGAACCTGACCCTGCCTTATGTGCGCAAGCAGGACCTTTATGCGCTCTGGCAAGCCCTTGAAGGGGCCGGGCTTGGGACTGCCAACCTTGCGCTTATCACCGACCACATTGTGTGCCCCGGCCTTGACTATTGCGCGCTGGCCAATGCGCGTTCCATTCCCATCTCCCAGGAAATTGCAGAGCGGTTTTCTGATCTTGACCGGCAGCACGATATTGGTGAGCTGAAGATCAAAATATCGGGCTGCATCAATGCCTGCGGACACCACCATGTGGGCCATATCGGCATTCTGGGCGTCGATAAAAAGGGTACCGAGTTTTATCAGGTGTCGCTTGGCGGGTCGCCGGACGAGACAAGTTCCCTTGCCGAAATCGTTGGTCCTGCCTTCACCGAAGACCAGATTGTCGATGCCATCGAAACCATTGTTGAGACCTACCTGGGCGCACGTCAGAACGGCGAGCGTTTCCTCGACACCTACCGCCGGATTGGTAAGGAACCGTTCAAGGAGAAACTCTATGCCGCTCATTAAAAACAGCCGCTTTGCAGATGATGAATGGGTGAGCGTAGACGACGAGGAGGAGCTCCCCTCCAATGGGGCCGTCATCGTTTCCCTTAGCCGGTGGACTGCGGAGCGTAAGACGCTACTCCGCCGCAACACGCCGCTCGGCGTCACTCTGGCCAGCAGCGATACACCGGACGCTCTCGTTGAGGACCTCAACCGTCTTCAACTGGTGGTGTTGAACTTCCCCCTTTTCAAGGATGGCCGGGGATACTCGTCTGCCCGACTGCTGCGGGAACGGCATGGATTTTCTGGTGAAATCCGAGCGACGGGAGAAGTCCTGTACGATCAGTGGTTTTCCATGGCACGCTGCGGCATTGACGCTTTTGAGGTTGCCGAGGGCACAACCCTGGCCGCTTTTGAAGAAGCCATGAACGAGCTGACCCTTGCCTATCAACGCACGGGCGACGGGAACCCTACCGTGATGGAACTCCGTCATGGAGTGACCGGCTGATAAGCTGGCGAAGGACAAAGAAATGCATCAGAATGTTTTCGCGCTCTTTGTATTTCTTTTTGGATTGATGATAACGCATACAGCCAGGGCTGAGCTTATCGTTCTGGCGGCTCCGGCAACCGGCGATCCATACTATAGCGACGTGGCGGATGCGATATTTGATTTTCATGTTTCCTACGCGCGGGCGATCTCTCCACACGATCAGGTCCTGGTGCTCACCGATGCGGGAGCGTATGACCGGTATGCGGCGGCGCTGGGAGAAAACCGGGTCGCGCTGGCGCCCCTGCTCGATATCTGGGCGAGGGACTTTGGCTCGACCAACCCGGTGCACCCGACCCTCTTTCGCTACACCGCCGCTGGACAAGGCGGGGGGCGTTCGGGCCAGGACGATGCAGACGCGGTTCAGGCGGGCCTCGTGGCCCTGTCCAACGCGGCAGGCCTCACATATTCCACGACCGAGCTTTTGAACGATGGCGGCAACTTTGTCGATGACTATGCCGGCAATGTCGTCATCAGCCGGAAATTCCTGAAAGATAACGGGCTTTCGGAGGATGCGGGGCGGGCCGCCGTGATCCGTCTGACGGGTGCTGCACAGGTCGCCTTCATCACCGCCGATGAGCAAGGGGGGCTTGAACATAGCGATGGAGTGGTAAGTTTCGTCGATACAAACACGCTCATTATCAATACTTACAGCCATGATCCGACCTATGCCCGTCAGCTAAGGCGCGACCTTGAGCGGGGTCTGCCCGGTGTCAAGGTCCACGAGATTGTCACGCCCTATGACGGGAGCCGCATTTACGACGACCGGTTCGGGTCTGCCTGCGGGCTCTATACAAATGCGCTTGTGACGCCGGAGCGGGTTTATTTTCCGCAGTTTGGCATTCCCGAAGATGCGCTGGCGCTGGCGCAGGTACGTGCCGCAACCACCCGGGAGGTTATCCCGGTCCGGTCCGAACAAGTGTGCCAGATGGGCGGCGGGGTGCGTTGTATGTCATGGCAGCTACGCAACGAGAATGCACATGCACTCCTCAACCATTTCGGGATTGACCCCACCGACGGAAAAATACCGCGTTAACCTCTCGTCAACCAAACTTCAATTTTCCCAAAACTCAATGTAGGGCCTTCAAAGTTCTTCCATATGTCACTGGTAGAACTGATCCCAAGGGTTGGGTGCGCTTGCGACCAATAATTAGACATCCTGCCCTGATTGTCTTTTCCTGATTGCATTGTGCCCACGGAGTTACGTTATGAAAATTGAACTTTCGTCACCCAACAGGTGGCATATGGGCATTGCTCTGTTCTTCTACTTCTTTATCGCAGTAACAACCGGACCCGGCTTTGCCGCCAACCCCGGTGTTTTCATGGAACGGGGAACGGACCGCCCCGGGGGCGATTATCGGGTTCTGACAGATGGCGTCGAAAGCCCGCGCTCTTGTGCCTCGGCATGTGCTGCCGACACGCAGTGTCGCGCCTGGACCTATGTCAACAAGGGATCGGAGGGGCCTTTAGCCACCTGCCACCTCAAACTCACCGTTCCTCACGCCCAGTCAACACCGTGCTGTGTCAGCGGTGTCTCTGTTGGCTCCAGCGAGCCAGGTCGCGTGCGCGGCTACTAAGAAAAAATACCCCGGGAAAACCTAGAAAGAGACCGCCTAGACAGGCATATCTGCGGAGCGCCTTCCAAAGAGTTCTCCCCGCACAGCCCTGTGGCGCGCGGCGTCTTCTTTTATGCCCTTCACGCTCTCATTCAACAAGTTCAACACTTCGGCGATGGTGGCTATCAGATTGCGTTCGGGAATATCAAATGCAGCCTGTTCCAGCGCCACCCGGTATTCCACAAGACGCTGATCCAGAAGATCAACCGTCTGGTCCATGACATTGCCATTGTCTTCCACGCGCAAGACCACATCGACCGCGTCGGAGAATGCGGCACTGTTTGCCGACATCGCCTCCCTCACCAGAGACAGGCGGAGCGCATCAGCTCCCGTGACAGCAATGCTCAGACCCGCAAACTGATCCACCATGGTGACGTCACGCATGACATCGTTGCCAAAGGCATTGAGAAGACTGACCCCACTTTGGGAATGTAGCCTGAGAAGCCGCTGATAGTAGGCCTTATCGCCTGCATCCCCGGGCTTCAGAACAGACAGGCTTTCAAAAAAGTTGCTGGCGGGACCATCAAGACTCCGGTTAATGTTACCGGCCAGCGTCCGAAGCTGATACTCCTCAGCCGTCATTGGCAGCCCATTTTCCGGGTCAGGCTTTACCATTGCCGTCAACTGGCTGCCCAGCTCCTTCACAAAGGAAAGCTCGCCGGGCTTCGCCCGACCCAGGTCTCCCTGCCCGGCACAGGCCATCAGACTTACGGCAGTCAGACCCGTTCCCAGAATTTTTGCAATCGGTCGCATGGACGAAGCCTTTGCATCAGTGGCACAGTTTCATCGCAAGTCTAGGGTTTAATCCTTAGGCGCATGTTAATGCCTTTATTTGGGCGAACACGAAGGGCCCCGGCCCCTCAGGGGCCGCCCGCTCAGAACCGGCGAATGGAAAAAAATACCGGGTCAATCTTTGGGTCGCGCCCGGCAACCATGTCGGCAATCATAGCTGCCGACCCCAGTGCCAGGGTCCAGCCAAGCGTGCCATGCCCCGTATTGAGCAGCAGATTGTCGCAACCAGGCACGGGGCCCAGTACCGGGCAACCATCCGGCGTCATGGGCCGCAGGCCACACCAGAACTCCGGCTCAACATTCTCGTCCAGGTCGGGAAAAAGCGCTCGCAGAGCCGTCAGGACAGACTGCGCCCGCCCCACCTCCAGCGTGCGACCATACCCGGCTACCTCAGCCTGTCCCGCCGCCCGCAGCCGGTTTCCCAACCGGCTCACAACAATTCGCCGGGCTTCATCGGTGATACTGATGCGCGGTGCCGAGCTATCTTCAGCGACCGGGAGGGTCACGGAGTATCCCTTAACCGGATAGACAGGAAGAGAGCTGCCCAGATCTTTCATCAGCTCCGGGCTCATCACACCGGCTGCCACGACCACAAGATCGGTTTCAAGACGACGGGTATCGGTGCGTACATGGGTGACGCGTGCACCCCGGCGTTCCAGACCACGAACGGTCTGGCCATACAGGAAAGTAACACCAAGCCGTTCGGCGGCCTTTGCCAGGCCGGTTGTAAATTTGAAGGCATCACCGCTGCTGTCCTGCGCGCAATACACCCCACCCACCACTTCGCCACGCTTGTGTGCAGAGGCAAGGGCCGGCTCCAGCGCCACGCACGCCGCCGCACTCAACCGCTCCTGATGCAGACCGTAACTCTCCAGATACCGGGCCTCGCGCGCCGCGTCATCGACTTCCTTTTCCATCGCAAAGATCCGTAAAATTCCCTTGTCCCGGCGATCAAAAGCCAGTGGCGTGCCGTTTGCCTCCAGATCATCAAGGGTTTTTTTCATCACATCGCGGCTCAGCAACGCCAGGCCCACATTTCGGACAGCCCCATCGCGTTGCGCCTTTAGCGTGCAGCGACGCCAGAACCGCCATAGCCAGAGCCATTGGGCGAGGTCAAAGCGCAGCCGAAGCCGGAGCGGTGCGTCCGACCGACCCAGCCATTTCAGCGCCTGCAAAGGAACGCCCGGCCCGGCCCACGGCGCCACCTCTCCCGCGCTCAACTGTCCGCCATTGGCAAAACTGGTTTCAAGTGCAGGACCATCTTCGGCCTCAACCACCTGCACCCGGTGCCCCTCGCGCGCGAGCTGATAGGCCGTCGATACACCAATAACTCCGGCCCCGATGACGGTTATCCGTTTGGATGCTGATGGCGGTTCAACAACAGGCATTGTGGGGGGAACTCAAGTCAAATTGCGGATCTCTCCTTGGTACCAAAGTGTGAGGGTGAAAGCGATACTAAACATCGCTCACCACCGGCCCCGGGGTCGATCCACTTTTTCTTACCGTTTTAAAACACGCCTTAATGGTCTGCTCACCTGAACGCCAATCAGTCTCGCGGCCAGGTCATATCCAGAACATCCAAAAGGGTTGGCCGCTTTGCAAGCCTGTCTTTCTCACTCCGGAGTCCTTTTCCAACCGGCATGGGAAGGACATCTGCTGCCTTCTCATAGGTGTGCCGGTTCGTGCCGGTCTCCCTCGGCTTGAACTCGATGATATTGCCCATCATCGCCTCCCGTGGGTTGGAGCGTTCCCGGTGAGGCACAATGCGCTCGCGGGAACTTGCCCAAGTTCACTCCAGCAAGTCTCTCCCTAACAAGGTGAATAAAGTGTTAACCAGAGAAACAAACCATTTCCTTAAGTAAAACCGTTATAGCAACTCCGCAATGACAGAAAGAACGCATTTTAGGAAAACTATCCCTCCCCCACCCCACTGCTTGTTAAGGCCGCTCGGCCAAGCTGTTCTGCACACTGTCCCTTGAGAGCATCGGCCTGACATGAGCGACTTTACTCACTTGCGAAACCTGATTGATCTGGCCAAAGAACCCTCCAGTGACCGACGTCGCGAGCTGCTGCGCAAAGTGACAGACCTGTTTCTGGAAAATCCTACCCGCTACAACACGACGGAACAGGAACATTTTTCAGAAATACTGGGAGCTGTCGCTAGAACAATGGAGACAGAGGTACGCATGGAGCTGTCGCGCCGGCTTGCGACCATTGCAGAAGCGCCCCGCGATCTCGTCCTCCAGCTTGCCCATGACGAAGAGGTCAGTGTTGCGGCTCCTATTCTGGAAAAAAGTACGGTGCTGACGCAGGGTGACCTGCTGGAAATTGTTGAGCGCTGCGGAAACCGGCACCGTGCGGTGGTCGCCATCCGCCCTGATTTGGATGAGCGTATCTCCGAGGCGCTGGTCGATCATGGCGACGATCAGGTGGTTGGTGTTCTGGTAAACAACTGCAATGCCTCTATCGCGCCCAACACCCTCGAAAAAGTTGCCGCGCGCGCCGCAAACAATGAAACACTACAAGGGCCGCTTGTTGGCAGGGCGGACCTGCCCCCGGATGTCATGCACGAAATGTACTGGGCAGTGTCGGACAAATTGCGCTCGCGCATTCTGGAGCGCTCTGCCCAACTTGACCCGGAAGTTGTCGACAAAGTCCTTGTGCAGTTGGAGCGAAAATTTCTGAAAGGTAATGGCCTCCGGGAAACGGAACGAAGCCAAGCACAGAAATTTATTGACCGAAAGGCAGCAACACGCGAACTGTCCGAAACGCTCCTTATCAATCTCGTTCGCACCAACAAGCTGGAAGAACTGGTCTGCGGTTTCGCGCACCTGATAAAAATTGACGGTGTAACGGCCCGACGCATCCTCCTCGATCCAAGCGGCGAAGCGCTCGCCATCGCGTGCAAGGCAACGCGGTTTGACCGATCAACCTTCTCAACCCTTGCTCTCCTCGCCCCTCCCAGAGAAAAACGCAACCTCAACGCCACCCGCGAACTGCTTGACCTGTATGAGCAGATGCCCCAGGACGTGGCCCTGCGCGCCATGCGTTTCTGGCGCGTCCGGTGCCAGGCGACAAAAGTTGCGGCATAAAGGGTTTTCGTTCGCGGCTGTTTCGTTGCTTCAGTAATTTCGTTCACGGCTGTTTCGTTGCTGCGCAACGAGCCTGCACGGGCGCGGCGCAGGGGCGCCGGACGGCGCTTGCCGTCTTGAAGGGTAGAGCGTTTTCGTTCACGGCTGTTTCGTTGCTGCGCAACGAGCCTGCACGGGCGCGGCGCAG
>CAZNLO010000035.1:0-9950 GCA_964573935.1 uncultured Parvibaculum sp. | reverse complement strand
GGGCGCCGGACGGCGCTTGCCGTCTTGGTTGCCTTTGCCTGAGGTCAGGCGAGATTGGTCCCCTCTGTTGCCGGACCTTGAGCCGCGATCATTTCCGGCAAAACTTCCACGTAAATCGACTGGCTGGGAAAGGCAAATCCGGTGCCGGCACCTTCAACGATCTCCTTGATCGCATAGGCGAAGCGTTCCTTTATTTCCAGCCACTCCCCCCAATTTGTCGTTTTGGTGAAACAGTAAATCATGATGTCGATGGAGCTGTCGTTGAAAGCATCAACGCGCACAAAAAGCGGCACCTCCGGAGGTTTAGCAAATTCCTCCGACGCGATCAGATAGGCTTCAATGCCATCGCGCACTTCACGTAACTGGCCCAGGTCGCTGCGGTATTCAAGGCCGATTTTCCAATAGATGCGCCGATGGGTCATTTTGGTGAAATTTGTAACCGCGGCATCAGACAGTTTTTGATTGGGAACATAGACGGGTGCCTTGTCGAACCGCCGCACGGTTGTTGAACGAAACCCGATGCTTTCCACCGTGCCCTCAACCACTCCCTCAACCAGTATCCAGTCGCCCTTGCGGTACCGTTTTTCGATCAGGATGGAGATACCCCCGATCAGGTTTTTGAACAGGTCCTGCGCGCCCAGCGCCACGGCAACGCCAAAAAGGCCAAGCCCTGCGATAATGGGTGCAACCTGAACGCCCCAAATCTGCAGGATCGTGGCCGCGCCCACCAGGATAACCGCCCAGCGGGCACCGGTAACAAGCCAGTCCACCATTTCGTTGGTGAGCACGCGCTCAAGCTCGCGCAGCAACAGGCTGAGTGGTTTGATGGCGTTGTGAAGGGCCCAGAATATCGTAAAGGCGATGAGGGACTGCACCAGGTTGCGCCCCAGATCAGCTGCCGTTCCTTCCAGCCCCAGGTAATCAAGCGCAAAGAAGACACCAATAATAATGAAAGTTGTGCGCAGCGGATCAGCCATGGCCTCATGCAGATAGTCGTCAATCTTTGTTTCAGTGTCGGCAACCCAACGGTCCACAAACGAAAAAATAAATCGCGTGAAAATGCCGCGCAGCAAATAGAAGCCAATAAAGATGGCGAGCGCGATAAGGAAATCGCCGATGTTGTAACCCAGCGCGCCTGTCTGCCAGACACCGGTAACGAGCTGCCAAAGTTCCTTAATCTGTTCCATCTGTCCGTCCGTCTGTTGTTTTCATCGGCATCTATGCCGTCATCGATATTTTACATGTGTGCCTGGGCACGCTCGCGAATTGCCGAGAAACGGATTTTCGGCCATTTCTCCTCCGTATACCCCACTTCCCACGCACTCTTGGCAAGAAACACGGGGGCCCCGTCGCGGTCTTCGGCCATGCTTGACCTGTTGGCCTCAAGGAACCGCTTCAGTTCGCCCGCCTCCTCAGCCTCCACCCAGCGCGCCGTCTCAAAGGGGGCCTGCTCAAAAGCCACCTTGATGCTGTATTCAGTCTCAATACGCTGGGTCAACACTTCAAGCTGCAACTGGCCAACCACGCCGACAATCCAGTTGGCACCCAGTTGAGGTTTGAACACCTGCGTGACCCCTTCTTCCGCCAGGCTTTCCAGGGCGCGGCGCAGATGTTTCGCCTTCATAGGGTCATCAAGACGGACCCGGCGCAGCATTTCAGGAGCAAAATTTGGAATACCCGTAAAAACGAGGTCTTCGCCTTCGCTCAATGTATCTCCCACCCGAATCGTGCCGTGGTTCGGGATGCCGATAATATCTCCGGGCCAGGCTTCTTCCACCAGTTCACGGTCCTGGGCAAAAAACAGGATCGGATTGTGGACGCTGATGGTTTTTCCCGAACTGGAGAGCTTCAGTTTCATGCCGCGCTTGAAGCGCCCGGCACACAGGCGCATGAAAGCGATCCGGTCGCGGTGGTTCTGATCCATGTTCGCCTGCACCTTGAAGACAAAGCCGGAGACTTTCTCATCGTTCGGGCTGACCTCGCGCACGGTAGAAGCCTGGGGTTGCGGCGGAGGGGCAAATGCCGCCACCGCGTCCAGCAGTTCGTCAACGCCAAGATGACGCAGGGCGCTGCCAAAATAGACCGGCGTCAGGGCACCGGCCCGGTAAAGATCAAGGTCGAAGGGGGTGCAGGCCCCCTTGGCCAGCTCCACTTCCTCGCGCGCCGCCTCAAGCTCGTCTTCAGGCACATACTTGGTGATCCCGGCGCTATCGAAATCAAGGCCGGTTGGCTCGGCCTTGCCACCCGGGTGGTAAGCCGCAAATGTATTTTTGTTCAGGTCATACAGGCCCCGCAGCCGGTTGCCGGAGCCGACTGCCCAGGTCATGGGAGCGGTGTCCAGCGCCAGGCGGTCGGCGACCTCCTGCATCAGGTCAAACGGGTCCAGGCCTTCGCGGTCAACCTTGTTGATGAAGGTGATAATGGGAATGTCGCGCAGGCGGCATACTTCAAAGAGCTTGAGGGTCTGAGCTTCAATGCCCTTGGCAGCGTCCAGCACCATGATGGCGCTGTCGGCGGCAGTCAGGGTGCGGTAGGTGTCTTCGGAAAAATCCTCATGGCCGGGCGTGTCCAGCAAATTGCAGATCATGCCCTTATATTCAAATGTCATAACGGCTGACGTGACCGAGATACCGCGTTCCTGTTCTATTTTCATCCAGTCCGAGCGTGCACGGCGGCGGTCGCCGCGCGCCTTGACCTGGCCTGCAAGATGGATCGCGCCCCCGCGAAGCAGCAGGTTCTCCGTCAGGGTTGTCTTGCCGGCATCCGGGTGCGAGATAATGGCAAATGTCCGGCGCCTTCGTACCTGCTCATTGGTCGGCTCCACATAGGGTGTTCCGGTCGCACTCACATCAAATCTCCCAAAAACGGATTGGCCTGCGCCTCGCGTAGCCTCGCAGGCGCCGGACACTATCGCAGGTGCGCGCCCGGCGCCAGTAGGACACTTGAGGCTCGCCAGCTAGCTCAAGGACCAGCTCGGGGGCGGGCAAAAACAGCGATCAGGCGAGAGGGTTCCAGACAGCTTCATCCACAGTTTGCTGATTGAGCGCGCCGCGCATACGCAGCTCATCGAGAATATCCAGCGACTGTTTGGGAATGCGGGCGCACGAGAGAATGGGGCCGTTTCCATCATCCATCACGCGCACCGCGTTAACTTCGGCCTTGTCGAAGAGCATGTGGCAAATTGCCAGGACGAAACGGGGTTTTTGTTCTGCCAGATCCGGGTTTTCACAGAGCCCCTCTGTCAGCAGCTCCATCAGATCGTCCAGCGTCAGTTGCTCGTACTGCTCGGTACTGAGAGGAAAATCAACTTGATCCTTGGGGTCGACCGTATCCAACAACTCAACAAGTCGGTCGCGATAAAGAAATAAGGCCATCCGAGCCACCTCTCCCGCATCCACAAATAAGGCCCCCGGGGAGCCCTGAGCACTGCCCCATCGCTGAGTCGCGCCATTGTTGATGTGCATCATTGCATAATGAGGCGATCTGGGCGAGCTTCGCGCCATCGACATTAAAAGGAGATACAGATGACAACCGCGAGAGATATCGCGACACGGGCCATGGATGGCGCCCTGTCGGAAGCAGAGGCCAAAAATGTGGCAACTGACGCTGTGGCCCGGGTGATGCTTGAAAAGGTGCTTCATATCTACAGGCAGACACGCAGCATTGAGGACATCGCGTCCGAACTCACTTCAACGGCGGAAAACCTTGACCCGGATACGGACTACACGTTTATGCGCCCCTAGCCGTGGGTTGGTGGGTCGACGGTGACCGGCTCAGTCAGGAAGTGCCTGCCTTTCCGGTCCTCGACTTCCACGATCCAGAAATCGGGATCAAATTTTTCCTGGCGTTGCAGGTAGGCCTCCGCGTCCCCGTCAGCTACCGGGGCAGACCCGCTCACCCGCATCCAGACCCGTTCGCCGTCGCTTCCAAATGTGGGGCCATAGACATCCGCCGTTCCGTCGAGACGGGCGACTTTTACATAGATCGTCCCGGCATCCGCGTGCCCCCGGCGTACAACCATTGCGGGGACATTCATCACCGCAGCACGCCGGATCAGCGCTTTGACCCAGATTTCAGATTTCAGTTTCATGGCGGGTTCTCACTCGATTGGGCAGGGTAACGGAGGCCTGATTTGTATTATCCTTAACCTGTCGCGGGACGTCGGCAAAGGGGTCAACTTCCTTGTTCTGTGCGGGTGCAGCTCCGGACCGTTTCAAATAGCAATGTAAACAATTCAAAACTCACCGGTTTTTAATCTGCGTATTGATTGCGTGTATGGCGATCCGCTCCTACTATCCCGGTCCTCAAATAGTCGGGGAATTGGTCGGGCAGGTGCCTGGCCCCGAGCCTTGACGAGGAGTTATCGCGTGCAGACTTTAGCTGGGACTAAAAAATTGACGGCTGAAACCAAAAAAGGTGCGGTTGGGGCGAAAGCCATGAAGGCGGGCGACGACACCCCCGGAGCGTTGAGTTTTCTGGCAGCCCTTGTCGGAGCTACGGCTATCCTCATCATGGGGGCAGGCACCCTCAAAGCCGAGGAAGAAGGCAGCACACCTGCGGTTGTTGCCCAGATACCGCTGCCTCTGGCACGTCCCGTTCAGCCAGACGAAATAACGCTCACCGGGGTCGGGGTCATTGCCCAGAAATACGCTCTATTTCAAAGTGCCGCCAGCGAAGCCATGGGCAGCTCGCTGGGAACGCCACGGGAAATACGCCGCCTGCTGGACAAGCTACGGTTTTCCGAACCTCAATCGGTGGCGCAGGGATGGCTTGCCCACCGGGGGCTCATCGCAGCCGCAGACCCGGCATTTGCTGACGGAGTTCGCCGGGCGCTTGCCCAGCACGGGCCGATTTCCATGGCGGCGCAGCTTAACGGGCAGGGTCGTTTTGCGCGCAATCTACCTGGAGCGAACTCCGCCGTTGCCGCCATTATGTCCCAGATTGAAGCTGACAATGACCTGCTGAGCAAACTACGTGCGCATTTTCTTTCCGCAGCGCAGACCTTTCAGGGCACACGCTGGGGCATGATCGACAAACCCGCCGTGTCACGTACTGTGGATTTTGCCAATGCAGGAGACGTGGGCGGTAAAACACCTCTTGCCACGCAGATCACCACTCCTCTTGAAATCCTGTCTCCCATTAGCCCAGCTCATGCCTATGCCTCCCCGCTTATGGAACGGGTGCTGGCTTACGGTGCCCGCCACCTGATGGCAACATCGCTGGAAACAGATATACAGGCCAGCGATCTTGCTCCTCCCACAAAACGCGCCACCAGTTGTCTCAACTGGGCCCAGCTCAACCTCAACCAGTGTATTGCCGCTGCCCATTTCCCCTCTGAAGAGGCGTGGTGCACAGCAACCCACGCGATCGAGGATGTCCGGGCCTGTTGGGCGCGCGTTCTTCCCAATACCGATTAACCCCCCCCCGGACTATAAAGCCGGAAAAACTGGCTAAACTGTGTGGGTTTCTGCGCCAATTGGCCCGCTCAATGGCAATGCAGACAATTTAACGCAAATTTTCGACTAAATAAATACAAGATTAAATTTATTTATATTATCATTAAATCTGAATTGAATAGTATATTTGAACTATAAATTCGCCTGCATTTGTTTTTTGGCTATATATATTCAATTTTATATTTGTATTTAAGCTTCGAGCAGCACCTGACGCCTATCTTCGCACATAGAAAGCCGCTCCCCCTCGTGGAGACTTTCTTGGAAACCTCGACGGTGGACAAGAAGTCTCCAGGAGTTTCAATAAAACGGGACACAGAGCGGGTCGAAGAAAAAGGGTCTGGTTTCATGTTTTTGGTACGACTGGCATTTTGGATCACTGTCGTTGCAATCCTGCTCCCCGCACCGGATGCGCCGGACGGCGTTCAGACGGCCGGGTCCGGCGGTGCTACCCCCGCCGCCCTGTATGCATCAAACGCAGAGCGGAGCCTCGATATTTCAGAGGTTGCAGGGGCTGCGATGGCCTCTGCCGAAGACGTTCTGAGTTTTTGTGACCGCAACCCAAAGGCCTGCGACACAGGCCTTGCCATTGCGGGCCATGTGCAGCGGCAGGTTTTGTATTATGGCAGCCTCGCCTTGAGCTGGGCCGCCGACCAGGGGTCAGACATTTCGTCTGACCGTTTCTCTCACAACAGCGCCCAGGCGGATCCGCAGGAGCAAAGGGAGGTATTTTCACCCAGTACCTCTTCTTCAGCTCTTCGCGGTGCCTGAGCGCGGAACACCGTTTTTCAGCTCGTTCGCGGTGTTCTAAATTCGGACGGTTGCCCCCGTCCAACATGGCGCACAGACCATCGGTACCCCTACCCTTTTGCCGATGGTCTGTGCGCTTCTTTTTCCCCCTCCTTTTGCCCTGGTTTCGTCAATGAGGCCAAAAACAGGCCTAGACTTGCCATCTGGTGTGCGGCGCTCTATCTCACTCAGACCACCCGCCTCATACAAAGCTGGCAAGACCATGGCTATTCAAGACCTGATAGATGACTTCAGCTACCTCGACGACTGGGAAGACCGCTACAAGTATGTGATTGAGCTGGGCAAGAAGCTCTCCCCTTTGAGCGAGGCTGAACACAATGACAGCACAAAGGTGCTGGGCTGTGTTAGTCAGGTGTGGCTGGTCTGCGACCAGGGGGAGGGGGCCACGCATCTCACTTTCCGTGGAGCCAGCGATGCGCTGATTGTAAGCGGGCTTATCGCGATTTTGCTGGAGATGTATTCCGGGGCCACTGCCAAAGAAATTCTGGACATTGATGCTCCGGCGATGTTTCAGCAACTCGGCCTTAATGAACATCTCAGCCCACAGCGCTCCAACGGACTCCATGCCATGGTATCGCGCATTCGCAAGGATGCAGCACGATGCCTTGCGGCCGTTCACTCCGGGTGAACGACCGCCTAGACGTCTTCAGGCACTTTGGACCGCCAGACGTGCGGCCCCTTTTTCGGCCTCCCCGTGCGCCCCAGCCCGTAGTGGACCGCGAGGCGTGCCAGCGCAATTTTCAGGACTATTTTTGCAGATCGCTGCGGCCAACCCAACGACTGTTCCGCCTGTTCCAGACCCACCAAATGGCAGCAGGTCTCCACAAGCACGTCCCCCAGCCCCGGGCCCACAGCGGTCAGTGCCCGTTCCACCCGCCGCCTCGCATCCAGGGCGACAAGAGGAACATCTGCGCTGGTTGAAGGGCCGCTTCTGCTTTGATCGACATGGGCGGCCATTGCCGACCAGTCCGCAGTGACGCGAGAACCCAGACCCGCCAGCGTATAATCCCGCCGCAAATGCTCCCCCGCCGCAAGCTCGGTGTCGGACAGGAAGGGGCGACCATCCGGCCCCTTGCGCCTGCGGAGCCACCCCAGGGGAGACTCACCCAGATTGACCTGACGCCGGACCAGACCCCGGCCCGGTTCGTCGATCGTGCATTCGCCCAGAAGCTGATGTTGCGCGCGGAACGGCTCCTCTCCTCCCGACTGTCTGCGCCACCACGCCTCGCCCGTAGCACTTACGCGGTAGCAGTTGCGTACCCGCTCCGCCCCCGGTGCAGGTATGTGCGTCGGCTCATGGCGCAGGAGGTCCGCCCGGTGCAGGGCAACAACGACCCTGGCATCCACCCTGAAAACAGGGCGTTGCCATCTGTTACGGGGACTGTACAAAGCGCCACAGGCCTCCCCCTTCCCCGGTTCCTTCAGCAGGCGAACATAGTGGCCCGGTTCCATCAGACGACGGAAGAGCCGCACCCCTTCACGACGAAGCTCTCCGGCTGCAACTGCCATTACGCCCTCCTTCATTGCATTTTCTCAAGTCGCCCGGAACGCACCGCTGACAGGCTCGCAAGGGCCTGCTCCAGATGGTCCAGCATGAGGTCAAAACTAACGCTGTCGCGCCGATCCTCAACCTGACGGCAGCCATAGGCGGCGGTGGTTCTGTCCCGCCCGAAATGCCGCCCTACCGCGCCAAGGCTCAATCCGAACGTTACGTGAGCCAGGTACATGGCGAGTTGGCGCGCCTGGGCCACATGTGCTTCTCCGCGTGTAGGTGAATAAAGCGCGGTTGGTAAAATATTGTAAACTCTCGCCACGACATCACAGGTCAACTTGACTTCCGCCGCCTGTCGGGACCAAACAACTGCTCGGCGTGCCGTCGCCTTCGTTCTCTGTCGCGGTAGTTTTCCATCGCGTTCGCGTAAAGAATTTGAGGATAATCCAAACATCTAACCTCCTACGCGGCTGAACTATATGTGCCGCTTTATTTCGAACAGATACAACGCTCACCTTAAGTCGGCCACGAAACCCGGGGGTAAATTTTACATTTCACGCAACCTTTTGAAGAAAGTTCTACAACGTGCGCGGATGAGGTGCAGACGAAAGGCGACAAGTGTGAGAAGTATGAGAAGTAAAATTCGACACTATCGACAACAGATGGTGCTTACCCAGACACGCTTCATGCGCGGCCCAAAGATTGCAAAGCGATATTGCCTGGTGCCACTCCACCCCGGTGCAAAAGAGAAATCCATCGACCATCTTGCGTGGTGTGCACCCATTGTTATGGTTGTTCTGTACTTCTGGATTGACTGGTTTTTTTACGTAAACCGCAATAATCCCCGGGCTGTGTTTCGCGTTCAGACTGCGATGCATGGCAGACAATGCAGGCAGGCAACCGACGCAAGCCCCTCTTGCTCGGGCGGGACGATTGGCGTTCAGGCGGCTCGTGCGAAGTGGCGTGCGCCCCCCCACCGCATTGCCCAGAGATCATCGGAAGCAAAAAATTTCTCTCGCCACCCTTAAGAAACTACTCAGGTCTGAACGCCTGTTGCTCAAACAGAAAGGCGGGGGGTACTGCCCGCTTCGCCATGCGGCGGTCCTGTCGGAAATTGCCTGTCTGCTTTCGGCTTCAAATGAACACCACCTTTAAGGGATCTGCGTCACGCACTCCCCGTTCCAGGTCCCCCCTCCTGTGGAGCGGTCAGGCTTTACCCCCCAGGTGCCGGTGAACCTGGTTCCATTATCCGTCAGGCGCAACCGGGTCCCTCCCCGCCCAAGTTCAGAAAGCCAAGTACCCTCAAATATTTGCGACACCCCGGTTCGTGTGCGCGACCCGACAACCAGTCCCGGCAGAGGGGCGGCGTCTCCTCGCCGGTAACTGCCTGTCACATGCCCCTCGCGGTCAACGAGCCGCAAACGCCCGAACGAGGTATCCCACAGGCCCGTAAACCCGTCACATCCCGGCTTGAGTGCCTCAACCACGAGCCCATGCTCACTCAACAAAAGCCCTCCCCGGGCGGGAGAGGCAAAGACCCGAACGACATAACGGCCAGGATCGCCTGGTGCCGCGAGCGACACTTCAGAAGTTGTGTTTCCTTCTAGGCGGTAGCGCTGTCCAGTGCCCAGAGGCGCGCCCGCACGTGCAAGACTGATCGCACCATCGGCAACAAGACAGGCTGAGGGGGAGGTGTCCGCGACAACGGAGATAATCTCCCCGGCCAGGACTTCCGATCTGTCGAACGTGATGGATACCGGAGACGAGCGCGTGACATGCGCATCTGCTCCCCGTTTTTCCCCCAGCGGCAGCGCGCCCGTCACTGCCGCCAGGGCGCCGATTTCACTATCGACAGCCACGCGCAGAGAACTGGCCACAGAAACTGTCTCAACCGGCGCGCAGGCTGACTTTGCCCGGCAAAAGCCAAGGGCGGCAATGGCATGACCTGTTTTCAGATAGGCCTCCGCCAGTTCTGATACCCCGCAAACCGGCCCCCCGGTGGCAGCGCCGGTCAGGTTTTCCTCTGTTGTTGAAAGGGCAGCGTCAAGGCGCGCAGCGCTCAGCAGCGCACGGGAAAGGGCTGCAAAATAGGCGCGCCGGTATTGTGTGGTCTCACCGCCCAGCGCCCATTCTGCCGCCACGTCAATTTCACCGATCAGAGCGCTGACCCGCCAACTGTCTCTCTGCACCCCCCG
>CAZNLO010000034.1:19389-25076 GCA_964573935.1 uncultured Parvibaculum sp. | reverse complement strand
CGGGCAGGGAATTCTGAGGGTACAATCCCTGAGTGGCGCGGTGGGATTACGGAACCTGTTGCCGGTTGGGTGGAAGGGGGTCGTTTAGTCGACCCCTTCAAGTCCGATACACCAAGGTTCCAGATCACGCGGCAAAATGTCTCGGAGCATCGTGGTGAATTGAGCCTGGGGCAGCTTGCCCTGTTCGAGAGATATGACGGTTATCGGATGGATATCTATCCAACCCGTCGTAGCTGTTCTCTTCCTGAGAAAGTTTATCAGGCTACTGCAAGAAACGTCGGTGTCGCGCGTCTGGACCCGGCGACGGGAGACTTTCTCGCCGGGGTTGGAGGTGTTCCCTTTCCCATGCCCGAGACCGGTGCGGAGGTTATCTGGAACCATAAGCTTGGCTATTTCGGTGAAGCAGTGCGCTATCACACCGCAACTTTGGTAGCGGGCGATGGGGGGTATGTGCCCTTCGTGAGGGAGGAAGTTATCCGAAGTGTGTACCACGACGATGCAGTGACTACGTATGATGCCCTTGAGGGGTTGAGCCTCAAGTATTTCGCCGAACAGAAAACACCAAGCTTCCTCGCAGGTGATATCGAGCTGGTGCATGAAACGCTAAATGGAGCGCGTCGGGCGTGGAGCTACAATCCCGGGCTACGCAGAGTGAGGCGTTCGCCAGGAATTTCCTATGACAACCCGGTTGGGGGTGCTGATGGCGTTATCACCCAGGATCAGTGGTTTATGTTTAATGGGCGGTTGGACCGGTATGATTGGTCCCTTGTGGGAAAACAGGAGCTCTATGTTCCGTACAACAATTATATCATGGACGATGCGTCACTCAGTTACGAGCAATTGATCGGTGTCAATTACCCAAACCGGGACTTGATGCGGTATGAGTTGCACCGTGTCTGGAAGGTTGAAGCAACGCTCAAGTCGGGTTTTCGGCATTTGATACCCAAGCGTACCTTCTATGTGGATGAAGACAGTTGGCGTATTTTGGTGGCGGAAGGCTATGACGCGCGCGGTGAGCTGTGGCGGGTGCAGGAGGCAACAATCGTCAACGCTTACCAACTACCTTCTTGTGTTCGGACGACTGAAATTTTTTATGATCTCGATGCTGATGTGTACGTGATCGACGGCGTTAGCGTGGCGTTGGACCCCGCAGATTACAATGCAAATAAAGATGGGAGCCTCGATGGCGGGTTTTTCACGGCTTCTCGTCTACGCACTATGGGAAAGTAATGGAGCTTATGCCGAGTTGTCCTCCCCCATCCCGTTCCTTCCTCCCTTCTTGGAACGTGGATGTGCTGGGCCCGGTGCTCTGCGCCGGGCCCTATTTCCGTAAATTCACGGTTTTGGGGAATTGCAGATATAAGGCTCTTGGTTTGATTTTGAAGTTCGTGGATGGAGATATGAATGTTTAAGGTCGTGTTATGGGTGCTTGTAGTTGTGTCGGTTGGGCTTGTCGGGATTGTTGTCGTTGACGATGAAATGAAGCTTTACGTTATTACAGAAGTGAACTTTATGGCGAACGGCAATCGCCTGGAAGGTAAGTTGATATTGCCGGAGGGGGCTGGCCCGTTCCCGGTGGTTGTTTTTGTACATGGAGATGGACCGGCAACCGCTGACGTGGACGGCACCCTTCAGATTTATTACGGGCCAGTTACGCGGGCCGGCTATGCGTTTCTTTCCTGGAGCAAGCCTGGTATCGGCGCCTCTGAGGGCGACTGGCTGACGCAGACAATGCAGGATCGTGCTGAAGAGGCGGCTGACGCAGCAAGATACCTCAAGGGTCTTCCCAACATTGTGAGCGATCAAGTGGGGCTGATGGGGGCCAGCCAAGCCGGATGGGTTATGCCCAAAGCGGTACAGCTTGAGGAATTTAACTTCATGATCGCGGTCGCAACTGCTGTCAACTGGCTCCGGCAGGGTGACTACATGACGCGTACCCGGCTTTCGGCGGAAGGAAAAAGTGAAATTGAGATAACCAGTGCGTTAGCGTGTAATGCTCTGGATGCTGAATTTTATCAATTCGCCACTTCCTACCAGGACTACCTGATCAAACAGGAAGCGCTGGAACCTGCATGTTACGAGAGTCAGAAAAGCATGGTGCATGCTGAAGACCGGTGGCACTTCAACCGGAACAATATGATGGCTGATGCGACAGAAGACCTTCGACTGATTGATATTCCGGTACTTGCACTGTTTGGAGACAAGGATGCCCATGTCGACGTGTACGAGTCTATGAGCGTTTACCAACGTGAGATACCGGCTGCCGAGACCGACGGGTTGACTGTTGAGCTTTTCGCAGATGCCAATCATGCCTTGATAAGTTCGGAGGTGATGGAGGCGCTATCTTTCAAAACCTGGCTAATGGCAATCCTACTGGCGGATGAAGCTCTGGCTGAAGGGGTAAGTGATACATTGACCCGCTGGCTGATAAAAATGGACACAAAAAGTCCTTTGGAGTTCTAAATGCCAAATGCTCATGACGGAACACCGTTCGATACTTTAAGTAGCTTTCGCGCTCTTGGGAATATGCCCGCTGGGCTGATGTCTGAATTCGAGCAGGTCATTTCAATTGCGCGAAAGTTCAACGACGAGGTTCTGAAGCAGAGACACCTTGAGGTCGATCTGCATGTCCACCAGGATCCGGACTATTTGCCGCATGACCTGGTGGAGAAGGCCAATCAATGGGGCTTCTATACGATGTGGCTCCCAAAGATTGTTGGAGGCGGCGGGTTTAACCCCTGCTCACTTCCCTTCTTCTGTGAGGAGATCGCGTCGACCTGTGTGACGATGGCGAACTTGATTTCCGTCCACTACCTGGGTGTTGTCGGGCTTACGCTCAGTATCAACTACAAATTGAGTCTTCAGATCGCACACGATATCGTTTCTGGTCAGAGGAACAACAAGCCGACGCTCTGTGCGTTTGCCATAACGGAGCCGAATGCTGGAACCGACAGTCAATATGCGGAGTTGATGAGCAGAGGGCAGCTCGGGTGCCATGCGAAAAAAGTAGATGGTGGGTACCGTATTAATGGCACAAAGGTCTTCACCTCCAATGGTCATATTTCAGTCTGGAGTATTGTGTTTGCATTTACGGACTTAAAAAAACCGGTCCAGAGCATGGTTATCTTTGCTGTAAAGACCGGTGCTTCGGGTTTTGAAACGGCGAGAAAAGAAAGAAAAATGGGGCAGAAAGGCTGTCCCGCCAGCGAGCTGGTTTTTACAGATTGCTTTATTCCCGATAATCAAATTTGCTTCGACTTTAACTGGTTGTCGGAGGAAGAAAGAGAAGCAGCCGGGAGAAACCCGTCGGGATTTTCTGCGGCGCAAGGGAATGTGGGCGCTTTCTCGGCAGGTGTTGCGCGGGGTGCTTTTCATGATGCACTGCTCTTCGCCTCAAACACGAAAGTAGACGGATCATTCCTGATCGATCAGGAATGGGCTCAATGCCACCTGGCGAATATGTATAAGAATGCGACTATTGCCCGAATGGCGTTTGTAGAGAGTGTGTTTTCGCTCCTCCAAACACAAGGCCCGCAAGGGTACTACAGATTTAACAAATATTTTCCACATTCTCTGGTGAAGCATCTGGTGTTGCCTCTGATTACCGAGCGCGTTTCAAAGATAATACGTAACTACATTGTGCGGAATTTTAAGACCCAGGAGCCTGACGGGAAGGGAGCCGAGCTTGGTAACCGAGTAACCGGCATGGGATCGCTTGCGAAGGTGACAGCCTCTGATCTGGCCGTCAAAAATTGCCAAATGGCGCTGGAACTAATGGGGAAATCAGGCGTGAGGCACAATGCCGGTATTGAAAAAAGGTTGCGCGATTCCAGACTGTTGCAGATTTATGAAGGAACAAACCAGATGAACCGGTTAAATCTCTTTCAGCACCTGATCGCGCCCTATTGCAAGACTGTAACCATGTATGAGCGGTGACGCTCCCCTGAGAGATGGAAGATCAGACAATGTCTTCATTCGACGACGCAGGCTCAGACGTTTCACATACCTCTGAGATCGCGCTCATTACTAGTCTGTTTGACAATTTTGCTAAACAGGAGCTGCGGGAGCAACGTGAGATACTCGAGCGTTACCCCTTTGTTGAGTTCCCGACAAAAATGGTGAGCAAGTCCCTTGAGTTGGGAATGTTTGATTTGCTAACGCCAGAGTCCGTTGGAGGAGCCGAGCAGACGAGGGAGGTCTTATGCACTCAGTTGGTTTTGTTGAGCGAGACAAATGCGGGAATGGCGAGCATTATCTTTGTGGATGCGCTGTGTCAGACGGTTTTTTTGTTATGTGAGCAGCCGGATTTTTTCATTGATAGGGCGGGTGAAAACCAGCCAGACAGACTTCCTTTGTTGGCTTTTCCGTGTTTTGATAATCCGACCATGACACCGCCACAGGTGATCGCGCAGTCGAACGGAGCGGATTACACTCTTTCGGGAAAAGTTGATTACCTAAGCATGGGGGGGCAGGCGAGGCAGGCCCTAATTCCGGCTCTCCTGCCAAATGAGAGTGCGTTCTCATATTTTCTAATCGACCTGATGGATGAGGGAGTGAGCGTAAGCGCCCCCTTGTTTGGGTTGGGGGTGAATATCTGCCCTGCCGTTGACGTTACATTGAACGCGGTGGCAGCAAAGCTTGTCGGCGAGGCCGGATGCGGTGCAGC
This sequence comes from uncultured Parvibaculum sp., assembly GCA_964573935.1. Taxonomy (GTDB): domain Bacteria; phylum Pseudomonadota; class Alphaproteobacteria; order Parvibaculales; family Parvibaculaceae; genus Mf105b01. The sequence continues at coordinate 20,410 of CAZNLO010000034.1, read as the reverse complement.
ACTACACCAACGAATTGTGGACAAAATGATTGTCTGCGCTGCAGGCATGTCACTTGGAACGATGAAAGGCTCACTCCAGGAGGCGATGGAGTACAGCCATCAACGCAAACAGGGAGGGCGGCTGATCTCCGAATGGTCGGAGGTCAGGTCTATCCTCTCTTCCATGGTTGTCAGCACGCATACAGCGGAGTTGGCGCTTAAACAGGCGGCCATGATGGTGGAGAAGGAGCTTCCCGGTTGGCAAACGAGTGCGCGAGCAGTCGCAGCTCATATTCAGGATGTCGCCTGCCAGGTAACAACGGACGGCATTCAAGTGCTTGGGGGCTATGGCTATATGACAGATTACGGACAGGAGAAAAGGTTCCGGGATGCGACCCATCTCCAGTCCCTATTTGGTTTGAGTAAAATGAAGCGAATGGATTGTTTGAAAAGTCTTGTCGGGGACCTTGCTTTGGACCAATGAGTGCTGGGCTTTGGATTGATGAACGCGGAGATCAAGTGGGGATGGTCTGCCTCAGGTGGAAATATGGATAGAGGTGAAAAATGAATACGCAGGCAGTTGAGTTTGATAAGTATGAATCGCAGACCGAACTATGGGTGAACTCACGAATGGTGACAGTAGATGTTTGTCTAGTGAGTGAGCGCGTTGAGAAATTACTGCCATTCGGTATAAAACTGACAGAGATGCAAACTGGCACTCTTTTCATTGTGGACTACATTCAACCCAATTTTACCGCTCCTTATCGTGAGGCAGCACTTCTTGTGCATGTGAAAACGCTGTTTGGCGAAGGACTACATTGTTGCTGGATGACTGTGGATGACGACACGGCCATGGTGTATGGGCGAGAGCTTCTTGGCTTCCCGAAAAAGATGGCAGATATAAAATTTCAGGAGGACCAGCCGACAATACGTGCATCTGTGAGCAGACGGGGAACGGATGTGCTGACGATGAATGCGGTTAGGAAGACCGTTCAGGAAAACCCGGATGCGGTTTTCGACAAGAAATTTTTTAATGTCGGGG
>CAZNLO010000034.1:0-19289 GCA_964573935.1 uncultured Parvibaculum sp. | reverse complement strand
GTCGGGGCACCGGGGGCGATTTGTGGTTTTCGATATTATTCGAGGGAGATATTTGCTGCCTGTTGGTTGGGCAGGCCCATCCTGGTACGAGCGGACTCAAATGCTCCGCGTAAGATAGCGTTATTGCGGAGGACTTTGGCCGTGCCTGTTCTTTCTCCCTGCTGATTCCGCAAGTGCAAGAGTGGTGTGCTGCTTGCAGTATCTGTCTGAGACAAACTTTATTGACAGATTGAACGTATCAGAATGGCACACACTAGCAGAAAACCGCGCGCTCTCGTGTTTGGAGATGACACAAGGAGCTTCCTTTCTATCGTGCGATCTTTAGGGCGGAAAGGGGTTATTGTTGATGCGGTTCCCTTTGACCCAAGAGCGCCGGCGTTGTCGTCGGGTTATGTGAATAATGTTTTCACATTTCCTCCTTTCGGCAGTGATGGGCGCACTTGGCTGGCGGCTCTTCAAAAGCGCCTTTCGCAGGTGCCTTATGATCTTCTGATCCCGTGCTGTGACCGGACAATTTTGGCACTTGACCGGCACCGGGACAGGCTTTCTCATGTGCGTATGGCACTTCCGGACAGGGATGCAATTCCGGTTCTGTTCGATAAAATCCTGACGAAGGAGCTGGCCGGAAATCTGGGTATTGACGTTGCCAGGGGGCGGGTTCTTACAAGGGATGACAATGTACGTTCTCTAATCGACGAATTTGGCCAATCTGTTCTGGTTAAGCCGAGGCGGTCCTACACATTGAGTAATCTTGTGTCGCGGGGACAGGTTGTTGTGGCCCGGAGTGATGCCGCGTTGGTGGGAGCTTTGTCCAAAGCGGTGCCACCACATGATTTCATGGTTGAGGCCTATTTCGAGGGGGCGGGTGTCGGGGTTTCAACCCTGTCACATCAAGGTGAGACCTTGTTGGCGTTCCAGCATGAACGTCTGAGGGAACCGCGAGGTGGCGGCGGCAGTTCTTTTCGGCAGAGCGCACCACTTGATCCGGCAATGCTGAAGGCATGCCGGAAAATTCTACGGGCGACCGGATACACGGGCGTGTGTATGTTTGAGTTTCGCCAGGCGCGGAACAGGGAGGCGTGGATTCTTGTTGAGACCAATGCGCGGTTCTGGGGATCATTGCCTTTGCCTGTTGCGCTTGGTGTTGACTTTCCGTTCCATCTCTTTGAGTTGCTGACGCAGGGGCGCAAGGCCGCGCAACCGGATTACCTGACGGGTGTGCGTGGACGAAACCTGATGATCGGGGCTTACGACACGCTTGTGCGTGATAAAAATGGAGGGCGTGGCTGGGGAGACCTGGCGGTTGACCTCGCCGGGCTTGTCGGCCATCCCCTCAATGTTCTGATCGGCCGCGAAAAGTCTGATGTCTGGGTTCTTGATGATATGCGGCCTGCATTGGCAGAACTCCTGGCATTGCCCCGGATGGTGAGAGAGAAACGTGAAAGCCTATCTATCGGTCTCCCCGAGGATGGGTTGGTTCTGAAACCCTGATTGGCGACATGTGATGGCTGATGTGAACATACCCAATGTTGGAAGGGGTAGCCCCCGGCTTCTTGCCCTCTTGGGGCTTGTGGGCCCTGTAGCTCGCCAGAAACGGGATGTGATTTTTCTGTTTCTTCTTCGCGGCGGGGGAGCTGCGTTTGCATTCTTGACCCAGATTGCGATTGCCCGATGGGCCGGGGCCGATACTTTTGGTGTTTACGCTGTTGCCTGGACGTGGATCATCGTACTTGGCACTTTGTCGCAAGCGGGTTTTGGCATCTCAATAACCCGATTTGTCGCACGCTATGAGGAACGTGGCCGATTTGGCCGCGCCTGGCAGGCCGTTTCCTTTTCGGGTCTTTTCGTTCTTGCGCTTGGGCTTGTGACCGCATCGGTTGCGGCGACCATTATCTACCTTGCTTCTGTTCTTGGCGGGACAATTCTGAACATTACTTTGCTTCTCGCCATGGCCGCCGTGCCTCTCTTTGCTCTCAGTGAGTTGGGGAAGGGAGTATTGCGCGGTATGGGTGAAAACGTTCTTGCCTATGCGCCGGGTTATCTTTTGCGGCCCGCTCTTCTGTTCTCATTCGTTGGCGTTTGTTTCTGGTTTGCGTTGCCCGTTGATGCGGTGTTGATTGTTGGGGCCGTCGGTGTGAGCCTTCTGGTTGTCGCACTTTTGCAATGGGGGCGAATTTTTCGGCACCGCGCACGAAGAAATCCCGCTCCCCGGCGGCGCTGGCATGTCGGTCATTGGTTAGCGGTTTCGTTGCCTATGGTTTTGGTTGATGGGCACTATCTTCTTATCTCCTATATGGACCTTCTGGTGCTCGACCTGTTCGTATCGTCGGGGAATGTGGCGATCTATTTTGCAGCGGTAAAAATTGTTGCACTCATCTGGTTTGTGCCCTTTGCGGTTTCGGGCATTGGTGCGCGGGTTCTGGCCAGGAGTTTTGAGCGGCAAGACGATCAGGATTTTGAGAACACAGTGCGCCGGTTTGTTCATTGGAGTTTCTGGCCGACGCTTGTGCTTGCGGGCCTTGTTTCTCTTCTTGGTGACCGGGTTTTGATGTTATTCGGGGACGACTTTGAGGGAGGGCTTTCGGTCTTGCGTATCCTGGCACTCGGTCTTGTTTTTCAGGCTGCGGCAGGGCCGATCAAATTTCTCATGACGATGACAAGCGAGCAGAATGCGACTGGGGTCATCCTTCTCTCTACAGCGGTTGCTAACATTGCCCTGAATTTCGCACTGATCCCGGTATGGGGTCTGGAGGGGGCGGCGATTGCTACCGTCATGACACAAGTTCTGGCGACAGGGCTTATGGTGCTTCAGGCGCGGCGGAAGCTGGGTGTCTGGTCCTTTGTTTTCACACCTGTGCGAAAGTCGGCTTGACTCTCATTTGGATGAATGAGAACATAAAGAGAACATTAGGTTCTGTCTTATGCATCCAAAAGAGAAATCCGCGCTTGTGGCGGGTCTGCGTGCGCAGATTGCAACACTGGAAACGCCTGCCCGTCTTGAGCCTGGAGCGCGGTTCACGCTTGGACTTGAGGCTGTTGATACCCGGTTACCGGGCGGGGGACTGGCGCGCTGTGGCGTTCATGAAGTGACGGCTCGTACCTATGGCGATATGGGGGTGGCCATTGGTTTTGCTGCGGCACTTGCGGCACGCGCGGCCCAAACGGTTTCCGGAAAAGACGGGTTGATTGTCTGGTGCCAACAAGGCTGGGGGGCTTACGATCTGGGGTCTTTATATGGGCCGGGCCTTGCTTCTTTTGGGGTTGATCCTTCGCGGCTTCTACTTGTGAACCCTGCGCGAGAACCAGACATGCTCTGGGCACTGGAGGAATGTGTGCGGGCAGGAGTGTTTGGCGTTGTGGTGGGGGAAATTTCCGCCACATCACGGCATTTTAATTTGCGGGCGAGCCGCCGTCTTCATTTGGGGGCGGAAGATACAGGGACGCCACTCATTTTGCTGCGTGGGCATGGGGAGATGTTCAGCCCCAGTGCTGCGCTCACCCGCTGGAAAATTTCGGCAGCGTCTGCTGGAGAAGAGGGGCTCCGCCACATGGCAACGTCTGCGTGTTGGCAGGTCGAGCTTGAAAAATGTAAAGGGGGGCAGCCTTTTTCCCTCCCGCTTTCCTGGGATGCATCTGTTTGTGTGTTTGCGGAGGCTCGTCTAGTGCAGCCCCGCCGTTCTGCGACAAAGCCAGCTAAGGTTAGTGCCAGTATGGATAGCGGTAGCGCTGATGCGGTCGTACCCAAGGCCAGAAAGGGTCACGCCGTACATTTCTGAGGGCCTTTGTTTTTTCCTCCTGAGCACGAATTTCTTTCAGGCGAAGAAGGCAGTCGGCAAACTTTTCCGTTCCCGGATTAAAACCCAGAGTTAAGCATTCCGCATTATCCGTGGAGCGTTGCGTCGCTGCTTGAGCCGCGCGTTGCTCAGGGGTTGCGCAGGCTGCGAGGAACAGCAGACCGGTCATGGCTGCGATAACGTGTGTGTATTTCATTTCCTCAAACCCGTTCTAAAGTCCGATGCCTATACCGATCCCAACACCGAAACGGGGGTTGTTGGGTTCTTTTTGCTCTACGCGGATTTCTTTCAGTTTGAGACGGCAGTTTCCGTAGGCCTCTGTTTCTTCTTCAAAGCCGAGATCGCGACAGTCTTGATGGTCGGCCCGGTCCAACAGGGCTTGTTCGTGCGCGCGGTCTGCAGGGCTTGTGCAGGCGGCAAGCCAGAAGCTGGTGAGGACGAAAAGCGAAAGGGGGGCAAAACGGGTCATGTCGATCTCCGGTGGACAGGTAGATTTAAGCATACGCGAAAAGGGACTCGCCTTAAGTCATGCTTTGCGGCAAACTCCAATGTTCCTATTTTGTTCTATATTTTTGTAGGCTTTTTGTTAGTTTTCAGTGAGTTTTTATGGAGCGGGTTCAACGATCAGAAAAACGGGTTCTCTCTGTCTGGCTGCCAGACTGGCCAGTGCATCGTCTTGTTCAAACGCACGATCTTGAGGCGACCCGGCCTTTGGCTCTGCGGGCATCTAGGCCGGGAGGGGAATGTGTTGTGGCGTTGAACGATGCGGCGCGCGCACTTGGCGTCTCACGGGGGCAGTTGCTGGCTGATGCCCTGGCGGTGGCCCCGGGCCTCAACGTGCATGAAGCAGATGTGCCCGGCGATGCGCGGGCGCTCAAGCAGGTGAGTGATTGGTGTGGGCGATACACGCCCTGGACGGTACCGGACCCGGCTTCAACCCACGAGGAACCAGATGGGATTTTTCTCGACATCACGGGCTGTGCGCATTTGTTTGGCGGAGAAGCGGCACTGGCTGCTGATCTTGTGGCGCGTTTTTCCCGATTAGGGTTTCCTGTCCGTGTCGGCATTGGCCCGTGTCCAGGGGCGGCGTGGGCGATTGCGCGTTATGGCACTTCTTTAGAAGGGGGGGCTGTTGCTCTGATTGCGAAAGACAAGGTGTGTGCCGCCCTTGACCCTTTGCCTTTGGCGGCGCTGCGGATTGATTTGTCTATGGTGGACGATCTGGCTCGTCTGGGTGTGAAAAAAATAGGTGATCTTCGCAAGCTCCCGCGGGCGCCCCTGGTCGCACGGTTTGGCAAGGTGCTGGCAGAACGTTTGGACCAGGCATTGGACCGGGCCGTAGAACCGGTATCGCCGGACATGCCGCTGGTGGTGTTTTGCAAGCGTATGCAGTTTGCCGAGGGGTTGATGGTTCTCGCCGACGTTGAGCAGGCCATTCGACTTTTGTGTGATGACATGGTGCCTTTGCTGAAGGAAGCACGGCAAGGGGCAAGGGCTCTTCAGCTTCATCTTTTTCGTAGCGATGGGGTGCGGATTGAGGTGTCGGTGGGCACCAGTGTTCCAAGCGATGAGGCCGCGCATATTGCGACGCTTTTTTCTGAGCGACTGTCAGGATTTGGCCGTGACCTGGAAACCGGGCTTGGTATTGAAGCCATGGTTCTTAACGTGACGGCTTCTGATCCCCTTATGTCGGCCCAAGAAAATATGAGGGAAGCGAAGAGGAGCTGGCTTAAAAGACGCCCTGCCGATCTTGGTTTTATTGTTGACCGGCTTGGAAACCGGTTGGGTTTTGACAGGGTGGGGCGGTTTGAACCGCGCGAAAGCCATGTGCCGGAGCGGGCTGTTGTTTTTGTCCCCGCCATTGCCGGTATTCTCCCGTTAGAGGAAGACCGAGAGGGTGATGGCTGGTGCATGGAGAAGCGGCAGAGAGTTGGCCGTCCGTTGCGCATGTTACCGTGCGCAGAGGCTGTGGACGCGATTGCCGAAGTGCCTGACGGACCGCCTCGGCAGTTTCGCTGGCGACGGGTTGTCTACCATGTGGTGCGCTCAGAGGGGCCTGAGCGAATTGCGCCTGAATGGTGGCGTCAGCGCAAGCCAGCGCTTGTGCGCGACTATTACCGGGTCGAGGACGGGCAAGGGCGTCGCTTCTGGTTGTACCGCGATGGCGTTTTGGGTCGTGAAACGGATACGCCGCAATGGTATGTGCACGGTGTGTTCGGGTGACCTGTTTTGCAGAACTGGCAATCACCAGCAACTTTAGTTTTCTGCGGGGGGCCTCACATGCTGATGAGCTTGTCCTTACTGCAAAAGAACTGGGGTTGAGTGCCATCGGGGTGGCTGACCGCAACAGTTTTGCCGGGATCGTTCGCGTACACAAAGCAGCGAAGGATGTCGGATTGCGTTTTTTACCCGGTGTCCGCCTAATCACACAAGACGGATTTGAAGTTCTTGCCTATCCGCAGGACCGGCCTGCCTATGCCAGGCTTTGTAAACTTCTAACCCTTGGCAACCGGCGGGCACCCAAGGGTGAGTGCTATCTTACTCTTGGCGATATTCTGGATTACGGAGAGGGGCAGTGTTTCATTGTTATGCCTCCTCTTGTTCCAGGCAAGCTCTTTGCAACATCACTTGGAGAGTTTTCCATCCGCTTTCCAGGCAGTGTCTGGCTCGGCGTGAACCGGCTTTATAACGGTGATGATGTACGGCGCCTGCGCCATATTCTTGATATTGCAGATGATGCGCATGTTCCCCCTTTGGCGACGAATGATGTGCTTTATCATGTGTCTGCGCGCCGGCGGCTGCATGATGTCATGACCTGCATTCGTGAGCATTGCACCCTTCGCGAGGCGGGGTTTCGGCTGGAGGCGAACGGGGAGCGTCATCTGAAGGACGCTCGGGAAATGGTCCGCATTTTTTCCGGATATGAGACGGCGGTGGCAGAAACGCAAAGGGTTGTGGAGCGTTGTTCTTTTTCGCTTGATAAACTGGCTTATGACTACCCAGAAGATGTCTTTGATAATGTGCTCTCTCCTCAAGCTCTTCTGGAAGAGCTGACGTGGGAAGGGGCGGATGGTAAGTTTCCAAAGGGTATCCCCGACAAGCTTCGCCAGACACTTGTTCATGAGCTGGCGCTTATTGAACAACTGAAATTTGCCCCTTATTTTCTAACCGTCTATGACATTGTGCGCTTTTCTAACGAGAGAAAAATTCTCTGTCAGGGGCGCGGGTCAGCGGCCAACTCTGCGGTTTGTTACTGTCTTGGTATCACCGCTGTTGACCCGACAAAAATTGACCTCCTGTTTGAGCGGTTTGTTTCTGCCAACAGAAATGAGCCGCCGGATATTGACGTTGATTTTGAACACGAGCGGCGCGAAGAAGTCATTCAATACATTTACAACAAATATGGGCGGGATAGGGCGGGGCTTGCGGCCACGGTCATTACGTACCGGGCGCGCAGTGCCATACGTGAAGTCGGCAAGGTGATGGGGCTTTCGAAAGATATTGTTGGTGCGATGGCGCGCATGACCTGGGGCTGGTCGTCGAAGGGTGTTGCAGCGGATGAGGTGCGTCAGGCAGGGCTTGATCCAGATGATCCCCTGATTGCGATGGCTCTTTCGATGGCGGGGGAGTTGATAGGGTTTCCGCGTCACTTGTCCCAGCATGTGGGGGGCTTTGTGATTACGAAAGGACCATTGGAGGAAATGGTGCCGATCCAAAATGCTGTGATGAAAGATCGTACGATTGTTGAATGGGACAAGGATGATCTGGATACGCTTGGGATACTGAAAATTGATGTTCTGGCACTTGGTATGCTGTCTTGTATTCGTCGTGCCTTCGACATGCTGGAAACGCATTATGGGATACAGCACGGGCTTCGTACTGTTCCGCAGGATGATCCGGCTGTGTATGACATGTTGTGCGAGGCGGATACGGTTGGTGTTTTTCAGGTGGAAAGCCGGGCGCAAATGTCCATGCTGCCGCGCCTTAAACCGAGAGTTTTTTATGATCTGGTTGTGGAGGTGGCGATCGTGCGGCCCGGCCCCATTCAGGGCGATATGGTGCACCCTTATCTGCGCCGCCGAAATGGGGAGGAAGCTGAGGAATATCCTTCTGAAGAATTACGAGAAGTTTTGGGCCGGACAAAAGGTGTTCCTCTCTTTCAGGAACAGGCAATGAAAATTGCGATTGTTGCGGCAGGGTTTTCACCTCAGGAGGCGGACGGGCTGCGTCGAGCAATGGCGACATTCAGGCGCAATGGAACGATTTATAATTTCAAGGAGAAGTTCATTAATGGAATGGTTGAGCGCGACTACGAGCAGGATTTTGCGGAGCGCTGTTTCAAACAGATTGAGGGGTTTGGTGATTACGGGTTCCCGGAAAGTCATGCGGCTTCTTTTGCGCTTCTTGTTTATGTGTCGGCCTGGCTCAAGTGCCATTATCCGGATGTGTTTTGTGCGGCAATCCTTAATTCTCAACCGATGGGTTTTTATGCCCCTGCCCAACTTGTGCGCGATGCGCGGGAGCATGGGGTGGAGGTGCGTGCGGCGGATATAAATACATCTGACTGGGATGGAACGCTGGAGGAGGTCGTACAAAAAGAAAGGCCTGTTTCCGGGTCCCGAAAATGGGGTGCGACGCCCCGGCATCAACGGGCTGTGCGGCTGGGACTTCGACAAATCAAGGGGTACAAGCGGGGAGCGGGGGAGGCTCTCGTAGAGAAACGGCAGGCTGGATATGATTCTGTTCGTGACCTCTGGTTGCGGACTGGGCTGAGCCCCCGGATCATTGAAGTTCTGGCAAATGCGGATGCGTTTCGCTCCATCGGGCTTGACAGGCGTGCTGCCCTTTGGGGGGTCCGGGGGCTTGGCGGATGGGGGCATCACCGCCAAGGGCAGAACGGTAAGTCGCCTGCCGCCTTACCTCTCTTCGATCATTTGGAACAAAGAGGCTTTCAGACAGAGGCCGATGTGCATTTGCCTCCCATGCCTCTTGGGGAGCATGTCGTGAATGATTATGCGACCATGAGACTTTCTCTCAAGGCACACCCTATTTCCTTTTTGCGGAGTTCTTTTGAGGGTCGACAGGTGGTTTCCAACGAACAGCTTGGTACTGTTCGAGATGGTACACGGGTTAATCTGGCGGGCCTGGTGCTGGTCAGGCAGAGGCCCGGTACGGCCAGCGGGGTGATTTTTGCGACACTGGAAGATGAGACCGGTATTGCCAATATCATCATCTGGCCTAAAATTTTTGAGCGGCATCGCAAAACGGTTCTTCAGGCACGCCTGCTGAGTGTGCGGGGACGGGTACAGAAAGAAGGTCTTGTCATTCACGTTATCGCGGACTGGCTGGATGACTGGACCCATGAATTGATGTCATTGACGGATGCGGATGCGAGCAGTACGGAGGAACAGGGCCTGCAAAAACTTTATGAGCGTCAGCTTCGTGCGGCCCGGCTTATGCCGAAAAGCCGTGATTTTCATTAAGTTTATTCAGTCGGCGGGCCGGGCTCCGAATAGGGGCTTGTGCCATCGCAGCTCTTTCCCCGCTTCGGGATGAGTGGGGATCAGTCGGGCAAGTGCTAGCGATACACCGGCCATTCCTGCTCCCAGCAGAAACACAAGGCTTGGGTTTATCAGCCAGATAAGGCCGAATACCGCCGGTATCACCACGGCCGCAATATGGTTGATCGAAAATGCGACACCGGCTGTTGGGGCAATGTCGGCAGGGTCTGCGATTTTCTGGAAGTAGGTTTTCATGGCGATGGAGAGAGCAAAGAAGCCGTGATCGATCACATATAGTACGGCGGCAAGGGTTGCATTTTCGACAAAGGCGTAGGTCAGGAAAACACCGATCAGACCAACATATTCAAGTGTTAAGGCGCGCCGTTCGCCAAAACGTACAATGAGCCACCCGATTTTTGGGGCAAGCACCATATTGAAAGCCTGATTGACGAGGAACAGTATGGTAATGGCGGTGACGGAATAGCCGAATTTTTCGACCATCATGAAACCTGCAAAGACGACAAATATCTGGCGGCGCGCGCCTCCCATGAAAGTCAGAGCATAGTAAAGCCAATAGCGGGACCTCAGGACCAGCGTCTTGCGCTGGGGAACGGGGGCCTCGAACGTGGGAAAAGCCGCCCAGGCAATGAGGGCGATTGCCGTGGTAATTGCACCGCCCGCGAGATAGACCCATTTATAGTCGAGCTGGGCCCATTCCCAGATAACAAAAATCAAACCATAAGCCAATAGGCTTGCGAAGCCGCCCACTGCGATCAGGCGGCCCAGCATGATGGGCGCCTCTCCTTTCGGCAGCCACTGAAGTGCCAGAGATTGCTGGGCGGTTTCATAATAGTGATAACCGACCGACATGAGGACGGTCGTGCAATAGAGGCCGATGATGCTGGGAAAGAAGCCGGTGAGAGCGGTGCCGATGCCGAGCAGGGCAAGCGCGATTAGTGCGAAAGTCTGTTCCTTTAAAACCAGTAGCACGAAGACAAAGGTAAAGGCGAGGAAGCCAGGTACTTCGCGCAAAGATTGGAGTATGCCCATTTCAGCGCCGCTGAAAGCAAGGCGTTCAATGGCGAAGTTATTGAGGAGAGATTGCCAGGTTGCAAACGACAAAGGGACAGCCGCTGCCATGAGCATGAGCAGAATGTCTGTGCGTTTCCAGCGCCCGCCCTGTAACGATTTTAGAAATTCCCGCATTCCGATTTCCCCTTTGCCGGAGACTACAGGTTTCCTAAGCCCTCGCTATGCCTAATTAATACACTGAGCATTGCTTTATCGGTCGCGCGCTTGAGCGAGCATTGTGGGTACGATAATTTTGTGAAAAGGCATGATTGTTTTTAGGTATGTGCGACCCATCCAATTGTGGGTTTTCACCAGTGTAACGGCACGTACTCTTGTGCTGTTTTCTCCCGTGGACGTACACTCCAAAAAAATTCGGAAATCCAAATGCTTGTCGTCGAGGCCCACAACCATGCGTTGCTCTGATTGTGAGATGATCGGGAAATTCCCAATGGTATCTTTGGTACCTTTTGGACCATGTTGAAGCCCAAACGGGGCAACGATAATTCCGCGTAACCGCATCAGGCCGTTGACCCAACCAGGCTGGTGACCCAGCACACGTTCAGCGATACTGATAGCACTGAGGTTGGAGCCTGGCACATCGATAAAGTACTGATCTGCAAAATCAACACCGGGAAGGAGCGACTTATAGCGCGCCAGAATTTCGTTCATAATTGTTGTCCTGTCGATGCAGGCCCTCTCAGTTTGCGCGCGACAGTTCTTTCATTGCCCTGTCCAATCCCTCAAGAGTGAGGGGGAACATGCGATCCTGGAATACCTGTTCGATCACCTGAATGGAAGGCGTGTATTCCCAATGGCGTTCTGCCACAGGATTAAGCCAGATGGTGCTTTCGTAGACTTGCTGTATCCGCTCCAGCCATATCCCTCCCGGTTCTTCGTTCCAATGTTCAACAGACCCGCCGGCATAGGTGATTTCGTAAGGAGACATGGTGGCGTCGCCTACGAAAATGACTTTGTAGTCTGAGGGATACTTGTGCAGGACATCCCAGGTGTTCATACGTTCCTGATGGCGGCGGTGATTGTCTTTCCACACGTATTCATAAAGGCAGTTGTGGAAGTAGAAATATTCCATGTTCTTGAACTCAGTGCGTGCTGCTGAGAATAATTCTTCACAGAGTTTTATATGGCTGTCCATTGAGCCGCCCACATCAAAAAAGATCAGCACATTGATCTTGTTTTTGCGTTCAGGGACCATCTTGATGTCCAGGTAACCTTTGCGAGCGGTTGAGTTGATCGTATCTGCAAGGTCAAGTTCGTCGGCATGCCCTTCGCGGGCAAATCGGCGCAGTCGCCGCAGTGCCATTTTAATGTTGCGGGTGCCAAGCTCAACGCTGTCGTCCAGGTTTTTGTACTCACGTTTATCCCAGACTTTAACGGCCTTGCCGTGGCGGCCTTCTTTTTGGCCGATACGCACGCCTTCGGGATTGAAACCGTTTGCACCAAACGGAGAGGTGCCCCCTGTCCCAATCCATTTGCTGCCGCCTTCGTGACGTTCTTCCTGCTCATCCAGACGTTTTTGTAGCTCCTCCATGATTTTTTCCCAGCCGCCGAGCGCTTCGATCTGCGCCTTTTCTTCTTCGGTCAGGAATTTTTCAGTGAGCGTTTTCAGCCAGTCCTCGGGGATCTGCGCGAGATCACCTTCTTCCAGCGTATCCAGGCCTTTGAAAACATGGGAGAAAACGCGGTCGAACTTATCCAGATTGCGCTCATCCTTTATCAAGGCTGAACGGGAGAGGTAATAAAACTCCTCAACCTTGTTCTGGATCACATTCCTGTCCATTGCTTCAAGCAATGTCAGGTATTCTCGTAGAGAAACCGGCACGTTGGCTGATTTCAATTCATGGAAAAAATGTACGAACATATCCGCCTCCGGTGTGTTGGGTTCTAGTTTCTCTCGCGGCGGGTAAGGAAGGCGAGGCGCTCAAACAGGTGAACGTCCTGCTCGTTTTTGAGCAAAGCACCGTGGAGGGGCGGGATTAGTTTGGTGGGGTCGCGCTCCTTCAGCGTTTCCGGTGAAATGTCTTCAGACATAAGCAGCTTTAACCAATCCAGAAGCTCGGATGTGGAAGGCTTTTTCTTCAGGCCGGGGACATCTCGGATTTCGTAGAAAATATTGAGAGCTTCTTGAATGAGACGCCCTTTGAGCTGGGGGTAGTGGACATCAATGATCTGTTTCATCGTGTCTTCATCGGGGAATTTAATGTAGTGGAAGAAGCAGCGGCGCAGGAAGGCGTCCGGCAGTTCTTTTTCATTGTTGGATGTGATGACAACAATGGGGCGACGCCGTGCTTTGATGGTCTCGCCTGTTTCGTAGACGAAGAACTCCATGCGGTCGAGTTCAAGCAGAAGGTCATTGGGGAACTCAATGTCTGCTTTGTCAATTTCGTCGATCAACAGGACGGGACGTTCTTCCCGATCAAAACTTTCCCAGAGTTTCCCGCGTGAAATGTAGTTGGAGATGTCTTTAACGCGTTCGTCTCCAAGCTGGCTGTCGCGCAGACGCGAGACGGCATCATACTCATAGAGGCCCTGCTGCGCCTTGGTGGTGGACTTGATGTGCCAGGTGATGAGTTCGGCGTTGAGGGCTTTTGCCATTTCCTCAGCGAGAACGGTTTTCCCCGTTCCCGGCTCTCCCTTAATAAGAAGAGGGCGTTCCAGAGTGATGGCGGCGTTCACAGCAATGCGTAGATCGTCTGTGGCGATGTAATTCTTGGTACCTTCGAACTTCATGCTTCCTCGGCTGTTTTGTTGCGGCCTCTTTGGTCGTCTGACCGGTCGGGCTCGTTCCGTGTTGCTAATTGTCAGAGAACCTAGGGGTAGCGGCGCGGCCATTCAAGCAAAAGGCCAGTGTATATTGTCTGGTTTGCGGGTGGACGCTGCGTCCCCCTTACTGATGGGCTTTTGCGTACATCTTTGCCGGGTCGGCATCAAACAGGCAGAATTTGCCGGGTAGGATTTGATCCTGGCTGTGCACTTCGCGAGAAAAATCTCCCTAACCGATTGAAATTACGGGAAAAAATATTTGGCCCGCCCCTTGCTTTTGGAAGGCCAAGGTATTTTCGGGATATGCCCGGGTAGTTTTAAGGAGACTGGAACAATGAGCTTCAACGGTGCTATATCGACGGCTATTTCGGGTATTCGGGCTCAAGCCACTGCATTGGCCTTTATTTCGGACAATATCGCGAACTCGCAGACGACGGGGTTCAAGCGGACAGATGCGAGCTTTTTTGATTCCGTCATCGCCAGTGGTCAGAACTTTTTTCTGCCAGGTACGACTTATGCGCAGCCTGCTTACACAAACAATGTGCAGGGCGGGATTAATGCAAGTCCGGTGAGGACCCATATGGCGATTAACGGGCCTGGCTTCTTCGTGGTCTCAGAGGCTGTCGGTACACTCGATAACAATCCTGTACTGCTCGATGTTGATCGATATACGCGGCAGGGTGATTTTGAGCTCGACAGAAATGGCTATCTCGTCAATGCCTCAGGGTATTTCCTCCAAGGGGTGACGATCGACCCGGTGACGGGAAACCCTGTCGGGAATGTGACAGAGCCGATCAACATTAACGGTTCTTTCCTTGAAGCTAGGGCGAGCACGACGGTCGAATATGAAGCAAACCTTCCCGCCTTTCCGAGAACCGTGAATGCCAACGCATCCGTTGTCGGCAGCGAGCTTTTGCTGGGGGCAGATTTTGCCAATGACCCAACAACGATTACGGGTGGTGGAGGCAATGGCTTTATCCAAGCTGCCCAGGAAAGTCTTTTCCTTGATCGGTCACTATCTGGTGGCGCGATCACTCTCTACGACAGCCTGGGCGCACCATCTCAGGTACAGCTTCGTTGGGCAAAGATTGACAATGCTGCTGACACTGCGGGCACGGGTAACGGTGATACGTGGAACCTGTTCTACAAAAACAGCGACACCGCAACTGGCGTAAATGCAAACTGGACCAACGTGGGTCAGGACTACATTTTTGCCAATGGACAGCTTAGCCCGGCTGTGAACTCGACTACCGTTACAGCTCTGACAGTCAACGGGACAAACCTCGGCAACATCACTCTGAATCACGGTTCGGCCAATGTCACTCAATTTGAAGCTTCCGGCGGGACCGTCACAGTGAACGCACTCGATCAGGATGGTTTTGCGGCAGGTTCATTGATTGATATAGGGATGTCTGGAAATGGACGGATCGTCGGCACTTACTCCAACGGTAGAGCTGTCGATCTGGCTGAGGTGAGTGTGGTCCGGTTTAACGACCCCAACGCGCTTCAGAAGGCTGATGGTGGGGCATTTTATGCGACACAAGGATCAGGTGAAGCGCTGATTGGGGGGGGCATTGATATTGTTGCAGCGGCCCTTGAAGGGTCGAATGTTGACATTGCGGATGAGTTTTCAAAACTCATTATCACCCAACAGGCTTATTCCGCAAATACGCGGATTGTGACGACCGCGGATGAAATGCTTACGGAAGCACTCAATATGGTCCGGTAGGTATCTGATCTGATACCTTTGGCGATTTTTCATTGATATAACGGCGAAAACAATGACCCTGACTAATGCGCTTAATTCCTCCATAAGCGGCCTGCGGGCGACGCAGGCCGGGATCGATATTGTTTCTCGCAATATCGCGAATGTGAGCACACCGGGCTATTCGCGCAAGACAGTTAGCACGGAAAGCGTGCTGGCCAATGGCCAGAGTATTGGTGTTGCCTTTTCAGCGGCGCAACGGGAAATCGATCTGTTCCAGCAACAACAGTTGCGGGTTGCGCGAGCTGACACTGTTGCGTCGCAAACTCTCTCGACCTATCTTGAGCGCATCGACGCGGCGTTGGGGGCTCCAGAGTCCAGCCTTTCGATTGCGGGACGTCTGACTGATCTGACTACAGCGCTTCAGTCACTAGCTACAACGCCAGAGAGTGCATCTATTCGGGCGAACGTTTTGGCAGAAGCGGATGATTTTGCCAGAACGCTGAACGGATCATCTGAACTTGTTCAGCAGTTACGACTTGAAGCGGAAAACGGTCTTGCCGCGGCAGTAAGAGAGGCCAGCGAACAACTAGAACGTGTTGCCAGTCTCAACAACCAGATTGTTCTCAGCCAGGCTACAACAGGTGAAGCTGCGGACCTTGAGGACCAGCGTGACCTGGCCATTGATCGCCTGTCGCGGCTGATGGACATTAATGTGGTAACCCGGAGCGATGGAGCCGTCAGTCTCTTTACCGGGGGGGGCTTTGCGCTCCTTGATTCAGTATCTGCGAACCTGTCTTTTGATGAACGTACTGCGATTGGTACCACGTCGGTTTATAATAGTGATCCTGCGCTTCGTGACGTAGGGACAATTACGCTTACCGCAGGAGCCACTCAAGTTGATTTGATTGCGGCCGGGGCGTTCCGGTCTGGTGAAATCGGGGCGCTTATTAATCTGCGCGACAATGTGTTGACGGAAGCTCAAGGTCAGTTGGATGAACTGGCCTCGGAGCTTGCCCTGGCACTGTCTACTGAAACCACAAATGGAACCGCCGCTACAGCGGGCGCGGCCACCGGTTTCGAGGTTGATACAGCTTCGTTGCTCTCAGGCAATACCATCAACCTGTCCTATACTATCTCTGGCACGACAACGACAGTAACGATCGTCAAAGTTGAGGATGCGAGCATTCTGCCGCTTGCCAACAGCGTGACGAACAATCCCAACGATACCGTCATTGGGATCGACTGGACCCAACCGATTGCGGATATTGTCAATGACCTGAATACGGCTTTGCCTGGTGCGGTTGTTGTCTCGAACCCGTCTGGCACCTTGCTGAGATTTGTTGACGATGGAGCGGGCTCCACGTCTGACATCAATTCCCTTTCCACCAGCGTCACACCGTCGGCTCTTGTTGATGCGGGAAGTGGGCTTGCTCTTTTCGTTGATGGTAATGCCCAGACTGTCTACTCTAACAGTCTGGACAATGGCGGGCAGAAACAGGGACTGGCCGCCCGTATCCGTGTTAACCAGAGTCTGGTGGCGGACAATTCACTTCTCGTTGTTTACAACACAAGTCCCACGACTGACATTGGTGATCCAACGCGTCCTCTTGATTTGATTGCGAGGCTAACCAACAATTCTCGTACCTATGCCTCAGATGCAGGCATTGGAAGCAGCACGGCGCCGTTTTCAGGCACTGTGGATGCGTTCGCCCGACGGATTGTTGATTATCAATCGTCGCAAGCTGCTAATGCAAAAAATTCGGTCGAGTCCAACAAAATTGTTAGCGATACGCTTGAAGCCCGTTTTAGAGAAAGTGTAAATGTTGATATTGATACCGAACTGTCTGACCTCCTTGTTCTAGAGACGGCCTATGCGGCTAACGCGCGCATATTGTCGACGATCAGAGAGCTTATGCAGATTATGTTGTCAATCGGTAGATAGGAATAGAGGAAGCAGTCTCATGGAAATTCCATCACTTTCGCGCACGTTACGTTTGCAGGAAGAAGTGACTTCACTGAAGCGAACTCAGGATGATCTATCCCGTCAGTTGGTGACCGGGAAAAGGGCTGAAACCTTTGGTGGCCTTGGCGGGGATGCTGCGGTAATCCTGTCATTACGCAACCAGGTCAGCTCAATGGAGAGCTACCTGAAGACAATTAGTCTGACTAACCTTCGGCTTGGTGTTCAGTCCGATGTCCTTACAAGATTTGATGATCTTGCATCGAAGCTGAAGACAGATGCCCTGACGACGTCTTTTGACCTGACGGGGTTGGGGCAAACTCAGTTTCAGGTGAATGCTGCAGCGAAGTTTGATGAAATTGTCTCGCTTCTCAACACAGACATTGCCGGCCGCCATCTATTTGCCGGAACAGATACGGCCAATCCACCTGTTACGCTGCCCGCACAGATATTAGATGGTGACGGCGCCCGTGTGGGGTTTCGTGAAGTGGCGTCCGAGCGTTCACAGGCGGATCTGGGATCTGATAACCGTGCCCGTTTGGCTTTGAACACCGTGGGGGCGACATTCAGTGTCGCTGAGGACGCTGCGCCAAGTATTTTTGGTGCAAAACTTTCCTCGGTAACGTCCACGTTGGCGGGGACAGTTGCTTCAGGACCTGCCGGGGCACCTGCCAACATTGATGTTGCCTTCTCCGGTACTTTGCCAGAGCAAGGTCAAAGCATAACTTTTGAATTCACGCTGCCGGATGGGACGCAGGAGACGCTTAGCCTTACTGCCACGACGAATTCACCTGCGGGGGAAGGGCAGTTCCTCATTGGTGTTGACCAAAATTCAACAGCAGCGAACTTTCAAACCGCGTTTGATACAGCCCTACAGAATTTTACGCAGACAACAGTGAGGGCAGCGTCTGCAGCTCAGGCTGCGAATGATTTTTTTGACAACAATCCGCCTCAGCGAGTGAGTGGTTTGCCGCTCACGTCAGCGACGGCCCTCGAGAGTGGAACAGAAACAAACACCGTATTCTGGTATACCGGCGATACTTCCAGTAGCGCTCCTGGTCTTGCGAAAATTGGTGACAGCGAGATTATTTCATATGGTATTCGCGCCGATGAGGGTGCAATTGTCGCTCTCCTGAAAACGAATGCGCTGCTGACAATTACTACTTTTTCGAGTAGTGACCCTCTTGCTTCTGATAATTATAGGGAGATGGTGGAGCGGGTCGCCAGTACAGTTTCCTTTACCGGAACGCGTTCGCCGACGGATGTTCTTATCGAAACGGGATTTTTGCTGGCTCAACTGAATGATGCGGAAGAGCGGATACAGAGTTCAATTTCGGTATCACAGGGGCTTGTTGCAGATATTGAAAATGCTGACCCTTTCGAAGTGGCTGCGGGTCTCGGGGTTGTGCAACGACAGTTGGAAGCAGCTTTTCAGGTTACAGCCCGGCTCAACGAACTTAGCCTGCTGAACTTCCTGCGCTAGTCATGGTGAGCGCGTGTGGTGGAAGCTAATCCGCTATCATTTTATTTATGGGGTCTGGGCAACCTGACTGGGCAGATTCGGCTTTTGGAAAAGCCCGGCTGCGATTTGTCGATTGATATTGATAAGTGAATCAAGTTTTTGAGGGTCTGAGGACGCTTGCACCGCAACTGTCTGCTTGAAAACAAACAGGGCCAGATTTGCCAGGTTCTGGCGTATATCATGGGGCAGTTCGTTGGTTTCTTCAGCCACGGATGACGCAAAAATTGTCCATATCTGTCGATTGAACAACAATGCGGAGCTTAAGTCCTTGTCGAGAGAGTCCCAATTGTCTCTGTGCTTTTGAAGGCGGCTGGCTGCCCGGATCAGAAGGGTTGCTTCCAGCTCTCGCGGGTCACTTCCGAGTTTAACTGTTTTTCCGTAGGCTTCAGCCGGATTTACCATTAAAGAATGCCTTTAGACCTTGGGGATACTCTCAAATATGTGGGTGGAGTTTAGGGGGCTAGAGTTAAGAATGAATGATTGGAGCTTTCTAAAAAGCGCAAAAAAACGGTGGAAACCTGGGTTCCCACCGTTGAATTTTTGTTTTCGTTCGACTTATTAGATGAACGAAAGAACCGACCGGTCTGCCTGAGAAGACAGGGACAGAGCCGTTGTACCCAGAGACTGACGTGTCTGAAGGGCAAGAAGATTTGCACCTTCAACGTTCGTGTCTGCGAGGGTCAAACCACCCGCACCGCGTTCCAGAACACCGATCAATGAGTCGGTGAAGTTCTGGCGGTTTTCCACCACGGCAAGGTTGTTACCGAAGGAAGAAGACTGGGAGCGCAGCGTATTCACGGCAGAGTCGAGATTAGCGACCACCGCGTTGATGCCACTGTCTGTTCCAAAGGCTCCTGTGGTTGTATCGGCAAGGCCAAGGCCGGATGCATTGAAAGAGACACCGGTAATGGTCAGGCTAGACGAGCCGTCTTCGTTGAAGGTTGTCGTCAGA
>CAZNLO010000033.1:0-25102 GCA_964573935.1 uncultured Parvibaculum sp. | reverse complement strand
CGCCCCTCCCCCCCCCCCGCCCTCCCCCCCACCCGCCCCCCCACCGGCTGGGGGGCGTTCTGGCGATTGATCTGTGCAGAACGGCAACTGTCAGTGTTCAGGAATAGCGCAAGCTGGCCTTGCTTAGTGACACATTGTCAGTAAAATCCGGCCAACCAATATAGCAGCTATCCCCGTCGGTGCTGCCGATGCCTAAGGAGGGTCCCCCCCATGGACATGAGTTTTTCAGCCGATGATCTGGCATTCCGCAACGAAGTTCGCAGCTTCATTGAAGAAAATTATCCACGCGACGTTGCCACAAACCGAGCACGCGGTGAAATGACCCGAGAGGGTATGCTTGTCTGGCACAAGGTGCTGGCAAAAAAAGGGTGGGCTGCACCGAGTTGGCCCGTTGAGCACGGCGGCGCAGGCTGGAGCATTACCCAGCGCTTCATCTGGAACGAGGAATGCGCGCGGGCCGAAACAACCCCACTGATGCCTTTCGGCCTCTCGATGGTCGGACCGGTGATTTACACCTTCGGCAATGAAGAGCAGAAGAAACGGTTTTTGCCGGGCATTTACAATGCGGATCATTGGTGGTGTCAGGGGTATTCCGAGCCCGGTGCCGGTTCTGACCTTGCAAGCTTGAAGACCAAGGCCGTTCGCGACGGTGACCATTACATCGTCAACGGGCAAAAGACCTGGACGACGCTTGCGCAGTTCGCCGATTGGATGTTTTGTCTGGTGCGAACAGACCCGGATGCGAAAATTCAGGCGGGCATCTCATTCCTGCTGATTGATATGAAAACGCCAGGCATTGATGTGCGGCCGATCATAACCATGGACGGTGGCGACGAAGTGAACGAGGTCTACCTCGATGACGTGAAAGTCCCCGTTGAAAATCTGATTGGCGAGGAAAACAAAGGATGGACTTATGCGAAATTCCTTCTGGGTAACGAACGGTCCGGGATAGCCGGTGTCGCGCGCTCCAAGAAGGCGATTGAACGGTTGCGCAACATTGCCACCGGCGAACTTATCGACGGGCAACCTCTCATTCGTGATGGAGAGTTTTCTCGCAAGATTTCCGAAGTGGAAATTGACCTGACGGCCCTGGAGGTAACGGAACTTAGAACATTGGCAGCCGAAAGCCGTGGACAGGGCCCGGGACCTGAGAGTTCCATTTTGAAAATTAAAGGGACCGAAATTCAGCAGCGCATCACGGAATTGACCCTTGAGGCTGTTGGAAATTACAGTTTTGTCTACGCGTCTCGCGTCAAAGGCGAGGGGGACAATGCCTTCACTCCAGGGCCGGAATATGGCATCGGCATGGCGCAGAATTACCTCAACATGCGCAAGGCAGCCATCTATGGTGGGTCGAACGAAATTCAGCACAACATTATTGCGAAAATGGTGTTGGGCCTCTAACACAGAAATCAACAAGTGCTCTCCGCGCACCCCGGCGGGTGGGAGCCATAATAAAGCAGGGAAGGTATCCAGATGGATTTTTCATTCAGCGAAGAGCAAACGCTGCTTCGCAACTCGGTGCAGAGTTTCCTTCGGGACAAGTACGACTTTGAGACACGCCGTAAAATTTCCGCCAGCGCTGAGGGCTGGAGCCAGGATCTGTGGCGCCAGTTTGCAGAGCTTGGTCTTCTGGCAGCCCCATTTTCGGAAGAGCTTGGAGGGCTGGGGGGCTCAGCCATTGAAACCATGATCGTGATGGAAGAGTTTGGGCGCAACCTGGTTGTGGAACCTTTTCTTGAAACAGTCGTGCTTGCCGGCGGGTTTCTGCGCCAGGCCGGAACGCCTGAACAGTGCGAAGCGCACATTCCCGGCATTATTGGTGGGGAGACCATCTGGGCCTTTGCATACGCTGAACCTCAGGGGCGCTATAATCTGGCTGACCTGACGACAACGGCGAAAGCTGACGGTGATGACTACATCATCAACGGATACAAGTGCGTTGTTCTGGCAGCGCCCTGGGCAGACAAGCTCGTTGTATCTGTCCGCACCAGTGGCGGTCAGCGTGATGCGGAGGGTGTCTCGCTGTTTATCGTCGACAAGAGTGCTGATGGTGTGTCGACCCGAGACTACCCGACTGTCGATGGTCGCAGGGCTTCAGAGATAACGTTTGAGAATGTCCGGGTTGGAGCCGATGCTGTTATCGGCGAAATTGGCAAAGCCCTACCGGTAATTGAACTGGTTACCGATCAGGCGATTGCAGCCCTGAGTGCGGAAGCCATTGGCGGCATGAAGGAACTCAACGACGCAACGGTTGAGTATTGCAAGACACGTAAACAGTTTGGTGTGCCAATTGGAAAATTCCAAGTCTTGCAGCATCGTATGGTTGATATGTTCATGGCTTATGAGCAATCGGTTTCCATGACATACATGGTTGCACTGAAGCTTGAGGAAAATAGTGCTGAGCGTCGCAAGGCAGCGTCGGGTGCCAAGGTGCAAATTGGCAAAGCCGGTCGCTACGTCGGGCAACAGGCTGTACAGCTTCATGGCGGTATGGGCATGACTGATGAGTTGAATGTGGGCCATTACTTCAAACGGCTGACCATGATCGACACCCAGTTTGGTAACGTGGACCATCATCTGGCGCGGTATTCTCAAACTGCATGATGGGTGCGCCGGGTGAACGATAAAAGCCGCAGTGCGTCGCGCCCTGCGGCTTTTTTGTGTCTGGCTGAAGGGGTGAGAAAAGTGCTCCCCCAAAAAAAGACGTCACATTGTAGGCTTAAGGGTATGCCACTTCTGTGCGCAGAGGGAGTGTTGTGGTGTGGAGCCTGTGAAAAATGCAACTCGCGGGTAGGATGATTTCTGCTTTTGTGCCAACGCCAACTTCGCTCTCAAGCACAAACCGGCCTCCGTGGGCCTCTGCCAGCCCTTTGACAATAGCCAGTCCGAGCCCGGTGCCGGACCCCGGACGGGACCTGCCTTCTGTACCCTGCCCGAACATTTCAATAACGCTCTTTAGTTCGTTTGCGGGAATGCCTGGCCCCTCGTCACGAACACCGATGAGGAAGGAGCCGTCAGCGGCGTAGTCGGCTACCATGTGGATGCGGGATCCGGCAGGTGAGAATTTTACGGCATTTGTGAGGAGATTAAGCCATATCTGTCGTACCGCACGCTCATCGGCCAGCAGGTCTGGAAGTGGTTGAGCAAAATCTCTATGGATCGAAATGTCATTTTCGGCAGCGCGCATATCTATAAGACGCTGGCAGTCGTCGGCCACGCTGACCAAACTGACCTGCTCGACCATGATCGTGTACTGGCCGGCTTCGATTTTGGAAATGTCGAGAACATCGTTGATAAGAGCTAGAAGGTGCTGGCCGCTGTCGCGAATGTCCACTGTATATTGTTGGTACTTCTCGTTTTCAATGGCGCCAAATATGCCCTGGCTCATCACGTCGGAAAATCCGATAATAGCGTTCAGCGGCGTGCGCAGCTCATGGCTCATATTCGCCAGAAAATGGGACTTTGCGCGGTTGGCTTCTTCCGCCCGGGCGCGTGCTTCATCGGAAGCTTTCTTGGAGTTGGAAAGGGCCTTGATGAGTTGGGTTTTTTCAAGCGACATTTCAATAGCCTGCCGAGCCACCGCCGTCATGCGGGTAGCATGTATCACCATTGAAAAAATGAAGAGTGTAAAAGCGGCGCTTATGACACTCATAATAATTGTCGACTGGGGCAGCACCGCCCAGAGGAACGCAATCAGAAAAATAATTGCCGTCGCAAAAACATTCGGAAGAAAGGCGCTGTTGAGAACAAGTGAGGGTGTAGCGGAAATGGCAATTAACGCGATGAGGAAGAAATTGTTTTCCGCAGAACCCTCGATCCAGAACAGCACGATGGACGATACCCAGGCGCAGTTGTTGGAAATCGTCATAGTAACGAAGCGAGCCCCCCACATCCGGAGGTGAGATCCAGACAGAGCTCCCTTGTTGTCTGCTTCAATATAGCGCCCTGCATTGTAGGAACTGATGAGTTGAAGAGCCACCGTAAAGGTCAGCCAGATTGCGATGATGGGCCAGTCAATCCACAGCAGGTAGACGGGAGCAACAGCAAAGATCACCGGAAGTGCTAGTTTGACGCTGGCTTTGTCCGCGAGGGCACCTTGCAAAATCAATTGTTGCAGGACGACATCCGGACGATCGTCAGCAGGCCAGAAGCTCTCCCATAATTCTTTCAATTTTGACATGCTCCCGAGACCCCTGACAACGCTGGACGAAACAAAAAATTCGACGCTGCTTGACATTGCGATGAACAGGGTCGGCGAAAGATATTAATAACCGCTTCGGAAAGCTGGTTAATAGACCCTGTACAGGCGATGGTTTTGGTGGAAAATAGGCTGTGTTTTCTACCATGTAGTACGCGCGAAAGTTTGTAAGCGCCTATAGTAGAATGAAGATTTGGAATGCCTGACCTGGGGCAACAGCGGTATGGGGAAAAAAATGGACGATCCACTTATTTTTGAAAAAACGGGGCATGTTGTGACGTTGACCATCAACAGACCTGAAAGCCGCAATCCCCTGGGGGAGGCGGAGGATGCGGATAATTTTACGGCGGCTGCGACGCGGATCAACGACGACATGGATGTGCGTTGTGTGATCTTGACGGGTGCTGGCTCAGCCTTCTCTGCTGGAGGCAATGTGAAGGCAATGCGCTCGGGCGCTCAGGGCTTTGGCGGGCCGGGCGTACAGATCGCTGATCGATATCGCAACGGCATTCACCGTATCGTCAAGTCCATCTGGGGGCTGCAAGTACCCGTCATCGCCGCCGTCAATGGCCCGGCCATTGGTTTGGGTAACGATGTTGCCTGCATGTGCGATACCCGTATCGCTTCTGACAAAGCAAAGTTCGGTGTGACCTTCCTGAAAATAGGTCTTGTGCCGGGAGATGGAGGGGCCTGGCTGTTGCCCAAAATTATCGGCATGGCACGAGCTTCAGAACTCTTTTTCACCGGCGATGTCATAACGGCAGAGAAGGCCTGCAATTGGGGCCTCGTTTCCGAAGTGGTTCCTCACGATGAACTGATGGCTCGCGCACATGAGTTGGCGGAGCGAATATCCGTTCAATCGCCAAATGTATTGCGCATGACAAAGCGCCTGATGCGCGAGGGAATGGCGAACTCGTTTGATACCGTCATGGAAATGTCCGCTAACATGCAGGCGCTGGCGCACCACACAGAGGATCACAAGGAGGCACTTGACGCTTTCTTTGAAAAACGTCCTGCGACCTATAAGGGGTGCTGATCGTGCTCGAAAACGTCGGGGAGGAGAGTGTGATTGACCATTTTAGCAACCTGCCTGTTCATTTCTTTTTAGGCTTTTCATTGCTGAACCGGACTTCACCCCTTAGAGTCCGAAAATTCAAATAACTAAACCGATAGGGAGAAACTCATGGGCGCGATTGGCGTAATAGCGACTTTGAAAGTGCAGGAAGGCAAGGAAGCCGATTTTGAGGCGGCCTTCAAAACACTGCGTGAGCAGGTCAGGACGAATGAACCCGGCAATCTTCAATATGACGTGACGCGCTCGAAGGCGGACCCACAAACTTACGTTATTATGGAGCAGTACGCATCGCAGGAAGCGCTAGACGCACACGGGAAAAGCGATCACTTCAAAGCAGCGGGTCCAGCACTTGGCGCCGTGCTCGCCGGTGCACCAGACATCCAGTATCTCGACATCGTAAACTAACACCTTGTATGGGAGAATTTGATGGACCTTGCATTCAGCCCCGAAGATGAAGCCTTTCGCAGGGAAGTGAAAGATTTTATCGCACACGCTTATACAGACGAAATGCGCGATCAGGTATCGCGCACGAAGAACGGCTATATCGACAAGCATCTGCATGTGAACTGGCAGAAGTCTTTGCATGAAAAAGGATGGTCTGCTCCCAACTGGCCGGTTGAGCATGGCGGGCCGGGCTTTACTCCGACGCAGAAATATATTTTCAGTGTTGAGATGAGCGGAGCCGACGTGCCCCACACGGTCCCGTTCGGCATCACAATGGTTGCGCCGGTTATCATGAAATTCGGGACGGAAGAACAAAAGAAGAAATTTCTGCCAGATATTCTGGCCACCAATGTGTGGTGGTGTCAGGGTTATTCTGAACCTGGAGCGGGATCAGACCTGGCGTCCTTGAAGATGAAAGCAGAGAACAAGGGCGATCATTATTTGCTGAACGGATCCAAAATATGGACCTCCGTCGCCCAGCACGCCGACTGGATATTCTGTCTTGTGCGCACTTCCAATGAAGGCAAGCGCCAGGCGGGTATTTCATTCGTCCTTGTCCCAATGGATACGCCGGGCGTCTCGGTCGAGCCCATCATCTGCCTGGATGGCTCGCCGGCACCTCATCAGGAGGTCAATCAGGTCTTCTTTGATGACGTGAAAATTCCCATTGAGAACCGGATCGGCGAAGAAAACAAGGGCTGGACGTATGCCAAGTACCTGCTTGAGTTTGAGCGTGGCAATGCCTATTCACCGGGGCTTTATCATGCTCTCGAGGGGGTGCGGAATGTTGCGGCTGATACGATTGTCGACGGTCGTCCTTTGATCGAGATGCCGGTGTTCGCCTCAAAGGTGGCGGACGTGGAAACTCAGATCAAGGCGATGGAGTTCACGGAGCTGCGCATTTTTTCTGCACTTTCTGCCGGCAAAAATCTCGGCCCGGAAAGCTCCTTGTTGAAGTGCCGTGGTACGGAGTTGCAGCAGGCGTGTACTGAACTGGCGCTTGAGGCTGTCGGGGGGTATTCTCAACCTTTCGTGGTAGATACCCTCATCCAGTCAAACGAACCTGACGTTGGTCCCTCCTACGCAAAGACCATTGCACCGTATTATTTCTCGGTGCGCAAAACGTCCATCTTTGCCGGGTCCAATGAGGTTCAGCGCAACATCATGGCGAAAGCGGTGTTGGGTCTCTAGTTCGGTGCTTTGCCTTATGCAGGTGACATAAAAAGGGGGAGCGCGTGGCTCCCCCAATTTGGTCAGGTCGAGAGGAAGCTCACTTACCGGTTGCTTTCTCAAAGAATTTTCCGGTCTGTTCGCCGCCCATGAAGAAGGCTTTGGCTTCGGACATGTCCGAAATCTGTTCCCAGTTTTCAGCAACTTTTTCTGCGCTCAGGCCGTCGCGCCCCAGATACATGCCATCGGATTCCATGATTTTGGCAACGGAAAACACACCAGCGCCCGCACACAGGATTGCACCGTTTGGTGCGTCCTCGGACACAAGGTATATAACGCCCGGTGTCACGCTTTCCGGCGTCAACATGCTTTCTGTTTCCGGGGGCATCAGATTGGATGTCATGCGGGTGTAGGCAACGGGGGCCAGCGCGTTACAGCGGATATTGTCCTTCTGGCCTTCAAGCTTCAGCGTGTTGATGAAGCCGACCACGCCGAGCTTGGCTGCACCGTAGTTTGTCTGGCCGAAATTCCCATACAGACCCGATGAGGACGACGTGACCATGATCCGGCCGTAGCCCTGTTCCTTCATAATCGGAAACACGGCCTTGGTTGGTTTCACTGTGCCAAACAGATGGACGTCCACAACGAGGTGGAAGTCCTTGAAATCCATTTTCATGAAGCTCTTGTCGCGCAGAATGCCGGCATTGTTGATGAGAATATCGATGCGTCCGAATGCATCCATGGTCTGCTTGACCATGTTTTCCACACCTGCGTCATCCGTAACCGAGGAGCCGTTGGAAATGGCTTCGCCACCAGCGGCCTTGATTTCATCAACCACAGCGTCAGCCGCAGAGGAGGAGCCGCCTGACCCGTCAACCGACCCCCCAAGGTCGTTCACAACAACTTTAGCGCCCCTGCGGGCAAGCTCCAAAGCGTGGGAGCGGCCAAGCCCGCCGCCTGCGCCGGTGACGATTGCTACTTTGCCGTCGAAACGAATGCTCATGTCTGAGATGTCTCCTTGAAGGTGATTTTTCTGATTTGCTGGCATAAAAAGGGCCAACAACGAGAGGGGCATCGCGTCTCTACGATGCGTGATAATTTGGCGTTCTTTGTGCCCGACGTGCCGCCTGTGGTCAAGATGGGATGAGGTGCTTCCAGCATCCGCAAAGTGCACTGTTTTCGACGTTTTTCCATTGCGACCCGCCCCGGGGACCGTAATATGCCCCCAAAAGCGCGCCGAAACGGACTGTCGGGTCCTGTATCGGTTTTTGAGGAGGTTTCATGGACATTTACGCAGGCCAAAGCGCACTGGGCCTTCTTGTCTTGGTGGCCCTGGCCTGGGGTCTGAGCGAAGACCGTCGCCGCCTTTCCTGGCGGCTGGTCTTGACAGGCTTGGGGTTACAAATAGCCGTTGCATTTTTACTCACGAAAGTCCCGTTCGCCCGGGACGTGTTGGTCTCGCTAAACGGTCTCGTGGATGCCCTGATGGCAGCCACCAACAAAGGCACGAGCTTTGTGTTTGGGTACATCGGAGGAGGAGAGGCACCCTTCGACGTCACCAGCCCCCAGAACGTTTTTGTGTTGGGTTTTCAGGCCTTGCCGCTGGTGCTTGTGGTGTCAGCCCTGTCTGCTCTGCTGTGGTACTGGCGTATCCTGCCCTTTGTGACGAGGGGTTTTGCGTATGTGCTTCAGCGCTCTTTCAATCTGGGAGGGGCAGTAGGTTTTGGAACCGCAGCGAACGTCTTCCTGGGCATGGTGGAAGCCCCTTTGTTGATCCGCCCCTATATATCGCGCCTGACCCGCTCGGAGCTGTTTGTGTTGATGACAGTGGGGCTGGCAACTGTTGCAGGAACGGTGATCGTTCTTTACGCTTTTGTGCTCTCAAGCATTCTTGATGGCGCGGTGGGGCAAATCATCACGGCCTCGCTTATTTCGCTGCCCGCTGCCGTGCTGGTGGCAAAGCTCATGGTGCCGGGGCGGGTGGATGAGGCAACAACACCGGGAGAGATCAGTTCTTCGGACCTTGGATACCAGAACAGCATGGACGCGGTAACGCGCGGCACCCTTGATGGGCTGACGCTGTTCCTCAACATTCTTGCCATGCTGCTTGTGCTGGTGGCGCTGGTCGCTCTCGCCAACATTATGCTGGGACTGTTGCCGGATGTTTTTGACGCGCCGTTGACCTTGCAGCGACTGTTTGGATGGGCATTTGCACCGCTGGTCTGGCTGATGGGCATTCCCTGGAGTGAAGCCTCCGTCGCTGGTCAACTCATGGGGACAAAAACCGTGCTCAACGAGTTCATTGCCTATCTTGATCTGACCAACACCCCCGAGGAGGCTCTGTCTCCTCGCAGCCGCCTGATTATGATTTACGGCCTGTGCGGGTTTGCGAATTTCGGGTCAGTAGGCATCATGATCGGTGGGCTTTCGGCGATTGCACCGGAACGGAGGGAGGAGATTACCTCGCTGGCCATGAAGGCCCTCATCGGAGGTACCCTCGCCACCGCCATGACCGGTGCCGTGATAGGCATGATTTCCTAGTCACCTGTGACGGAGATATTCAGGCTGCTTATCGCGAGTGTTGCTGGGAGTTCACCACATGAACAAAGGTATGATTTACAGCCCCGGTAACGGCGATATCGCATTTACATTTCCAATGTTTGAGGACTATCTCATGCGCCTCAAAACGGCGCCGATTATAAGGAGAAGCTAACACATGAAACTTTACGACGATGCCAGAGCACCGAACCCGCGCCGTGTGCGCATTTATCTTGCGGAAAAGGGTATTGATGTGCCTCTTGAACCGATATCGGTAATGGCAAGAGAGAACAGGACAGAGGCATTCGGGAAGAAAAACCCACTGCAACAGGTTCCTGTTCTGGAGCTTGATGATGGGACATGCATCTCCGAGACGCTTGCAATCTGCCGCTATTTTGAAGTGAAAAACCCGGAGCCTCCTTTGTTCGGGAAAACAGCTTTGGAGCAGGCCAATGTAGAAATGTGGAGCCGCCGGATTGAGTTCCAGCTTCTATCGCCCGTCGGGGCATATTGGAGAAATTGCCACGAGCTGACAAAAGCGCTGGAGGGCCGTATCCCGGAGGCCGGGGAACAGGGAAAAAAGCGCGCTGAGTTTATTCTGAACTGGCTGAATGAAGACCTAGAGGGGCGGGACTACCTTGCCGGAGACAGTTTCACTGTGGCAGACATCACAGGCCTGTGCGTTATTGATTTTGCGGCCTTTATCGGCATTCCCATTCCAGATTCTGCAAGCACACTCAAAGCCTGGCATGAGCGAATTTCAAAGCGACCAAGTGCAACCTTGGGTTAGGCCATGGTTTAAGGCTGCGGGTTAGGGGAGTGGCTGCACTACAGGCAGCCACTCCCTCATTTAACGCAACCCCTCAGCATCGCGGTGGGCCAGACGGTAGAGGGCCGGCAACACCAGCAAGGTGAGTATTGTCGACGATACAATGCCACCGATAACGACGGTTGCCAGGGGCCGCTGTACTTCTGCACCGGCCCCAACGTTCAGAGCCATAGGCACGAACCCCAGGCTTGCAACCAGTGCGGTCATCAAAACCGGCCGCAGACGTATCAGCGCGCCGTCCCGAATAGCATCTTCAAGGGCCGCCCCTGCTTTCCTCAGGTCGCGAATGAAAGATACCATCACCACACCGTTCAGCACGGCAACACCAGACAGAGCGATAAACCCGACACCGGCCGAGATTGAGAAGGGAAGGTCACGCAGAAACAACGCAGCAACCCCCCCGGTTAACGCCATCGGCACCCCGGTGAAAACAATCGCTGCGTCTTTTGCTGATCCAAACAGCATAAAAAGCAAGCCAAAAATAAGAAGGAAGGCGACTGGAATGACGAGCTGAAGCCGGTTGCTCGCCGAAATCAGTTGCTCAAACGTGCCACCATAGGCCACCCAATAACCGGGGGGCACATCGACATTGCTCCGAACCGCCTGTTGCACATCCTGCACAAAGGAACCTAGATCGCGATCACGCACATTTGCGGTAATGACAATGCGGCGCTTGCCGTTTTCGCGACTGATCTGATTGGGCCCGATTGTGGATACAATACTTGCCACCTCTGATAGAGGAATGAAGGCAAGCCCTCCTTCATCCCGGTCACGCATTGTCGCAGGCAACGGAATAGGCAAACGCTCGATTGCCGCAAGGTTGTCACGCAAAACCTCCGGCATACGAACGACTATATCAAATCGACGGTCGCCCTCGAACACCTGTCCGACAGTTCGCCCACCAACCGATATGGCAATGACATCCTGAATGTCAGCAATGTTCAGCCCGTAGCGGGCGAGGGCTTCGCGGTCAGGAATGACTGACAATAAAGGTAGTCCCGTCACCTGTTCCATACCGACATCTTCCGCACCTGACACTGACCTCACTGCGGCCTCAATCGACTGGCCTACTTCCAGCAGGACATCAAGGTCATCACCGAATATTTTCACTGCCAGATCACTCCGCACACCGGCGATCAGCTCGTTGAAGCGCATTTCGATGGGCTGGGTGAACTCATATTTGTTTCCGGGAATCGCCAGCATCGCCTGTTCTATTTCAGCGACGAGTACATGTTTGGGTTTGCGCGGATCCGGCCATTCGCTGCGGTCTCTCATAATGATAAATGTGTCCGCAACATTTGGCGGCATCGGGTCGGTCGCGATGTCCGCCGTCCCGATTTTTGAAACAACTTTCTCGACTTCCGGGAATTCTCCAAGCCGGCCCTCCAATGCTGCCTGCATATGGACCGCCTGGGACAGGCTAGTCCCGGGTATCCGCAGGGCATGCATGGCGATATCACCTTCGTCCAACTGGGGAATAAATTCCGCACCAAGACGTGTTGCAGCGAGTGCCGTCAGTATAATAAGCCCCGTTGTAGCAACAACGACGCCAACCCGCCATTTCAGGACAACATCCAAAAGAGGTCCGTAGACCCTCTTTGCACTGACAATAATGCGTGGCTCTTCTTCCTTTATTTTTCCCCCAAGAAAAATCGCAGTTGCAGCAGGAACGAAGGTGATCGACAAGAGTAACGCCGACAGAAGTGCTGCGACGACGGTGAATGCCATCGGGTGGAACATTTTTCCTTCAACGCCAGTAAGCGCGAAGATCGGAATGTAAACGACGGTGATGATGAGAACGCCAACCAGACTGGGTTTTATGACTTCAGCCGTAGCCACAGAAACCAGATCAAACCTTTCTTCCTTTGACAGGAGGCGACCAAGGCGCTTTTGCTCTTCGGCAAAGCGGCGCTGGCAGTTCTCAATGATAATCACGGCGCCATCGACAATTAGCCCAAAGTCGAGCGCGCCCAGGCTCATCAGATTTCCCGAGACACGGTTTTGCACCATGCCTGTAATTGTCATCAACATGGCAAGCGGAATGATGGATGCAGTAATCAGTGCCCCCCTGAAATTACCCAGAAGAAGAAAAAGAATGACGATGACGAGCAAAGCGCCCTCGACAAGGTTGTTCTGAACCGTCTTGATGGTTTTTTCCACGAGTGTGGTACGGTCGTAAGTGGTCTGGACGATGACACCGGTCGGGAGGCTCTCGTTGATGGTTTTTAATCGTTCAGCGACGCCCTTTGACACCGTTCGACTGTTCTCACCAATGAGCATAAAGACGGTGCCCAGAACCACTTCCATACCATTTTCCGTTGCCGCTCCTGTGCGCAGTTCTTTGCCCAGCAGAACGTCTGCAACATCTGCAATGCGGATTGAAACGCCATGCCTCTGGGTAATGATGATTTGCAGCAAATCTTCCAGCGTCTCCGCCTGTCCCGGGACCCGAACGAGATACTGTTGTCCTGACTTCTCAATATAACCGGCACCGGCGTTTGAATTGTTGCGCTCCAGCGCCTCGATAATGTCAGAAAGAGTAAGCTGGTAGGCCTCCAGACGGTGCGGCCAGGGGGTAACATGAAACTGCTTCTGGTACCCACCAATGGTGTTGACCTCCGTCACTCCGGAAACTGTGATGAGCTGCGGCAAAACCACCCAATCGTGCAGCGTGCGCAGGTCTGTCGAGGTCCACTCGGTGCCATCATCTTTGAGAGCCCCCGGCAACGCTTCGACCGTGTACATGAAAATTTCGCCAAGGCCTGTGGAAATGGGGCCCATTTCCGGCTCGATACCAGGTGGCAACTTCCCGCGTACAGACTGTAGTCTCTCTGCAATGAGTTGTCGGGCAAGGTAAATGTCCGACCCGTCTTTGAAAATAACGGTGACCTGGCTCAGGCCGTAACGCGAAATGGAGCGTGTGTAATCCAGGCCCGGCAGGCCGGAGATCGCCGTTTCGATGGGAAACGTAATGCGCTGCTCAGCTTCCAGAGGGGAGTAACCGGGTGCCTCTGTGTTAATTTGAACCTGAACATTGGTAATGTCGGGAACGGCATCTATTGCCAGTCGGTTAAAGTTGTAAACACCCAACCCCGCGATCGCCAAAACAACAACAAGCACCAGCCAGCGTTGCCGTATGGCGAAGTCAATAATTTTTACAAGTATACTGTTGTTCTCAGTGGTCATGGGATGCCCCCGATTTTTCAATGTCAGCTTTTATCAGGAAGCTGTTTTCGGTCACATATTCCTGGCCTGCGACGATGCCGCCTAGAACCTCTGTCCATTGCGGTGTCTCACGACCAAGCTCCAGCATTCGCACTTCATAAGTTTCACCCACCTGGGCAAAGACGACAGTAAAGTCCCGGAATTTCTGCAATGCTTCAGAGCGAACCGCCATCGGTACTTCCTGCCGGTTGACGATGATGCTGCCCTGAACCGTCATGCCGGGCATCCACGTCTGGTTGGGATTGTCCAGAAGAGCTCGTGCGAGCACGGTTTGCGTCTCCAGCTCTTTGGTAGGAAGAAAAGTCTGGATTTGTGCTGTTGCCCTGAAACGATCATCAATCGATGTGATAATGACAGATTGTCCAGGAGTAACCCGGTACAAGTCTTTAGGAAATATATGAAAATCCACGCTCAACTGCGTAAGGTCACCAACAATAAACAGGGCTTCCTCGCCGGCAACGTTTCCAACATTCGTCTTGCGTTCAAGAACAACGCCGTCGATGGGCGAAACGAGATCGTATGCCCGAAGGCTTTCGTTGCTCTCGATACGGGCCAGCCGCTCGCCTGCCTTCACGTGCTCCCCAACTGTCTTGTAAACACCCAGGACCTGACCTGGAAAACGCGCCCGCAGTACAGCTTCTGAACCGGGTGCCAAGTCAACGCGCCCCAGCACGTCAAGCGTCTCCTCAATAGTGGCTGGCCCAACAGGTTCAACTTTAATGCCGGCTTTGCGGGCGAACTCAGCACGAATTACTGTCCTGCCTTCATAAGACGGATAGGCCCATTTGAATTCCTGCCCTTCATAGGAAGCATTTACGCGCACATCGAACGAATGAGGTTCAAGAACCGCGTTGTCGCCAGCGAGATACTCATCTGCGGACTGAAATGCGAAATGGTCAACCGTTCCGTCCAGTCTCTCCAGTTCAATTTTCAAGCCAACCTTTGCGGGGTCCACTGGAAGGCCATCAAAATAGGGATAGACTTGAAACTGTGGCGGAGCCCCAGCCTCAAAAATCGTAATTTCTACAGCGAACGATCCTTCTTCAAGTAACCGTCCCCCGTTTGGACCTCGTTCATACTCGCCCTCAAGCGTATGTTCATCACCATGGGCGCCATGCTCACCGGCGTCATCGCATCCGGTGAGGGCCAGAGCGCCTGCGATCGGCAGGACCCACCGGAAATTCCGAAGGATCGCGGTCAAATTTCCAAACACCTTCATTCTGCAATCTCCCTGGCCAGCAGTGGTTCTTTGTATGTCGCCATCAGGCGATCAAGCGCTGCATGCGCCATATGAAAACGTTTCAGAGCTGAGATTTCACGGGCCTGAAACTCCTGAAGGGCCTGTTGCGCCTCCAGCACTTCCAGATAGGTGAAGGCACCACGTGCATACCCTGCATGGGTTCTGCTCAGCGCGGTCCGTGCTCTTGGAATAATGCCGTCGCGAAAGGCGAGAACATCAGCATGGGCAGCTTGAAGGGCTCCCAGATTTGTAGATAGGGAACGGTCGAAGCGCAGCCGGGCATCGCGCGAAAGAAATTCGCTGCGCCGGTGTTGGGCCTCAGCACTTTCGATATTTCCCAGATTGGTGTTGAAAATACCAAGAGGCATCGAGAGCGAGAGAACCGCAGCAACATCGTCGGATTGCTGAAACTGGCGAACGCCCAGACTTAGCGTTGGATCCTGACTACCTTTCGCACGTTCCAGTGTCAGTACCGCTGACGTTCGCGTCTCCATCGCCTTTGCCAGCAGCAGGTCGGGAACATTGCCAAGCTGCGCCTGGAATGTCGATGCATCGACTGACTCTACTTGAGCAAGAAACTCGTAATCCACCTCAAAGTGGCTTTCCATTTCGCCCCACAGAGAAGACAGGTGCTGTTTGGACAGGCGCAATGCGTACCGCGCTTGGTTAAGATCAGCCGTTGCTTCCAGCGCACGTGCGACAACCCGGTCCAGCGCGGCGGTGGAATCGCGCGCACTTTGAACCCGCCTGTTGACCGCGGCTTCAAGTGCGCGTGCAACCTCGGTGCGATGTTCTGCATTTTGTACAGTGGCGGCGGCAATCGCTACATTGATATATGCCTCGCGCGCAGCAAGAACGGTATCATGCAGCGTGATTGAGGCAGACAGCCTCGCCATTTCGCGTTCGGCGACAGCCAAGCCAATGCGTGCGTCGCGTTTTCCCCCAAACTCGATTGTCTGTCCGACGCTGAGTGTCATCTCTGCCCGGTCAAATCCGCTAAAGGCACCGGACCCGCCTATATTTGCGGCTTCCAATGCAAGCTCCGGGTTAGGCCGAGCCCCAGCCTGAAGTAGGCCACCGCCGGTCGCACGGACAGCTTCTTCACTCGCTCGTATTGAAGGGGAGGCTTCAACAACCCGTGTGATTGCATCCTCCATGGAGAGGAGGGCTGTACCCGATGGAATGTCGTTTTGCGCCCAGGCCTGAGATGTCAGGCCGTATAGAAATGCGGCAGCGCAAGCTGCGGTCATGATTTTCATTGTCAATCTCTCGATGGAGGAAGTACACGCGACGCGCGGCTCAAACTGGTGAACCGTTCAAAGCGACAGGTTTCGAGAGACTAGGAGATGGGAGGGGGCGTGGTTGGCGCAAGCGAAGGGATGCGGGCGAAGTTCAGCTTGGTCGAAGACCAGTTTCGCTCTGGTGCAATCACCACCATTGCTGCATATGCCGCATAGAACGCACCGGAATGATAGTCGTGCAACAAATCATGCAGCGTTTCCTGAGTTTCATTACCATGGGCACCATTGCGATGATTATGGTGATGATCGTGATTGTGCACGCGGCCTGGATCAACTCGATCTGCGTTGTGGCCAGAAACATTGCTTGAATGTGCCGATTGCGCACTCTGGCGCACGCCTGCGGTATCCAAAACAGACGCATGCGCGAACTGGATGAACAGAAAGGAGAAAACAGCGGCTAGTGCGGCAATTTTGCTCATAAAACCTCAGTCGAGGGTGAAGACATACAACGCAGTGAACACAGGTGTAGCAATTGCGTAATCAAAAGAAAAGCATATTTGCGCCATCTGAATATTTTCGATCAGGCGCGTTCTATCGTTTCTCGCGGCTTTTCAACTGTCTTATGTGGGGACGGCTGGTCGCGAAAAAGGGGTAAAGACGGACCCGGGGGTACATTCAGGTACCGTCTTTACCCCCTTAGGAGCCTGGCCATCACTACATTGCAATGGCCCGACAACCCATACCGCTGTTGCCAGCGATTGAGTGCAAAATGGCAGGGTCTACCTGAACAGCTCCTGAACCAGGCGCATAGCTGACAGTCAGGTTCCGGGGTTGAAAAAGCACAGGATTCTTGAGTTTCCATATAGTAATTTTATGTTACCATTTGACGGGCTCAAAGGTGCTGGAAGATCAGATGGAAGAAAAAAGGCAGGGCCGGGTGCAAGTTGGGGTGGAAGGAGCGAGCGGGGAAAGCCGCATCCCTCTGGGTCAACTTATCTCGTATGCACAGATGATAGTGCCCCTTTCTATTGTCGGCCTGCCGATCGCCATTTACATCCCTGCATTCTACAGCGGCACTCTGGGTCTTGATCTGGCAGCCGTTGGCGTGGTGCTCATGGTCGCGCGGTTTAGCGATGTCATTACCGACCCGCTGATCGGGCGCCTGAGTGACAGAACGCGAACCCGGTTTGGGCGTCGGCGGCCCTGGATTGCATTGAGCGTGCCGCTGATGATGCTGTCGGCCTACATGTTGTTTGTGCCCACCGAACCGGTGAGCCTCGGATATTTGTTTCTCTGGATTTCCGCAATTTATCTTGGCTTTACATTGATAGGTATTCCCTATGCCGCCTGGGGGGCTGAGCTTTCGGGCAACTATCACGAGCGCAGCCGTGTGACAGGTGCCCGCGAAATGCTCCAGCTACTGGGCCTGATGTTGGCGATCTGTGTACCGATCATTGTTCTCTCCATTTCCGGCGACCCTCCTCTGGAGGGGGAAGCTGATGGGCCGATTAACACGGCGACCAGAGAAGCAATGGGTGCCCTGGGCTGGGCGACGGTCATTCTGCTACCCATAAGCGGGCTCATCCTGATCGGGTTCGTGACCGAGCCAAAATCTCAGGCGGTGCAGAAGGTTTCATTCAGGGAAGGGCTGCATGCAATCCGCCGCAACGGCCCCTTTCGGCGCATCATACTCTCTTCTATCGTCGGCGCTCTGGCTGGCTCCCTGAACGTCTCTGTCGCCATCCTCTTTTATGACCATGTGCTGAAGATCGGTGAGACAGGTCTTGCTCTGATCCTGGTTCTCTTCGTGGCGGCTTTTGCCGGGGTACCCATCTGGGTTAGGCTGGGAAAGCGGATTGGAAAGCACCGGGCACTGTGTGTTGCTGCTGGCTTTGCGTTGACGGCTTTTGCGGCGATCCCTCTGGTCGTTTATCTGGTGATGCCTGCCGCACCCCATTTGACGTTTGCAGCGATGCTGGCAATAACCCTGGTGCAGGGACTGGCCTCCGGGGCGACCTCCATCCTTGGGGCCTCAATGCTGGCCGATGTCGTTGACCTCGACACCATGCGCACAGGAGAGCACCGCACGGGGTTTCTGTTCGCTTTCCTGGCCATGGTACGCAAGATTTTTGAAGCCGCCGGGGTAGGCATAGCGCTGCCGTTTATTGCCTATATGGGCTTTGATCCACAGGCTGACAACCAGACAGAGCTTGGCACATTTGCAATCACCCTGATCTATTGTCTGGCCCCGCTGGCACTCTGGATCGTCTCTGTCGCGGTGATCTGGAATTTTCCCCTGACAGAGGAGCGCCTCGCCCGTATCCGTGCAGCCTACCGCCGCAAATCGGCGCGTCGGGGCACCCTCTTGCACCCCCAGTCAACGGGTTAAGGCGTCGTGGGAAGGCCAAAAGCCTCCGCCAGCAGGCGGTAGGATTTTACGCGCTCTGCATGGTCGGGGATGATTGTGAGGATCACAAAATCATCGACCCCATACTCTTCTCCAAGTCGCAGTAACCGGCTTCGAACCTGCTCGGGCGTGCCGACAAGACCGCGTTGCTTCACCGCTCTCAGCATCACCCGTTCCTCATCACTAAGGGGGAATGCAAGGGCATCATCTGTAGATTTGAAGGGACCGGCCTTGTCTTGCAGAAAATGGACAATCCACAAATTTCGCGAGGCGGAAATGCGGTGTGCTTCATCTTCTGTTTCGGCGACGGTAACAGACACACCAATCGACCCCCGGGGCCCCGCCAGATTGCGGCTGGGCCTGAAATGTTGCCTGTAGAGATCAAGGGGCATGGCACCTGCATCCTGGTTGATGAAGTGCGCAAAACAGTAGGGCAGGCCAAACTGGGCCGCATGCAGAGCCCCGTCCGAGCTCGACCCCAGCATCCAAAGGTCCGGGATGCCCGGCCCCGTGGGGGTCGATTGAATGCCCTTGTAGGGATGGTCAGAGGCAAAGCCACCCTGCGTGTCCTCCCGCCCTTGAGCGTCTTCCAGAAACTGGATTAGCAACTCGATCTGCTGGGGGAAAGCATCAATGCCGTAGGCCTTGGGGCCGGGTTGAAGGGCCCGGCTTGTTTTCAGGTCCGACCCTGGCGCGCGGCCAAGTCCAAGGTCAATGCGGCCGGGATAAAGACTTTCGAGAACACGAAAGACCTCTGCAACTTTCAACGAACTGTAGTGTGGCAGCATAACTCCGCCGGACCCGACCCGGATTGTTTGGGTCGCGGCGGCGATGGCTCCGATCATGATCTCCGGTGCAGACCCTGCGAACGAGCTTGTGTTGTGATGTTCGGCAACCCAGTAGCGCTGGTATCCTGCCGCCTCGCAGGCGCGCGCCAGATCAATGCTCTCGCCAAGCGCTTGTGCGCCGGAGCCGCCTTCGCGGATCGGCGATTGATCAAGAACGCTCAATGTTACCATAACGCCAACCTCAGTTCTTTTTGGAAATGCGTTTGATGACACCGCTGAAATTCAGCAATATTGTATCACCTGAAAATATCTGGCCTCTTACAAACACCATGGAGCGGGTATTGCGGATGACTTCGCCGGTAGCCTCAACCAGATTTCCTTCGCCGACAGCGGAAATAAACTCCGAGCTGAAACTCACAGTAACAGAGGGACCATCAAGTATATCCCCGGCAATAGCGAACAATGCGTAGTCGGCGAAAGTCATAAGCGCGCCACCATGTAAGAACCCGCCGCCATTGCAGTGGTGAGGAAGGGCTTCAAAAGCACAACTGACGCTCCCATCATCTTTGTTCTTCTTGAAATAGGGTCCTGCATGATCCTCAAATGGATCGACCATATCTTCCCAGGAGTGATAGCCGGTCAGGCGTTCGGTAGGAACATTCATGTTTTCGTCTTTCTTTATCCACAGGCCTGCGACTACACACTGTGGCAGGCGTCAATAACTTTCCCTCTATGTAAGTCTTTGTCCCGAAAATGCCAACATTGGAGGAAGTCATCGGTGGCTTTATGGCGCACGGGGTGTTCCTTCAACCTTGCTCCCAGCCGCGCCGATAGCTAAAGTCGCGAAAATTCACGACTTATAGGCTTGCAAACGTATGGCACTTGACCTTGAAACACGCGACCACCTCCTGACAACGATCCGGCGCTTCGTGGACGAGCGCCTTCGACCCATCGAAGACCAGGTGTCGGAAAACGACGAGGTTCCCGCTTCAATTGTGCAGGAAATGCGCGAGCTGGGGCTTTTTGGCATTTCCATCCCCACCGAATATGGAGGGCTTGGGCTGAACATGGAGGAAGAGTGCCTCTTGATGTTCGAGATGGGGCGCACGTCGCCGGCTTTCCGGTCTGTCTTTGGCACCAATGTCGGTATTGGGTCACAGGGCATTGTGATGCATGGCCGACAGGATCAAAAAGAGGAGTGGCTTCCCAAACTTGCAACGGGCGAAGCGATTGCGAGTTTCGCGTTGACGGAACCGGAAGCCGGATCCGATGCGGCTTCTCTCAAGACCACGGCAATTCGAGATGGCGATGATTATGTTATCAACGGCACCAAGCGCTACATTACCAATGCTGCCAAGGCGACCATGTACACCCTGTTGGCGCGCACCGACCCGGACAAGCCGGGAGCCAAGGGTATCTCGGCTTTCATCTGTCCCGCAGATGCACCCGGCATTTCGCTTGGAAAATCAGAAAAGAAAATGGGTCAGCAGGGTGCGCATATTTGCGATGTCATTTTTGACAATGCCCGCATCCCCGCTTCCTGCCTGCTAGGCACTGAAGAGGGGAAGGGCTTTGCGACCGCCATGCAAGTCCTGGAGCGCGGGCGTCTGCACATTTCCGCAATTTGCGTTGGTGTCTCCGAACGTCTGATTGAGGATGCGACGAAATATGCGGCTGAGCGCAAACAGTTTGGCCAGCCAATCGGCAACCATCAACTGGTGCAGGCCATGCTGGCAGATTGTAAAACAGAAGCCTATGCCGCACGCTGCATGGTGATGGATGCGTCCAAACGTCGGGACGCCGGGGAAGATGTGGGAATTGAATCGTCTTGCTGTAAGTATTTTGCATCAGAGATGGTGGGCCGGGTTGCAGACAAGGCCGTTCAGATATTTGGCGGGGCCGGGTATGTCGCCGATTATGGCATCGAGCGCTTCTACCGTGATGTGCGCATCTTCCGCATCTATGAGGGCACCAGCCAGATACAACAAATTATCATTGGTCGTAGCATGATCCGCGAGGCATCTGCCGGATAAGGGCATCAAGGAACATGGATGACAGAGCGCAATGAAAACATGGATCATCACATTGTTTTTGCTGCTGGGCGCTTGTGCGCCACACACTCAGACTGTCGGGACGCCTTATCGGGCCACTGCACTTACATCGGACAATTTTATTATGGCCGATGCAACGCGCTTGCCATTGCGCGTATGGCCAGCGGCTGAACCCTCAGCCGTGATCCTCGGCCTGCACGGGTTTAACGACTATTCCCGAGCTTTTGAATTACCCGGGCGCTGGTTTGCAAGCCAGGGGGTTTCCTTCTATGCCTACGATCAGCGCGGGTTCGGACTGGCCCCGGGGCATGGGATGTGGGCAGGCGCGCAAGCGATGGTTAGTGACCTGAAGGCGGTCGTGGCACTGCTGCGCGCGCACCATCCCCAAACACCCGTTTTTGTGATGGGCACCAGCATGGGAGGAGCGCTCGCGATTGCCGCGTCGGCAGAGGGGGAGCTTGGTGCCGAGGGCATTATTCTTATCGCACCGGCCGTGTGGGGGTGGTCGTCGATGAACAAAGCCTATCAGGCGACCCTGTGGCTCAGTGCGCACACCCTGCCGCAAATGACCTTGACCGGCAGAGGACTTGGCAGACGGCCTTCAGACAATATCGAGATGCTAAGGGCCCTGGGGGCTGACCCGTTGGTGATTAAGGAAACCCGCGTCGATGCAATCTACGGGCTTGTTGGACTGATGGACCGGGCCTATCTCTCAGTGGAGAAAGTCACAGTCCCCACATTGCTTCTTTTCGGTAGCCATGACGAAATTGTACCCAGGCGTCCCGTTGAAAATATCGTCGCCAGGTTTCCCAGGGGGCTTCGTGTTAAAGAGTATCCCGAAGGCTGGCATTTGCTGCTCCGTGATCTTCAGCGTGAAACCGTCTGGCGCGATATTTTGTCGTGGGTGGAGCGGGGCGACATTTTCCGGGGCGACCGGAATTAGTCCGTGTCGGTGCGCACGTGGGTAAACATGGCCTGCGTTTTGGCGCCGAGTTCGTAAAGCAGCTTGTTGCTCCGGGTCAGGTGGTTTGCCTCGTTTTTCAAAATCGCCTGAAACAGACGACCCTTCACCTGGTCCGCGTTAATCGTCACAGTATGCAGGGAAGGGGACGCTGCATCGGTGACAAAATCAACCAGCCGTTCTGCCGCATGAAGCCGTCCCCACAGGTAGTCATGTTCCCGCGCCTTCCTGGAGAAGAACGCGCCAAAATGCCCAAGCTCCCGACCCCGCAGGTTGGTTGTCTGTCCGTCAGTTTGAAGGGCGGATGCATCTAGGGGGCTGATACGCGCAACCAGTACACTGTCTATGTCGTCAAGCTTCTGCCACTTCAGAAGGGGGAATGTCAGAACATCGAAAAACGGAAAACTGAGATAGGCAAGCGTGAGATCGCGTCGTATCCCTGGTGGCAGAAAATTAACGGAGAGAATTGAAAAGTCATCATCCAGAAGCGTGTCAACATCGACAAGAGAAAGAGCCTGGCGAATACCGTCCATCAGTGGATCCAGTTGTTCAACGGTTGCATCGCCCCCGGTACTGGAGAGCAATTTTTTCGCCATCTGATGAAGACCTGTCTCAAAAAAAGAACAGCAGCGCCGCCTTTGTAGCCGTTCCAGAGAGCCGTAGAGAACTTTTTTGAAATCATCGAGGCCCCCGCTGTCGAACGACGAGGCATCATGTCGTCGGTCCACATAAAGTTCGTTGAGACGACGAATGACAAAACGCAGCCTGCGTTGTCTGAAGTTTACATCAAAGCGTTTGAGAAATGTGATCCAGTCTGTCTTGCCATCAGATGTCTTTCCCGCATCTAGTTCAACCGGAAAAATACCCTTCTCCCGCGCCCAGTTTTCCACTGATTTGGTGAGCGCAAAACGGTTGCTGGGGTGGGCAACCTGGGGTGCCATGTCGCTAAGAATTTCCGCCAGCCAGTGCAATACCGAGAGTACTTTGATCTGGATATAACCGTCATAGGCGTAACCTGCATCCGTAGCAGAATGGATGTTGGCCTTTTCACGGAGCTGCGCCAGTTGGTGGGCCGTGGGGTGCGAAGGGAGG
Organism: uncultured Parvibaculum sp.; assembly: GCA_964573935.1. Classification (GTDB taxonomy): domain Bacteria; phylum Pseudomonadota; class Alphaproteobacteria; order Parvibaculales; family Parvibaculaceae; genus Mf105b01. The sequence continues at coordinate 1,840 of CAZNLO010000033.1, read as the reverse complement.
TCCCCTTCGAGGATTTTTTCAACGGCCCGTTGAATGTTTGGCCGTGTTGCTCTGACGACTTCTTTATACAAATGAATTTGCTGACCGATAACGTTGATTTCTGCAAGTTCGTCACGGACGGGCTCGTTCCGGGGAATATCGGACAGGGAGGCCATGATGGTGGGAATGAACCCCGGCAGGGTGCCGTCCTGGTCACGCGCGGGCTCTTCCGGGGCCGGGTCGATGTAGATCACGCGCCGGTCAACCTCGCGGTATGCCGGCCTGTCTGGTAGGGCTGCGACCGCCTCCGCAAACGGTTTGTTATTCAGCACGCTGCCGTCGACAAAGGAACTGGTCAGCGGACTATGCCCCAGGCCGATCATGGTTTTGAATTTGCGCGCGATAAAATCTTCCCGGTGAGGCCAGTCCTCTCCGCGTTCTTTCAGAACCCGGTCGATTTCGTTAATTTGCACCGGCGGAAAGGCCCCTGGAAAAGAGGATGTTGCGCGCGCAGCGAAGACAAGTCCCGGAATATGCGAGTGGTCGAAATCACTGATGATCTCACCATCGGAATGTTTGAGATATTTGAACTTGAGGATGTGCCGGTGCTCGCGTTCAGTGACCACGGGCGGATCATGCAATGCAATGGTTTGCTCAAACCCGTAAAAATCGGTGACGCTGATAAAAAGGTCGAGCTGGTGGCTGAGGGGCAGCAACGACGCATCAGAAGATCGGGGCGTTCCCATCGCCTGGCAGGCATCAAGAAGCATGGCGGACATACGCTGCCCGGAAAAGGGGGGCTTGAACCAGCGGGAGCGGAGAAATGTTGAAAGTTTCTCTCGCATCTCGGTATCTGGTGCGAGCCGCTTCAGCCAGCGCTCGTTCACATCCCAGAACAGGGGACGCAGGAATACCTTGCTCCATTTACTGGCAATGGCGGCTTCGTCCATCAGGGCGGTGATGTCGGCTTTTTCGAGCCACATTTCCCGATGCGCATCCAGTGGCAGGTCATGGGCAAGCGCGCGTGCCAACATGACGCCGTTAATACCGCCGGCCGAAGCGCCCGCAATGACATCAATAAAGACCCGCAGATCAAGTTCCTGGCCGATTTCTTTCAGGAGATCAAAGTAGACCGCCTCCGTATCGGTTTCCCGGTCGGGGTCGTCGTTGAGATCATCATAAGTCTTGCCTACCCGGTCGGCTGGGTCCGGCAACCGATGGTAAAAACACGATGCGCGCACAAGTTTCTGAAATTCCTTAGTGACACCGTGCATATAGACAGCCAGAGAAACACCGCCATAACAAACAAGCGCCAGCCTGAGTTCTTTTTCTTTCATCTGCCTGTGCGCTTCCAGAATCGTGACGGAATATCCGAGACTACCCGGTTTGTGCGGCCAAGGCACGCGGAGCGACCCTGGTTCGCTGGTTGGTAAATGCCCCACTGGCGCGAAGGTGCGGTCGGCTGTCATTTCGACAGCTTCCGCACCGATCAGCATCTGCTACACTCTATGGTTACGAGGGCGACGAAATTATTGTGTTACAGCTTCCGCTATCCAGCGCCGCAACACTGTCCCATGTAAATCCAGATCACGAGCAGCTTGCGCCACACTGACCCCACGCTGCTTGACCAATAAGACCGCTTCCCGCTTGAACTCGCGGCTGAATTTCCTTCGTGTCATGTCTATTCTCCAATTTCAAAAAACACCCTATCTCAGTGTCCTCAAAACCGGCAGCAGCCCAGTCAATGAAGATGGAGACAGCCTCACAAGGGAACGTAGCAGATCCTGATCGGTGCGGGCTCAAGTTGTAATAAGTCTTATGACGAAAAATAGGGGGCCGGCTGAAAGCTGGTCCTCTTCTT
>CAZNLO010000032.1:0-25409 GCA_964573935.1 uncultured Parvibaculum sp. | reverse complement strand
GAATGGCTGTCTCCGCCGCTTTTGCAGGCTGTTACCGAGGCGCTGGCGAAGGGGGAGCAGGCCATGCTGTTCCTCAACCGGCGGGGATATGCGCCTCTTACCCTGTGTCGTACCTGCGGGCACAGGATCGAGTGCGCGCAGTGTGATGCCTGGCTGGTGGAGCACCGCTTTCGCAAGCAACTGACCTGCCACCATTGCGGGTTTACGGCGCCGGTGCCGCGTGCCTGCCCGTCTTGTGGCGAGGAGGATGGGTTGATTGCCTGTGGGCCGGGGGTGGAGCGTATTGCTGAAGAAGTGGGGCAGCGGTTTCCACAGGCCCGGCTGGCGCTATTGTCATCCGACAACCTTCGAGGGCCCTCGGCGCACGGTGATGCTATCCGCCAGATCACCGATCATGAGGTTGATATTATCGTTGGTACGCAGATCGTGGCGAAAGGCCATAATTTCCCGTTATTGACGGTTGTGGGGGTCGTGGATGCTGATCTTGGCCTTGAAAACGGGGATTTGCGGGCCAGCGAGCGCACTTTTCAATTGCTGCACCAGGTGGCGGGCCGGGCCGGGAGGGCCTTGCTGCCCGGGCGGGTCTTTCTCCAGACCTATATCCCTGAGCATCCTGTCATGCAGGCCCTGATAGAAGGCGCCAGGGACCCGTTTCTGGCGCGTGAAGCTGCTATGCGGGAGCGGACAGGCTATCCGCCCTATGGTCGGCTGGTGGCGCTGGTGATCTCCGGCCACGACCTGCAACAGGTGCAGGCGGTGTCGCGGGAACTTGCCCGGTCTTATGGAGTTGCGGAGGGAATCGCCGTGTTTGGCCCTGCTCCGGCCCCTCTGGCGTTACTGCGGGGGCGACACAGGGTACGTTTTCTGGTGAAGGCGTCGCGCGTAGCCCCGGTACAAAATTATGTGGCGGACTGGCTGGCTCGCGTTAAAATCCCCGGCGCAGTACGGGTTTTGGTGGATGTGGACCCCTATTCTTTCCTATGATCTGCCGGATCTACTCAGGAGTTGGTATTTGGGGGGCAATGCTGAATTGCCGCACCCCTTCGATTTTTGGGGTGAAAGCGTTGCGCGGGGGCAGTCGGCGTGTTACCACACGCCCGGTTTCGAGGGTGGGCTTCATTTCAGGGGTTGGCTGTCGTTCTTCATACATTCAATATTTTCAAGTGGTTACCGCCCTTCGGGGATTTAGGTAGCGGGTTCTTGAACAAGGGTTGTGAGCACAAACGTGTCAGCTAGTGAATTTCACACCACCGGTGTTGCCCGTCGTTACGCTAAGGCTCTTTATGAGTTGGCGGACCAGGCGGGTGTGCTTGATGCGGTTGCGGGCGACCTCGAAGGCCTGAGTAGCCTCATTGACAGCTCTGATGATCTGGGGCGACTGGTGAGAAGCCCTGTTTTTTCTGCTGAAGATCAGGGTCGCGCGTTGGGCGCGATCATGAACCGGGTTGGCTTTCAAACGATTACCCGGAATTTCGTCGGTGTGGTTATCCGCAATCGCCGGATTTCGGGGCTTCAGGATATGGGGCGGGCCTATGCTCAAATGCTGGCAACGGCCCGGGGTGAAATTACTGCAACGGTAACAAGTGCGCACGTGCTTGGTGACACTCAGCTTGGCGCGCTCAGGCAGGCTCTTAATGCTGCTATGGGTCGTGACGTGCAACTCGAAACACATGTGGACAAGGGGTTGCTTGGCGGCCTGCTTGTCAAGGTGGGGAGCCGGATGATCGACTCGTCACTTCGCACAAAGCTCAACAATCTTAAATTTGCGATGAAAGAGGCTGGCTGATGGACATTCAGGCCGCGGAAATTTCTGCGATCCTCAAGGAACAGATCAAAGGGTTCGGTCACGACGCCGAAGTTTCAGAGATCGGTCAGGTGCTCTCCGTTGGCGATGGTATCGCCCGGATTTATGGTCTGGACAATGTCCAGGCCGGGGAAATGGTGGAGTTTCCAGGCGGCGTTCGCGGCATGGCGCTCAATCTTGAGAACGACAATGTCGGGGTTGTGATTTTTGGCTCCGACCGTGCGATCAAGGAAGGCGATACCGTAAAGCGGACCGGCTCCATTGTGGACGTGCCTGTCGGCAAGGGCTTGCTGGGTCGTGTGGTCGATCCGCTCGGCAATCCGATTGACGGCAAGGGGCCGATCGAAAGTGACACCCGTGCCCGTGTGGATGTGAAGGCGCCAGGGATTATCCCGCGCAAGTCGGTTCATGAGCCGATGCAGACAGGCCTCAAGGCCATTGACGCGCTGATCCCTATTGGGCGTGGCCAGCGTGAGCTTATCATTGGTGACCGCCAGACAGGTAAGACTGCAGTAGCGATTGACGCCATCTTGAACCAGAAGCCGCTCAATGACGGGGATGATGAAAGCAAGAAGCTGTATTGCGTTTATGTGGCCATCGGCCAAAAGCGTTCTACAGTTGCGCAGATCGTAAAGACGCTGGAAGAAAACGGCGCGCTTGAGTATACGATCGTTGTTGCTGCCACCGCTTCAGAGCCTGCGCCGTTGCAGTTCCTGGCTCCTTTTGCCGGGTGTGCGATGGGTGAGTATTTCCGCGACAATGGAATGCATGCGCTGGTTGTCTATGATGACCTTTCCAAGCAGGCTGTGGCCTATCGTCAGATGTCCCTGCTTCTTCGTCGTCCACCAGGACGTGAAGCCTATCCCGGTGATGTGTTCTATCTGCACTCTCGTTTGCTGGAGCGGGCTGCCAAGCTTAATGAAGACAATGGGTCCGGGTCGTTGACGGCATTGCCCATCATTGAAACGCAAGCAAATGACGTATCGGCCTATATCCCGACCAATGTGATTTCCATTACGGATGGCCAGATTTTCCTTGAAACGGATCTCTTCTATCAGGGTATCCGTCCGGCGGTGAACGTCGGGCTTTCGGTGAGCCGGGTTGGTTCTGCCGCTCAGGTGAAAGCGATGAAGCAGGTTGCCGGTAAGATTAAGGGTGAGCTTGCGCAGTACCGTGAGATGGCGGCCTTTGCGCAGTTTGGTTCTGACCTTGATGCCACCACGCAGCAGTTGCTTAATCGTGGTGCACGCCTGACGGAACTTTTGAAGCAGGGGCAGTTTTCCCCGCTGAAAATTGAAGAACAGGTTGTTGTGATTTTCGCTGGTGTAAACGGCTACCTTGACGGACTGCCGGTTTCTGATGTTGGCCGGTATGAAGAAGAACTGTTGCGGACAGTGCGTGACAAGCACAGTGATCTTCTTGAGACAATCCGCAAGGAGCTTGCTCTGTCGGATGCAAGTGAGGCGGCCCTGAAAGACGCTGTCGAGACGTTCACCAAGGCTTTTGCCTGAACCGATTTGACGACGCAGGAGCAAGGACGCAATGGCAAGTCTTAAGGACTTAAAAAACCGGATCGCAAGCGTGAAGAACACGCAGAAGATCACGCGCGCCATGCAGATGGTGGCAGCGGCAAAACTACGTCGGGCGCAGGACGCTGCGGAAGCGGCGCGTCCCTATGCCTCTCGTATGGGCGCTGTTCTTGCCAACCTGTCAGCAGGCATGGAAGGCCGTGCCGGGGCACCAGAGCTGATGGTCGGTACGGGTAAGGACGATACACATCTGTTGATTGTTGCAACGTCTGAAAAGGGACTGTGTGGCGGCTTTAACACTTCCATCGTGCGGTTGGCACGTGCGGAAATTAGTCGTCTGACTGGCCTGGGCAAGACGGTTAAAATTCTTTGCGTTGGCAGGAAAGGTCGGGATCAACTCAAGCGGTTGTATGAAGACCTTTTCGTCGATTTCGTTGATCTGTCTGAGGTGCGCAATGTTGAGTTTTCCCATGCAGATGATGTGGCAGCCCGTGTCCTTTCGCTTTTTGAAGAGGGTGCTTTTGATGTTTGCACTCTTTTCTATTCTGAATTTGCCTCTGTGATCTTGCAGACCCCTACAGCTCTACAACTTATTCCTGCAAAGGGTGATGCGAGCGAAGGTAAGGGGGGGATCGACCTTAACGGGGCGGTTTATGAATATGAGCCAGAGGAAGAAGATATTCTGAGAGAGCTGTTGCCGCGCAATCTTGCGGTTCAGGTGTTTCGGGGACTTTTGGAAAATGCTGCGTCGGAGCAGGGTGCACGCATGTCCGCAATGGATAATGCGACCCGCAATGCCGGTGACATGATCGACAAGCTGACGATCACGTATAACCGGTCGCGTCAGGCGCAAATCACGAAAGAGCTGATTGAGATTATTTCGGGCGCAGAGGCGCTCTAAGAATTTTTGTTTGGACGCATGTCGCTGAACGGCATGCTGACCGACCCGAGGAAAGACACATGACGAAATCTGTCGGACGAGTTACCCAGGTTATTGGTGCTGTCGTGGACGTCGAGTTTGACGGCGACCTACCTGCCATCCTGAATGCGCTGGAAACCAAAAATGGTGACCAGCGTCTGGTTTTGGAAGTGGCTCAGCATCTGGGTGAAAACGCGGTGCGCACCATTGCGATGGATGCGACCGAGGGTCTGGTGCGCGGACAGGAAGTGTCTGACACAGGTGAGTCCATCATGGTGCCAGTTGGTGATGGTACGCTGGGGCGGATCATCAATGTGATCGGTGAGCCGGTCGATGAAAAGGGCCCTGTCAAGTTTGAGAAGAAGCGGTCTATTCACCAGGATGCGCCGGCTTTTGTTGAACAGTCTACAGAATCTGAAATGCTGGTAACGGGCATCAAGGTTGTGGACCTTCTGGCCCCTTACGCGAAGGGCGGTAAAATCGGCCTCTTCGGGGGTGCTGGCGTTGGGAAGACCGTTCTTATTCAGGAACTCATCAACAATATTGCCAAGGGCCATGGCGGGTATTCCGTGTTTGCCGGTGTGGGTGAACGGACCCGTGAAGGTAACGACCTGTATTGGGAAATGATCGAAAGTGGCGTGAACAAAGAAGGCGGCGGGGAAGGCTCCAAGTGCGCGCTGGTTTATGGCCAAATGAATGAGCCTCCCGGAGCGCGGGCACGTGTGGCGCTGACGGGTCTCACGGTAGCTGAGCATTTCCGTGATGAGGGGCAGGACGTTTTGTTCTTCGTGGACAATATTTTCCGCTTCACACAGGCGGGCTCGGAAGTGTCTGCATTGTTGGGACGTATTCCTTCAGCGGTGGGCTATCAGCCGACACTGGCGACAGATATGGGTATGTTGCAGGAGCGGATCACGACAACGACGAAGGGCTCGGTTACTTCCGTGCAGGCTATTTACGTGCCTGCGGATGATCTGACGGACCCGGCGCCTGCGGCCTCTTTTGCTCACCTTGATGCGACGACGGTGCTTAACCGGGCGATCTCGGAAAAGGGTATTTACCCGGCTGTGGATCCGCTCGATTCCACAAGTCGTATTCTTGAGCCGCGGGTTGTTGGTGATGAGCATTACCAGACGGCGCGCCGGGTGCAGGAAATTCTCCAGAAGTATAAGTCGCTTCAGGACATGATTGCCATTTTGGGCATGGACGAACTGTCGGAAGAAGACAAGCTTGTTGTGACGCGGGCGCGCAAAATCGAGCGCTTCCTCAGTCAGCCGTTCTTTGTGGCGGAAATTTTCACAGGTACGCCTGGGGTTCTGGTTGATGTAAAAGACACAATCAAGGGCTTTAAGGGGCTGTGTGATGGTGAGTATGACCATTTGCCGGAAGCAGCTTTCTATATGGTTGGCACCATTGATGATGCGGTTAAAAAAGCAGAACGTCTTGCGGCAGAAGCGGCTTAACGTTTCCTCCCAGTGGAAGAAGGCCTAACCCATGGCTGAGAAACTGAAATTCGATCTCGTTGCGCCTGAACGTCTGCTTCTGTCGACGGAAGCGGACATGGTGATTGTTCCTGGTTCCGAAGGTGATTTCGGGGTACTTGCGGGGCACGCCCCGGTTATGTCGACTTTGCGGGTGGGCGTGATTGAAGTAAGTGGAGCTGAGGCCGGTGATATGCGGATTTTTGTTCGCGGTGGTTTCGCGGAAGTGACCCCGGCGGGTCTGACAGTGCTTGCTGAAGAAGCTGTGCCTGTATCAGAGCTTGATGCGGTTGCGCTTGACGGTCGCATTCAAAATGCCACAGAAGATGTTAACGATGCGGCCACGGATGAAGTGAAATCCAGGGCGCAGGCGCATCTCGACCAGCTTAAAGAGCTTCGTGCAGCGCTTTAGACTTCTCCGGGGCGGCATATCTTCCTACGTATTTGAGAAGGCGGTGCTTCGGTGTCGCCTCTTTGATTTGGCGTATTTCATGACGGCCTATTGATGTTTATAGTGTCGGCTGGTTCACGTTGTGCCAAGTGGGAAGGGAGCGCCTGGGTGCTCGACCCAGAGCGGGGTTGCTTTTATGGACGGACATTGGACGCCGGAAGATATTGACTGGTCGCAGTTTGATGCGTCGAAAGTTGATGACGACCTGCTGGCGGCTGTCAAAGCGGCCTCGGTGGTTGAGTCAAATGCAGGCGATTACGTGGCATACCTTGGGGCTGTTTTCTCCGACCGCCCGGACATAAGGGCATCCATTGTGCGCTGGGGGCGCGAGGAGGAGCAACACGGGGCGGTGCTGGCCCGGTGGGCCGAGCTTGCCGATCCTGATTTTAGTTTTGCTGAATCATTCGAACGCTTTCGCGACATTTACAAAGTTCCTGATGAGGCCAATGGAAGTATACGAGGCTCTGTGGCAGGAGAGATGATCGCACGTTGTGTTGTGGAAAGCGGCACCTCTTCTTTCTACACGGCGATCAGGGATGCGACCGATGAGCCTGTGATGAAGCAGATTGCACAACGGTTGGCAGCGGATGAGTTTCGGCACTACAAATTATTCTACGATACGTTGCAGAGTTTTGCGCATACGCCCAGCGTTTTTGAACGTGCGAGAGTTGCGATCAGGCGGGTCAGTGAAGCAGATGATGACGAGCTGGCTTCGGCCTTTTATGCAACGAACACGAAGCCCGGCGACGGCGTGACGTATGATCGCCGGAAATTTGCAGCGGCCTATGAGGCGCGTGCGCTGGCGCTCTACAAACGGCGACATACGAGCCGACTGCTGTCGATGATTGTCAAGGCGGTTGGTATTGCCCCGCACGGCTGGTTAATGCGGATGCTGGAACCAATTGTGTGGAGGGTCTGGCAGCGCCGGGTCCGGCGGGCGCAGGCTGTGGCCAACTAGAGCGGTTTGACGTGGCCGCTAAATTCGGCGACGACCCGTTCATAGACCGGGCGTTTGAACTCAACAATTAACCGGGTGAGGTCGTTCATCTCTGCCCAGCGCCATGAGGAAAATTCCTGGTGTGCGTCTGCGGTGATGTCGATGTCGCGATCTTCGCCGGTAAAGCGCATGAGGAACCAGCGTTGGGTCTGCCCGCGATATTTTCCCTGAAGGGCCTTTCCGATGAGTGCTGCTGGGAGATCATAATTGTACCAGTGTGTTGATTCCAGAATGATCTCGGCTTTGTCTGTTCCCGTCTCTTCGAGAAGCTCGCGCGTGGCGGCCTCGCGAGGGGTTTCGCCCTCGTCGATGCCCCCCTGGGGCATCTGCCATGTAACCGTGGAAGTGGGTCTGGAGGGGTTGATGCGATCTCCAATCCAAACGAGGCCGTCTCTATTGATGAGCATAATGCCCACGCAAGACCGATAGGGGAGGTCCGGGGAGGGGGCGTCGGGGGACCGAGAGTGTGAACCGGGCATAGGAGAGGCTTTCTGTGTTGGCTGGCGGGTGTCAGGTGCCCGGTGCTGTGGCGCTTACGGGTACCAGAACAAAACCCCGTTCGCCAATATCTTCCGCCCATTTTTTTATGCGTTCGACGGTCACGGGAAAGCCTGACCCAAAGCCCACGGCACTTCCGTTTCTTCGGGCGTGCTCTTCCATGTTGGCCAGTGCGCCATCAATGGACCTGGGGGTCAGGGCCGGGTCGACGGTGATGGTTCCTGTGGTCCAGGCAAGTCCCAGCGTATCAGCAAGGTCCGGGCCGACACTGCGGGGGTTGGAGCCGCTGTCCACGTACATGACGCCGCGGCTTTCCAAGGCCTCAAAGACCGGTTCCATGGCGGTTGTATTTGAGGTGAATTTTGCTCCTTGATAGGCGGTGACACCAAAATAGCCGGTAAACCTGCTCATCAGCCATGACAGTCTGTCCAGATTGTCACCGGGGCTGAGGGAGGTCAGCAATGTGTAGGGACCCGGATCATTTGCCGGATAGTCGTAGGGTTCCATGGGCAATTCCAGAAGAACTTCGTGGCCTGCCTCGCGGGCGAGATCAATCCATCGCTGTAGATCGCGCCCGTAAGGGGCAAAGGAGAGCGTGACTTCCGGGGGCAGGTTTGCGATGGCGTTCCTGGTTGCCGTTTCTGATATTCCCAACCCGCCAACGACGAGTGCAAGGCGGGGAAGTGTCGCTGTTGCAGCGCTCAGGCCAGCGGGACGGGCATAGGCGGTCGAGGCGCGTCTTCCCGAGGAGCTGATGACAGGCAGGGGACCATTGGGTCCGCTTGCAATCAACCCGGGAAGGGGCGCAACGGCCAAGCTGCCCACCTGTTCGACTATGTCCGGGAGAGCGTCTGCACTGTCTCCTGCGGACAGGGAAAGCGGCAAGGGGCTTGATGTGTCGCCCAAGAGGGACGGAGACAGGCTCTCATCAGCGTTGCCGGAGCGCAGCAGCCCGTCCACGGGGGGGGCTGGTTCTGGGCTCAAGACAATGATCTGCAACGGGCCTACGTAAGCGGGGTTGCCGCCTGCCCACAGCCAGGCGACGACAATGGCATATGAGAACGCGACGAAAAGCGTTGCGATCGTCAGCAGACTTACCCTGCCCGCCTGCATGTTGGGCAGAAGGCGTCGTTTGTCAGGTGTCGCAGTAGAACTGCTTGGCATTGGTTCCGTCCCTGGGGCCTCAAGACAATTGCATGTCTCGTCAGTTGCGAAAGACCGGTCATCCTAACCTAAGGGATGGACGCCCGACGTATGTTAAGTGTGTGCCGTTTTTGTACGGGTGTTTTCAGATCAATTGGCGACGGTCTCAGTTTCAGGCTGGGTGTTTGCTCTCGCCTCGTAGCTGCGAACCCCGTTCAACAGATCAAGCGCGTACTGTAACTGCACATCATCTGCACGGTCGGCGGGTACGAATGAGGCCGAGCCGGAATTTTCCTCTTTTCCCTCTTCCGCGTTCAGGTGTCCCGGCAATGCACTCTCGCTTGTTACACGACGCTGTTGCTCGTCATCAAGTTTCTGGCTGACTTCAATGTCGGGGTCGATACCAGTTGCCTGGATCGAGCGTCCGCTGGGCGTGAAATACCGGGCCGTTGTCAGGCGAATGGCACCATCCGAGCCAAGTGGGATGATTGTCTGGACGGAGCCTTTGCCGAAAGAGCGTGTGCCCAGAATAGTTGCGCGTTGGTGGTCCTGGAGGGCTCCTGCGACAATTTCAGAGGCGCTGGCTGATCCGCCATTGAGCAGGATGATAACAGGCTTGCCGTCAACCAGGTCGCCATTGCGTGCGTTGTAGCGCTGGGTGTCTTCGGACCTGCGTCCGCGCGTCGAGACGATTTCACCTTTGTCGAGGAAGGCATCCGTTACCGAAATTGCCTGATCGAGAAGGCCGCCCGGATTATTCCGAAGGTCTAGAACAAAGCCTTTGATCCGGTCTTTGCCAATGAGATCGTTCAGTTTTGCGATCGCATTTTCAAGGCCGTCCTGGGTCTGTTCATTGAACGATGTGATGCGGATATAGCCGACATTTCCGTCCTGCTCAAAGCGTACTGAGCGAATGGTGATGATGTCGCGGGTGACCGAAACCTCGAACGGGTCACTTACACCCTCGCGGACAATCATAAGGCGGATGGCGGTGTTGACAGGCCCGCGCATTTTTTCCACAGACTCTGACAGAGACATGCCGAATATGGGCGTGTCGTCGAGGTGGGTGATGAGATCGTTGGGGCGCAATCCAGCCCGCTGGGCGGGGGTGTCATCTATGGGCGTGACAACTTTAATGAGGCCGTTCTCCATGGTTACTTCAATGCCGAGGCCGCCAAACTCGCCGCGGGTTTGCACCTGCATGTCGCGGAAACTTTTCGGGTTGAGGTAACTGGAATGGGGATCAAGAGAGTGCAACATGCCGTTGATGGCATTGTCGATGAGTTCAGCATCTTCCGTGGGTTCAACATAGTCTGCCCGGACGCGCTCGAACACATCTCCAAACAGGTTTAGCTGTCGGTATGTTTCGGAGTTTGCAGCGTTTGCCGGTGTCCCTGTGGAAAAGGGTTGCAGGGCAAACACAGTAAAGCCGGCGAGCAATGTGCCAACTGCGAAACTCGTAATTACTGACCTATTCATTAGCCACGGGCCTTCCTATCACTTTTGACAAACCAGGGTCGTGGATCGACGGGGTTGCCGTTGCGTCTTAGTTCAATATAGAGCGCTGGCCTGGTGGAGCCCAGCGTTTGTGGATCACTTAAGGAGGAGTTTTCCCCCATTCTTCCTATGGGCTCTCCGGCCAGTACGTTCTGACCGACGATCCCGTCGAGCCGGGCCAGGCCCGCTAGAAGCAGATGGTACCCCTCGCCGACCTCCAGGATCAAGAGCTGGCCGTATTGCCGGAACGGACCGGCAAAAGCGATTTTTCCGTCAAAAGGGGCGGTAACAGAGGCATTTGGCCTTGTTTCAAGGGTTATGCCCTGTGTGGTGCCACCGGCCCCATCGTTAACGCCAAACGAACGAACCGGAATGCCTTCAACCGGTGGGCGAATGAGCCCGCGAGAGGTGGAAAAAAGGGGGCCTGCAAGGGCGGCAATCCGGGGCAGAGAGGGCGTAGCCGCAGGCCTGTCGGGGGAGGCTGCGGTTGGGCGTTGGGCGGGTGTTCTGGTTCTGGCGCGGGCTTTCAGACGGGCGATCAGGTCTTTCAGGCTGGCGGCCTGGCGGGATAGTTCGCTCAAGGCAGCGGTTTCGCGGGCCGCTTCAGCACGGACTTTAGCCTCCGCAGACTGTTTTGCGGCCAGGAGCTGGTTGAGTTCGGCCTGTTGTTCTGCCAGTCCCAGCGAGGCGGTATCGAAAGTTTCGTGTTCAGTGACAAGGGAGATGCGGACTTTATCAAGCTCTTCCAGGCGGTGACGGATCTCCCGGGCATCGCGCTCCAGGTCCGGCACAATGGTGGACAGGAGCAGGGCACTTCGCATGGCGGACAGGACATCGCCCGGTTTTACGGCAAGGGCTGGCGGTGGATTGAGGTTGAGGCGCTGAAGGGCTGCAAGCGTGTTAATGAGTTCTGCCCGCCTTGTCTCAAGGCGGGCCAGCAGGACCGCCTGAGCTGCCTCCAGGCCTGCTATGCGGGTTTCTGAACTGGTAACGTCGCGCTCGCGGGACTGGACTTGGCGGGCGGTGTCGATCAGGCGCTGACGAATGGCGTCGATCTCATGGGCGAGTGCTGCGGCTTCTGCTTCCAGAGCCTGGCTGTGTTCCACGCGGCTGCCGATTTCGGCCTCAAGGTCTTTCAGGCGTGCAGGGTCTGTCTCTTCAGAAATAGCTGTGCCAGTATTTACTGCCATTGCCACGCTAAGCGCGACGGCCAGTCCGGTGGAAGAGAAGGCCCTAGACCGCTGCATGGGTGTTCACGTCATTGCTCACGAGCAGGGGCTGGCCCGTCATTTCGCGAGGTGCGCTCAATCCCATCAGGGAGAGGAGGGTCGGGGCAACATCGCACAAGGTCCCCGGTTTGAGCGTCAGTGATTTTGTAAGGTTGCGGGGGCCGTCGATAATCAGGGGGACGGCTGCGTGGGTGTTGTGTGAACTTGAATAGCCGTTCGAGGTTGGAGGCATGTCTTCCGCATTTCCGTGGGAGCCAACAATGACGAGGGTGCCTCCCCTTTTTTCAAGAATGGCGGTTATTTTTCCCAGAGCCCTGTCAATTGTTTCGGCGGCTTTTCGGGTCAGAGGTGCGTTGCCGGAATGGGCGGCAAGCGCGACATTTGGAAAATGTACGATCAGCACATCGGCTTTATCGGCCTTTATCGACGCAACAGTTTCTTGGGCAAGCTCAAGTGCTGCAAGTTCCGGCTTTTTGTCGAATGAGGTGTGTTTTTGCGCTGTCATCTCAATGTGGGTTTCACCATCGAAGGGAGCTGTCCGGCCCCCCAGGTGATAATAGCCCAGAGCGGTTGGAAAAACCGCGTCGCTCAGACAAAGCTGGCGCTTTCCGTTTGCAGCCAGGGCTTCACTTAATGTGCCGGTGAGCCGGTCTTCCTCAAACAGGGAGGTGATGGTCTGGCCGGCGGGAGGGGCAAGGGGTGTCAAGCTGTAGGCGCCGGACAAATCAATTTTTTGTGCCGGGGGCGCACCGGCTTGTTCGTCGCCAAGCAGACCCGCCATCAAGGGGCCGGCACTGTCGGCCCGAAGGAGGGAGAGGAGCAGAATGTCGTCCTGACGCAGGCCGGCATAGCCCCCTATCACAACGGGGGAGATATCTGCATCCGACAGACCCTTGTCGTAACAGTCGACGATGTAGGGTACCGCATATTGCGCGACCGGGGCGTTGGCTTGTGCGATGGTTTGCAGGGCCAATGCCAGGTGGGCAGGGCGACGCAGACGATCAAGCGCATAGCGGCGCCCCATGATGGTGGCGAGGGTGACGTTCTGCGCCCCTTCAATGTCGCGCTGAAATTCTGCGAGATGGTCTGCCCCTTCCTGGGGTCCGGTATCTTCTCCATCGAGAATAGCGTGGACCCAGACCTGAATGCCCTCATGGCTGAGGAGGGCAGCAAGGACGGCCAGGTGGTACTGGTGTCCCTGAACGCCAGCGGGGGAAACCAGGCCCATCAAATGAACGGTACTGCCCAGACGGCGTGCTTTGTGGATCAGGTCCTGCAAGACTTTATTGTTTGAAACTTTCTCTGTGCCCTCGCCACTGATGGCGGCTGCAATACGGCTGGAAAATTGTGGTTGGGCGCGGCCGGTCCCGATTGCCCTGTGGCCCGCTTCGGCGTTTCCGGGTTGGCTGGCTGGCAGGCCAACCGCTTCGCCGCTGGCGGTCGCCATGGTTCTAAGGCCACGGGCGGCGAGCCGGTCGAAGATCGGTGTTCTGGCTTTTGCGATTGCGTTGTCTTCTGCTTCAGCGCGATTGCCCCACCCGTCCAGAATGGCCAGAACAATGGGTTCAATTTTGGTCGCGCGAGCCATCAATTTTGTCTCCACACATCTGCTGGCTACTATGGGCGCGTGCCGGTTATCATGGGCCCGGTGCCGGGTAAGACAGCAAAGCAGAATCACTTTGGTACTGGAATGAGGGACCCTAGATCAAACCACTGGCAAATGCTTCTGTTTGAAAGGAATTTATCCCTCTCTGTGATAGGGGTGCCCCGCCAGGATTGTTACCGCCCGGTAGAGCTGTTCAGCGAGCATG
This sequence comes from uncultured Parvibaculum sp., assembly GCA_964573935.1. Taxonomy (GTDB): domain Bacteria; phylum Pseudomonadota; class Alphaproteobacteria; order Parvibaculales; family Parvibaculaceae; genus Mf105b01. The sequence goes on along the minus strand of CAZNLO010000032.1, from coordinate 12,050 downwards.
GCACGGGTGAGCATGTGGGGCCATGTCTGCCGGCCAAAGGACAAGGTGAGGTTGGCGCGTGCACGTACCGTATCGCTCAACCCCCCGGCCCCACCAATGACGAATGTCGTGTTTTGTATTCCCTCGTCGCGCCAGGTTTTGAGGTTCTGGGCGAAGGGGCTGCTCTCAAGAGATTTTCCCCGTTCATCGAGGGCAATGAGTTTTGCACCTTCAGGCAGAGCGTTGAGGATTTTATCCCCCTCGCGCCGGGCCAGTTCTTTTCGTGACAGGGGACGTTTTTCCACTATCTCGACAAGCTTCAAAGGCCCCAGGCTCTGTCCGCGTCCAAGACTGTTAAAACGTTCTACAAACCTGTCGAACAGGTCTTTCTCGGCACCTGGTTTCATGGCGCCCACCGCAACGATGTCGACGCGCATTGTCTGTGCTCACTTTTTGCCCGAGAGCGGTCTAGCTGACAGCGATCCGGTCAGCGGATACGTCCGCAGACCACATCTGTTCCAGCTTGTAGAACTCCCGCACTTCTGGGCGAAAAATATGCACGACCACATCACCGCCATCGAGCAAAACCCAATCGCCTTGCGCTTTGCCTTCGATGCGGGCCGTTCCATGCCCGATTTCCTTGATCTTGCGGGCCAGGTGATCGGCAAGCGCGCCGACGTGGCGATGAGAGCGACCGCTGGCAATGACCATGTGGTCAGCAATGGCGGATTTTCCCTCAAGACTGATGGCGACAATGTCTTCAGCCTTGTCGTCGTCAAGACAGGTGAGAATGAGGTCCAGCAGTTCTTGGGAAGGTATTGATTTGTCGCCCGTTCCAGAACGGGTGTGGGTCCCAGCCGGGGATGGATCCTGGGCCTGGGACTGGACGGGTTGGTCCATACTATGTGCGCTCAGGGAGATCTCCTTGTCCCCGTTAGGGGTCCCTATGCTTGTGCAACGGAAGTGCTTTGCACACCTTCCGCAAGAGGAGCAGATTTGCCCTCTCACCGGAAATATGGCCCGTTGTCCGCTGTTTTGCAACGACAGGGCACAGCGTGGGTCTATTTTTGACAAAAGATAATTAATATCAACAGCTTATGAGGAGGCTTCGTCTCGTATTCCGGTCGCGGAGAGAGGGCTTTGGGGGCCTTCCAGGAAACAAAGAGCAGGGGGGGCGGCAGTGGGCAGGGCTTTGGCATCCGTTGCATCCAGCCATGCCGCCCGGTAGGCGGTCGCGGCAGGTGACAGCCGGGCTTTCAATGTATATCCGGGGCGGGGACAGATGGCGATCGGAATGGTTTGCACAAGCGTGTGCCATTTTTCCCAGCGGGGCAGCTGGATCATGTTGTCGGCACCCATGAGCCAGACGAACCGGGCCTCTGCGAACCGGGTTTGCAAAGCGGTGACGGTGTCGAGGGCGTAGCGGGTGCCCAGGCGGATTTCAATATCTGTTACATGGATACGAGGATGGCGGGCGAGGGTGCGGGCATGCTCAAGCCGGGTGTCGAGGGGTGCCATCCCGGTTCTGGACTTTAGAGGGTTTTGCGGGGACACCAGCCACCACACCTGATCGAGTTCCAGTTGGCGCATTGCCATCAAGGAGACGTGCAGGTGCCCGTCGTGGGCCGGGTTAAAAGAGCCCCCTAGAAGTCCGACTTTCAGACCTTGCGGGGCGTTGAGGGGATGGGAGGGGAGGGGGGGAGATGGCACGGTTGTTTTCCGGTTGGCGGTGGTTTGAGAGAAGTCTTCTAGGCGGCCGGGTGGGCGCTCAGGTTACGGGCGCGTCTGGCCGCTGCCGCGGACCTGATATTTGTAACTTGTCAATTGCTCAAGGCCGACCGGCCCGCGCGCATGAAACTTGCCGGTGGCGATGCCGATCTCTGCGCCCATGCCGAACTCTGCGCCATCTGCGTATTGCGTTGAGGCATTGTGGAGGACGATTGCGCTGTCAACTTCGTTCAAAAACACGGTGGCGGTTTCGGTGTTTTCGGTGACGATGCAGTCGGTATGGTCGGACCCATATTCTTCAATATGGTGCATGGCTTCTTTCACGCCATCGACAACGGCGATGGAGATGATGGCGTCCAGATATTCGGTTTCAAAGTCGGTGTTTGTTGCAGGCTTTATACGGGCATCCATTTTTTGTGTTGTCTCGTCGCCGCGCACCTCGCAGCCTGCATCAAGCAATGCGGCGGCGATGGGACCTAAATGGGTGGTGGCGACGGCACGGTCGACCAATACGGTTTCTGCGGTTCCGCAAATGGCTGTGCGCCGCATCTTCGCGTTGACGACGATTTCGCAGGCCATGTTCAGGTCAGCGTCGCCATCAACATAGACATGACAGATCCCATCGAGATGAGCGAAGACGGGCACGCGGGCATCGCTTTGAACACGCTCGATGAGGCTTCGGCCTCCTCGAGGGATGATAAGGTCGAGGTTTCCATCCAGACCTCTCAGCATTTCGCCGACGGCTGCGCGATCGGTTGTGGGTACTATCTGTACGGCATTGTCGGGCAGGCTGGCGGCGCTCATGCCTTCTTCAAGGCAGGCGAAAATGGCGTGGCTTGAATGAAAACTTTCCGAGCCGCCACGCAGGATGGCGGCGTTGCCGGCTTTCAGGCAAAGCACTGCGGCATCGGCCGTGACATTGGGGCGGCTTTCGTAGATTACGCCAATGACGCCCAGGGGCACGCGGACGCGGGAAATGTTGAGCCCGCTTGGCTGATCCCAATTGGCCATCACATCCCCGATGGGATCTTTTAGGGCGGCAACGTTCTCAATTCCCTTGGCGATGGCTTCAATGCGCGCGTCGTCCAGCATCAGGCGATCAAGCAGGGCATTCGAGAGACCCTTTTTGCGGCCAACTTCCATATCGAGCAGGTTCGCTTCCAGAATGTCGCCTGCGTTCGCCCGCAGGATCATGGCGCCTGCCAGGAGGGCCGCGTCTTTCTGTTTTGTCGGCGTTAATGCCAGCGCTTTGGCGGCGATGCGTGCGCGCCGCCCGATGTCCGCCATAACGGTCTGGACATCGTCATTTGCTTTGTTCAGGTCAACAATGCTCATGGTCTATCCTTTCAGGCTTCCTTTGGTGCTCTGTTTAACACCAGGTCATCGCGGTGGATCATTTCGCTGCGTCCACGATAGCCCAGGAGGTCTTCGATTTCACTGCTGTTGTGGCCCGCGATTGTGCGTGCGTCCGTGTTGGTATACGCGGTGAGGCCGCGGGCAATTTCTTTCCCGGTTTCATTTTTGACGAGGACAGCATCGCCGCGTTCAAAAACACCTTCGACGGCGGTGACACCTGCGGGCAAGAGGCTGCGTCCATCGTTGAGCGCCTTTGTTGCCCCCTCATCAACAGTGAAGCTGCCTGCGGGGTGCAAGGTGCCGGCTATCCATCGTTTACGTTCGGTCACGGGGTCTGAGTGCGCCTCAAACCAGGTGCAGCGTGCGCCGTCGGCAATGGCGCGCAAAGGATGTTCCGTATGGCCGTTTGCGATAACCATGTGGCAGCCGGACTGCGTAGCGATTTTTGCCGCTATGATTTTGGTTTTCATGCCGCCGCGTGACAGATCGGAGCCTGCGTCTCCGGCCATGGCCTCGATCTGGGGCGTGATGTTTGCCACTTTTGGGACGTGCCGGGCGTCTTCGTGTCCGGGGGGGGCGGTGTACAGGCCATCAACATCTGACAGAAGGACAAGACAGTCTGCGCTGACCATAGAGGCAACGCGGGCGGCGAGACGGTCATTATCGCCGTAACGAATTTCGCTGGTGGCGACGGTGTCGTTCTCATTGATGATAGGGATGGCCCCCAGTTTCAAAATTGTGTTCACGGTGGAGCGTGCGTTCAGGTACCGGCGGCGTTGCTCGGTATCGTCAATGGTCACCAGTACCTGGGCGGTGGGGAGGTTTCGCTCCCCCAGTGATGCCTGAAAAGCGTGGGCCAAGTGTATCTGTCCGGTGGCAGCGGCGGCCTGGCTTTCCTCCAGCTTCAGGGGACCTGAAGGCAGGCCCAGGACGTGGCGTCCAAGGGCGATGGCACCTGATGAAACAATCAACACGTCCTGGCCGCGAGCGCGCAGGGTGGTGATGTCATCCATCAGCGCATCCAGCCAGGGGCGATCCAGTTTACCGGTATCTGTATCGACGAGCAGGGCGGAACCGATTTTCACAACCAGCCGTTTGGCCTGCTGGAGGCGCGCAGCGTGAGGGGTGGAGGTCATGGATGCCACTCTTGTGTGGAGGTGCCGCTCTCTTTGACCTTTCGGGCGGCGCGACGCGCGTTAATTTCCTTCAACAACAGGTGCAATACCTCGCGTACCCCATTTCCCGAGACGCCGGACAGGCTCACGACAGGGTGGCCACATTCGGTTTCCAGCGCTGCTTTTCGTTCCGCCTGCACATCAGGTGTCAGGGCGTCGCATTTGTTGAGCGCAACGATGGTGGGTTTGTCCACGACCCCTTGCCCATAGGCCCGCAGTTCCCCTTTGATGGTGCGATAAGAGGCGGCGACGTCTTCACTTGTTCCGTCCACCAGATGGAGCAGGATATTGGTGCGCTCCAGATGGCCCAGAAAGCGGTCGCCAAGGCCGGCACCTTCATGGGCACCTTCAATGAGGCCGGGGATGTCGGCCAATACAAAACTGTCACCATCAATCTCCACCAGCCCCAGGTTGGGGTTGAGGGTCGTGAAAGGATAGTCGGCAATTTTGGGTTTTGCATGAGAGACAGCGGCGAGGAACGTGCTCTTGCCTGCGTTGGGCAGGCCCACGAGGCCCGCATCCGCGATCAGCTTGAGGCGCAGCCATATCCACATCTCCTTGCCTTCCAGGCCGGGGTTTGCGTGGCGGGGAGCCCGGTTGGTGGGGCTTTTGAAATGGGCATTGCCAAAGCCGCCGTTTCCTCCTGTCAGAAGCACAATCCGCTGGCCGACCTCGGTCATATCAGCCAGCAAGGTTTCGTTATCTTCCTCGAAAACCTGTGTGCCGACGGGGACTTTTACGGTTGTGTCGTCGCCGTTCGGGCCGGACTTGTTCTGGCCCATGCCGTGGACACCTGTCTTGCCCTTGAAGTGCTGAATATAGCGGTAGTCGATCAGGGTGTTGAGGCCGTCAACACATTCGACGATTACATCGCCCCCCCGGCCACCGTCGCCGCCATTGGGGCCGCCATACTCAATGTATTTCTCGCGGCGAAAGCTGACAGAGCCAGCACCGCCATCGCCGGAGCGTACATAGATTCTTGCCTCGTCTAGGAACTTCATAGTGATCTCTTCTGAGCCTGTCGGCGCTCTTGGGTCAAGCGATGGTGCGGAAACTCTGGTGGCCGTGAGGCTACCAGTCCTTGTGGATTTTCTCCCAGATACGGCTGTTTGTGGTTACCACCCACCGATCTATCTGGCTGTCTCTGGCCAGACAGTAGCAGGTGTCTTCTCTGGTCACTTCAAATCCACAGTGCGCCAGCACTTTGCCTGAAGCGGGGTTTTGTTTGAAGTAGCATGAGGAGAGGTCGTGCATGCCTTTTTCTTCAAAAAGGAAAGAGACGAAGGCACGTGCTGCCTGTGTCATGAGGCCTCTGCCCCAAAAGGGTTCTGCAAGCCAGTACCCCAATTCCTGTTCCTGAGCGATGCAGCCGACCAAAGTGCCCTCAACTTCAATGGCGCAAATAATGTCGGACGAGGAGCCATGTCCTGCAATCCACTGGTCTGCCATTTCGCGGGTATAGGGGGAGGGCACACGCGCAAGCATGGAGCTGACGTTCCAATTGGCGAGATGGCGCGCGACAAGGGGTGCATCGGCAGCCTCGAAAGTGCGCAAGGTGATGCGGTCTGTTGTCAGGATTGTGGTCATGGCGCCTTGTCTCCTCCCGACCTTCGATCGGTTTTGCGCGAGGGATAAACGAAAAGAGGGAGATGGTGGCCCATCTCCCTCTCGAATTCCTCAAGAACTCTTTTGCTGGCCAGCCACCGTGCAGGTGGCGGCGTCACCTGCTATTTAGTCCGCGGCTGCTGCCACTGGCATGTCTGCCGGGAGTACCGACACATAAGTCTTGCCGCCTGCGCGGGTGCGAAATGCCACCGTGCCTTCGATGACCGCAAAGATCGTATGGTCCTTGCCCATGCCGACATTGGTGCCGGGGTGCCACTTGGTGCCACGCTGACGAATGATGATGTTGCCGGGGATCACGCGCTGGCCGCCGGATTTTTTGACGCCAAGGCGGCGGCCTTCACTGTCGCGACCGTTGCGGGATGAACCGCCTGCTTTTTTATGAGCCATCTGTCTTTAACTCCGAATGGATCGCGGGATTAGCCTGTTGCGATGTCCGTGATCTTCAAAAAGGTTTCGTGCTGGCGGTGGCCAGCCGTGCGCCGGTAGTTTTTGCGGCGCTTTTTCTTGAAGATAATAATTTTGCGAGAGCGGCCCTGCTCGACGATTTCCGCCTTTACGGAGGCACCCTTAACAACAGGGGCACCCACTTTGGTGGTGGCACCTTCGCCCCCGACCATCAAAACATCGGTCAGGTCGATGGTGTCGCCTGCCTCGCCGGCCAGCTTCTCAACTTTAATCACGTCGTCTTTGGCGACCCGATATTGCTTACCGCCTGTGCGGATAACTGCGAACATCTTGAAATTCCATGCAAAACAAATCCCGGCGGCCTCAAAAAACTGGGCCACCGGCGAGTGGCGCGCACTATAGCTGCGCACCACTTGCTGTCAACCCGGCGGGACCTGCTTTCAGGGGCATTATTGGCTGCTTTTTGAGCCCTTCTTTTGTCCCTTGGCCTGTCAGTCTGGTTTGGGGAGGGGCGGCGCATCGGATGCGTCGGAGGAGAGTGCCTCCAGCATTTCCGCAGAGCCAAAAACGGCCCCTTTATTGCTTCTGCCCAGGGCAAACTCCGGCGGTACAACCTCCGGCCCTGCGCCTGGCGCCAGGGGCGGGGTGTAATAGCCCAGGGCGTAGGACCCCATGGCATATCCGATCAGGGCTTGCAGTTCCGGATCAAGCGTTCTGGCAATCTCGGGCGGGCAGGAGAGATATTGATTCTCCTCCTGGCGCAGCCACCCCAGAGTGTAGGTGATGTTGATCCCGGCACGGTCGGCTTTGCTCGTATTTGCACCGCCTCCATGAAAGACGGAGCCTGTGTAAATAAGGACGGACCCTGCTGACATTTCTGCGTAGCCGATCTCATTTTCTCTGGCTTTTCTGTTGTCAGGCCATTGGGTGGAGCCTGGCACCACCTGGGTTGCCCCATTTTCCTTTGTGAAGTCTGTCACTGCCCAGATCGTGTTGAGTTGAGGCTCAATGTCTTTCAGGTACTTGCCCCAGGCCCAGCGGTCGCGGTGAATGGACTGCTTCTTCTGTCCGGGCTTTATGCGAATGACCTGGGTAAGGTGGAGCTGGTAACGCTGGCAATTGGGAAGCAGAAGTTTGTCGGCAGCGGCGCGTATCTGCGGGTTCATGATGAGGTCCCGACACATGGGCGAGCGGGCGACCAGGGCGCCGGTGCGGGTTGTGTGCTTGCCGGTGAACTCATCGCGCCCGTCCTCGGTCGCCTGCACATAAGGGTCGATTTCTGACTTTAGCTGCGCGATTTCCCGGCTTGTTAGTACGTCTTTCAGGATCACGGCCCCATCACGTTCAATGATTTTCATGATTTTACTCTTGCGGGCGTTTGCCGGCAGGGTTTCAATCATTGGCTGGGTCATTGGGTTTTCTCCTCTTGTTTCTTCAAGGTGTGGCCAAGCAGGGGACTTAAGATCATCTCAAGATGGTTCAGTTGTTTTGAGGCGGGCCATCCGGCAGGATCGAGGGTGGCACGCACAAGAATGCCGTCTACCACTGCAATCATCGCATCGGCTAATGCCGCGCGTTCGCTATATGGGCGGGCGGATAGCTGCGCCAGATGGCTGATGAGCTGGGTCTGAAATTCTTCGTAATGTTGCCGATGGATATCTGCGAGGGTCTTGTTTCCAACGGCTTGGCTGAAGAAGGCCAGCCAGACACGAGCGGCGCGCTGGCTATGTGCCTCAAGAGGCAGGAAGGCTGACAGCCGCTCCAACAGACTGTTCCCGGCCTTTTTAGCCTGAACATTGGCAAGGGCGATGACCTCATCCAATGCAGCCGCTATGAGCTGGTCTTTGTCATCAAAATAATGGATGAGTGCTCCGGTTGTCACACCGGCGGTGCGGGCAATATCGATGAGTCTCACATTGTCCAGCCCCTGCTCGGCGATGGCATCCATGGCGGCGTGGGTGAGGAATTTTCGGCGTTCACTGTGGTCAACTTTTTTTGGCATAATGATGATTATATATAAAATCCGGAGGAGAGCAAGGGTATTTGGGGCGGGTATGGCGAAGCTGAAGGTGTTTGAAAAGGCAAAGAAAAGGGTCGGAGGTGCTTGCGACCCCTCCGACCCAACCTGTTGCACCTAGACACCGGGGGTGAGGAAGCTGACCGGCCAGAAGGAAACTGTGCCGTCAGGTGTCTTGGTGCTCACCAGGTGCCACCAGCAGTGCCGGTGACAATTGAACAGTACGTGGGAAAATATCCCACGTCAATAAAAATGTGGGTATGTTTCCCACTTTTTTTCAGATACAGTACCGATATGGCTGAAACGCGCGAAAATGATAGCCCCACCGGGGTGTTTATGAAGGCGGTACGTACAGTGCTTCGACCCCTCGTGCGTGGTTTGGTGCGACGGGGGGTGCAATTTCCCCAGCTTGTGGATGAACTGAAGGCTCTGTTTATTGAGGTTGCGGTGGTTGAGGCTGAACGCCAGGGGCGCGTTACGCAGAGCGCCATCAGCGTCATGACCGGCGTGCACAGGAAAGATGTAAAACGGCTGATGGAAGAGAGGGGAGGCGTTTCCTCTCCGCCAGCGCCGGCTTCTCTCGGCTCGAAACTTGCCGGTATATGGATGGGCCGTGCGCCGTTTGCCGATGAGGCGGGGCAGCCGTTGGCGCTCCATGAGCGACGCTCCGATGGCAGTCCAAGTTTTGAGGAACTGGTGGGGGAGGTCAGTCAGGATGTGCGGTCCCGGGCGGTTCTGGACGACTGGTTGCGGCTTAATGTGGCGTTGCGGCGGGATGATGGATTTATCGAACTGAACACGGATGCTTTCGTCAGCCCTGAGGGAGAGGCGGAAGCCCTCCACTTTTTTGGCCGCAATTTGCGCGATCATGTTGCCGCGGGCCTGCATAATCTGGAAGGTGGCGAACCGGCTTTTATCGACAGAGCTGTTTTCTACTGGGGTCTGAACGATGTATCTATGGAAAAGCTGCGAACGCTGGCCAGTGAGCTTGGTGCGGAGGCGGTGCGCAAAGTGAACAGGGAAGGCCTGAAGCTGTCTTCCGAGGACCGGGTCCGGGGAGATGGTCGACACCGGATGACGTTCGGCGTTTATTTCTATGCGGAGCCCGGGGATCCGGATATGCCGCCGAACGGGGGCGCATCATGATCCGTATCGCGGGCGCATTGTGTGCGGCACTCCTTTTGGGCGGGTGCAGTCTTTCCGGATTTGAGAGCACCGGTCCCCAGGGTTCCTTCTCGATGGGGAACGATGTGGACAGTGGCGTGGGGGGAACAGGGTTTTCCAGCACGCCTGGTGAGGATGGTGTTGGCGGAACCGGCATCTCGTTCGATGTCGCGCAGCCAGGTTTTGAGAACAATGCTCTGAGAGGAGATGAAGGTGTTGGCGGCACCGGGATTTTCGGGATCATCTCAGCCTTTGGCAGCATCATTGTGAACGGTGTTCATATTGACTATGCGCCCGAAACGCCGGTCTCAATTGACGGAGAACATGCGACATCGGCTGATTTTGCGATCGGACAACTTGTCTTGGTGGAAGCGGACCAGCTCCCGGAGACTTTTGGGGAACGCTATCAGGCGCGGCTGGTGGAAATTCAGCATGCGGTAGTGGGGCCTGTCAGTGATGTTGATGTGGTGGCCCGTACCTTCATTATTCTCGGGCAGACGGTGGTGGTGCAAGACAGTGATCGTCTTCCGGAAACGGGCGACTGGATCAAAGTTAGCGGCCTGCGGGGGGCGGACGGACGGGTTGTCGCCAGTCGCATTGACAGGACGCAACCGGGCGACGAGGCGCTTGTGCGTGGTGTACTGAGAACCAATGCGGAAGGAGCTTTGGTGCTTGGCGGATTGCGCCTTTCCTCTGCGCGGGCTTCCGGGGTTGCGCTGAATGCGGGCGACGAAGTGCTTGTACGCGGGCGTTTTGGAGGGGATGTCTTTAATGTCCGGAATTTGAGGAAGGCACCATCTGTGCCGTTCGGCGGTCGGATGCGGGCGTTGTTGATCGAAGGGTATGTGTCTGCGCCGGGCGGTGGCGCGCGGCATATTGCGGGCCATGCGTGGATATTGCCTGATGGCGTTGTTGGTAAGCTGCCACGCGGCCTTTCGGGGGACGCTAAAGGATTGCCGCTCTTGATGAAGGGCGTGTGGGGCGACGATGCCATGACCCTGGAGCCGTCGTTCAGACGCCCTCTGCCGACGCTGCTTGAGCCCTTGCCCCAGACGCTTGAGGGAGAGGAGCGTCATCCTGGAGAATGGCCGGATCTGCTGCGTCCTGAGCCTGATCGCACCAATGGAGAGCGCACGAGCATTGACCCGACGCGCTTGCCGGGCCCGACGCTTCTTCGTGCCGAGCTTCGCACACCAGAAATATTGGGCACACCAGAAATGCCGGAAGCATTCCTAAATACATCCCGCTCGCTAACAGGGGAGCAACTGTCCATGCTGCTTCGGCTTGGGGGAGTAGATCTGGGGCTGGGGGGCGTGGACCTGGCTGGCGGGAGGCCGTTTGCGTTCGACCCGACTGTCCTGCGGGGGCGGTCTGGCGATCATGAGCGGTCTGATGCACTGAGAAATGGCATTCTGCCAGGCGAATTTTTTGATAATGCTCAATTGCGGGCCCGGATACGTGATACGCAGTTTGATCCCGCCCTTGTTCGCTCAATTTTTCGCGCTAACCCCCGGCCGGAGAGGTTTGGGGTACCCGCCTCAACCCGTTCTCCCCAGGTGCATCCGCGTATTCGAACTAATGTGCCAGCAAACCGGGCCCCCGCCGCTCGCTGAGCGTTTGGTTTCAGGGCGTGTGTCTCCGATTTTTGATCGACCGGACCAGGCTGATGCCTGCAAAATAGGCGGTTGCCAATAACCAAGCTCCGAAAGCGAACGGTTCGGTTTCCAGAAGTGGTTGCTCGTCTGCTGTGATTACCAGCCAGGTGCTGCTCAGGCCCCATATGAGGGTCATGGCGAGGGTCATCCCTTTCAGGCGTTGAACGCGGAGAGGGTGGACAAATTTCAGCGGGATAAAGGTGAGCGCACCCAGTATTGCGATGCTGATAAGGTTGGTCCACGGGTCTGTGCCTAACAAAAAGAAATAGAGGACGACGACATTCCAGGTGGCGGGGAAGCCCCGGAAATAATTGTCGGGCGTTTTCATGTCGCGATTGCCGAAGCAGTAGAGCGCGGTAAGCATTATGTAACTTGCGGCAGCCAGCTCCCACCCCTGGGGAACAAAGCCCAGGTGCCAGATCATCAGGGCCGGAATGACGGTGTAGGTGAGGTAGTCAATCACCATGTCCAGGGTAGCGCCGTCGAAGCGCGGGGTGTGCCGGGTGACCTCAAACCGTCGGGCTAATGGTCCGTCCAGGCCGTCAATGATGAGCGCTACTCCCAACCACAGGAGCGAAGTGCGCGCATCGCCCTGCCACAGGGCCTGAATGGACAAGAGGGCAGGCACTACCCCCAATGCTGTAAAGGCATGAACGCTCCAGGCGATTATGCGGGGCAGTGTTTCGTTTTTGTGTTCGGGTTCAGGCGACATGCATCTAACCTAATCTGCCAGTCTGATTTGCTCCACTTTGTTTTTTGGTCCTCAAATGTCTCGGCAAATGATGGGGTGCTGGTTTCTGTCGTGATTCGACTTGTTTCAGGCGCACCTTCTGATACATTCCGCCGCCATTGGGCAAAGCGCGAAAAACTAGTATCTGGTGATGGCCCTGTGTGGAGAGGTGCCGGAGTGGTCGAACGGGGCGGTCTCGAAAACCGTTGTGCTGG
>CAZNLO010000031.1:0-26495 GCA_964573935.1 uncultured Parvibaculum sp. | reverse complement strand
CAGCTCAAAGCGCTCCAGCACATTTTCATCATCCCAGTGGCCCCCGTCGATCCCAAAGGTCAGACGGGCCCTGTCGCGTCTGCGCCCGCGCGCAAGTTCCTCACTGGCCGAGGCAGGCTGTCGCGATACCCATTCCTGCATCAGCGGCACAATCACCTTATTGATAATATCCGGTCTGCCCTTGCGCCAGTCTTCCCACGGGAAGTAGCGGTACCAGTCGCGCCAGCCCACACCAGCCTGTTCATCGCCGCTGCGGGTGAGCGCAAGGTATCCCACGGAGACAACATGATTGCCTTCTCCAGGGGTCTCCAGCGCGTGCCTGCCCCTGTCACCAAAAGTGTAAAGCTGTTCGACATAGCCCAGCTCGATTTGCGTTTGTTCACGTACCCAGGCACGCAGGCCAATATCCATTGTGCGGTGTTGCAGCGGATCAAAAGGTCCAAAGGGAAGGGCATCCCAGGTATCTTTGCCACTGCTTGCAGGACGCACGGTGAGGATTTGCGGTGTGTCGTCGGCGACTTGAACAATCGCCGCATTGAGATCGATGACGACAGGCTGGATATGTCGGTTGGAGGTGTCGGTGGGTGCAGAAGGCATCGTCATCTATCCCTGAGAGCATTTCGAGCCGGAAGCCACCCGGTGGGGGGAGCGCTTTTAAGTTTACGTGATTCTGTGACGGAAATTCAGCGGCTATCTCCTTCATACGACTTTAGAAGCTGGCTGAACCGTTTGAGAAAAAGGGCCTGGGCAGCCGTTGGGTTGAGAGGTTTGAGCTTTATCGGGGAAATGCCGCGCGGACGACCGAATATTTCTGCGGCCTCCGCATCGGAAAACCCGGCGAGCTGGGTGGCTTCCAGAAAGGCTGAAATCCGGTCCGCCCGCTTGATAAGCGCTGACACATTTTGCGGCAATGTTGCCGGCAGGCCAAAGCGCAGATGAACAGCGCTTTCCAGTTTGTGCTCAAATACTTTGTAATCAATGCCGAGCGCTGCCTTGAAGGGGCTAATCATGTCGCCGATCACATATTCAGGCGCATCATGCAGCAGGGCCGTTAACCGCCAGCGTGCCGGCCAGCCTGGGCGCAGTCGGTGGCAGATTTCCTCAACCAGGACGCTGTGTTCTGCGACCGAAAACGGCTGTGCCCCCACCGTCTGTCCGTTCCAGCGCGCAACACGGGCAAGGCCGTGGGCAATATCCTCTATTTCCACATCGAAAGGGGAGGGATCAAGCAGGTCAAGGCGCCGACCGCTCAACATGCGTTGCCAGGCCCGGGCTTGTTTAGGGGCCCGGGCTTGTTTAGGGGTATGGGGGGATTTGGAAGGTCTGCGGGCCATGAGCGTATGAGACGGGTGTCCATGAGGATGAAAACGTCAGACCCTAATGGGGCTTATTGTACTTGTCGATGTGAGAGCCTTTCTATTGTTGGAACCGTAACAAGGTTCTAATATTCCCGAACTTAAAAGACCTGTCCTACAAACCAAACAGAGGCGTCGCCTGTGACATTGGAAGCGCTTGGCCCCGACTATCTCTACACCCGGTGTGACCTCACGCAGTTTGAGTTCCGGACAACGGCTGATTTGTCCGATGTTGCAGGGCTCATGGGTCAGGACCGCGCGCTCGATGCCCTCCGGTTCGGGTTGGCCATGGAAAAACCTGGATACAATATTTTTGTGCTGGGCCCTCCGGGTGCGGGAAAACGGGAAATGGTGACGCGCTTTCTGCACGGAGCCGTTGGCGAAAAAGCTGTGCCGGGTGACTGGGCCTATGTGAACAATTTCGCCAGTCCCAACAAGCCGACACTTCTAGATACGGCGGCTGGCCGCTCTGCGGTCCTGCGCGATGGCGTCGCGGCTGTCGTTGAAGACTTGAAAGGCTCGATCCCGGCCATCCTTGAAAGTGAGGAATATAAAAAGCGCCTGCTGGCAATTGATGCCGAATATGCCCAGCATCAAGGCCAGGCATTGGAAACACTTCGGACAACCGCCCAAGCCCGCGATATTGCTGTTCTCACCACGCCGTCTGGTTTTGCTTTTGCACCTGCCCGTGAGGGCGAGGTGATGAAGCCCGAAGTGTTCAACGCCCTGCCTGAAGAAGAGCGTGAACGCCTTAAGGAAACAATTGCGGAACTGGAACGTGAGCTGGTGCATGTCTTTCAACATGTGCCTGGATGGGAAAAGGCACGTCGGGAGCAAATTAGGGAATTGAACCGGGAAGTCGCCGAGAATGCGGTAGGGCGTTCCATTCGAGATCTGGCAGCTTTGTTTGAAGGCAACGCAGGTGTCACCGTTTGGCTGGACCTTCTGGAAGCAGACCTCGTGGATAATGTGAGCCTCTTCACAATGGGCGAGCATGAGCAGGCGGCGGCTGCTTCAGGTCAGGTGTTAACTGATGTCTTCCGCCGCTACGTGGTGAACGTCATTGTTAATAACGCTCCCGGTGCACCGCGTGCTCTGACAAATGGAAACACACAGAGCGATTTTATTGGCGGGGGCGCACCGATCGTGACGGAGGAGCACCCAACCTTCACAAACCTGATCGGGCGTGTTGAGCATATTTCGCAGATGGGGGCGCTGCTTACCGATTTCAGTCTGATTAGAGGCGGGGCTTTGCACCGGGCAAACGGGGGATACCTGCTCATTGATGCGCTGCGTCTGTTACGTGAACCTCTCGCGTGGGACGGTCTGAAAAGGGCGCTGCGAACAGGCCGTGTCGCGGTGGAAGCCCCCGGTGATTATATGAGCCTCATAAGCACTGTGTCTCTGGAGCCCGATCCCGTACCGCTGGACGTCAAGGTGATCCTGTTTGGCGACCGGCAACTTTACTACGCGCTCGCCGGAGCAGACCCGGAGTTTGCCGATCTGTTCAAAGTGGCCGCTGACTTCGACGATCAAATTGACCGGGATGGCGAGAGCGACCTGCTCTACGCCGAAATGCTCGGGACTCTCTGCCGCAACGATGGCCTGTATCACCTGACGCCAGCCGCCGTAGGGCGGGTGATTGAACAGAGCGCGCGCATTGCGCAGGACGCTGAGAAGCTGTCTCTGGAAATCGAACAGATTGCTGATCTGGTACGCGAGGCAGATCTTTATGCGCGCGAAGGTGGCGGTGCGGCTATCGAGGTAACGCATATCCAGCGCGCGATAGAAGGACGTATTCACCGCTCCGACAGGTTGCGCGAGCGCGCCATGGAACTGATTACGCGAGAGGTGGTGCTGGTCGACACGGAGGAGAGCGTTGTTGGGCAGATTAACGGGCTTTCGGTTGTGAGCCTGGGGCAGGCACGGTTTGGCCGGCCAATGCGGATTACAGCCCGAGTGCGCATGGGGAATGGAAACCTTGTGGATATTGAACGTGAAGTCGAACTTGGCGGTCCGCTCCATTCCAAAGGGGTGCTGATCCTGTCCGGTTTTCTCGGCGCGCACTTTGCGGCGGCGACGCCCCTGTCGGTTTCAGCAACGCTGGTGTTTGAGCAATCCTATGGCGGTGTTGATGGCGACAGTGCATCTGCCGCCGAACTGGTAAGCCTCATATCTGCACTTGCCGAAATGCCGCTGCGCCAGAGCTTTGCCATCACCGGGTCGGTCAACCAGTTAGGTCAGATCCAGGCAATCGGAGGGGTTAACGAAAAGATCGAAGGCTTCTTTGATATTTGTATGCGGCGCGGCCTGACCGGTGAGCAGGCTGTTCTTATTCCCTATGCAAATGTGAAGCATCTCATGCTGCGCAATGATGTCGTTGATGCCGTCGAGCGGGGTGTTTTCTCCATTTTCGCCGTCGAAACAATTGAAGAGGCCGTAACGCTGATGACCGGGACACCGGCGGGGCTGCGCGATGGGGAAGGTGATTTTCCTCCTGCCAGTGTTTTTGCACGGGTGGAAAGGCGTCTGGTCGAATTTGCCGAGACACAACGCGCGTTGAACGCAGGGGTGGGGAGGGAGATATGAAATCTCCGGCGCACGTCATCCCCGTTCCCCCTCAAAAATCACCGAAGTTGCGCAGGATGCTGATCGAAGCGGACCGGGCGCTTCACGAACCGTTTACCCTTGATCCAGCCATTCAGGTGGCGCGGCCTATCGGTGCCCGACTTGCGGGGTGTTTTGTTGAAGACCAGGCTTTGATTGATCTGGCAGGCCTTCCCTTCGCGTCGGAAGTCTCGTTCAGCGGCACAGTGCGTCCGTTGGAGCGCGAGCGCTTGATGAAGCAATGGCGTGGTCAGGCAGTTCAGGCGGAGCGAGCGTTCGCTGACATGGCCAACGCTGCGGGGTTGGACTGGTCTTTTGAAGTCAGGCGTGGGCGACCGATTTTTTCCCTGCTGGAAGGGGCGGTGCGCGAAGACATTGTGGTCCTGCGCACAAACAGCCGTTTGAGTGCCCCGGGCGAGGTGGCCAGAGCCGTGCGAGCAGCCACGTCAGACATTCATGCCGATGTTCTTTTGACCGGAGGAGAGAAGAGCAAAGTCATTGATGGCGCCGGTGACACACTCGTTGTGCTTGATGACATGACGAGCCGCGGGCAGGCCTGTTGCCTTGCCGCAGAGGGGCTGGCCAAAAAGGCGGGGCTAGTCTGTGTTGTTTTGCCCTGCCGAAATGCCGATTTGCTTGATATGGCCGGGCGTGTCCGGCAAATGCTCCCGGCTCTGACGATCGCGGATATGCACGCATCTCTGTTCGTAAAAGATGAAGACGCGACACGTTTTTCTATAGCGGCCGGATGCCCGACCCTGTTTTTCGGCTCTGAGCGGGCTGCCGGTGATTATAGCGGCCTGACCATAAATGAAACTCCTGATTGATCTGCATCATGGGACGGCTCTGGGCTTTGAGCCTAGGCTCTATCCATAAGATAGCGAGCAAGGAGGTTGGTCATGCCTATTCGGAAAATTCTCGTACCTGTCCAGGGGACAGGATCTGATACTCTTGTTCTTCACGCAGCGCTTTCAGTCGCCAAAACATTTGGGGCACAGGCGCAAGTCCTGTTTGTGCGCCCAGACCCAAGCGAAGCATTGCCCTATCTGGGAGATAGTGTGTCGGGGCAGGTCGTTGAAAGCCTGTTGCAGGCTGCCAGGGAAGGTGCCAACGAGGCCAGTGCCCGTGCGAGGAAAACACTCAAAGAAGAAGCCGCGAAAGCGGGGGTGCCGATTGTTGCTGACACCAGCCCGCTTCCTTCTGCGCGGTTCCTGGAGGCCACAGGCCGTCAGGACTTGGTGGTGGCAGAAGAGAGCCGCCTTTCGGACCTTGTTTTGTTTTCTGGAGTCGGTACCGGAAGCGGCATCGCCGGCGGTGATGCACTGGAGGCAGCCCTTCTCAGTGCAGACAGGCCAGTTCTGATAGCACCGAAATCCAACACAGCCTCAATCGGCACGTCTGTCATTATCGGGTGGGACGGAAGTCTTAGCGCCGCTTCTGCGGTGACAGCCGCCATGCCTTTCATCGCGCGCGCGCAGAAGGTGACAATACTGTGCGTCAACGAAAGCGATAAGGACAGTTCCCCGAATGAGGTACTGGAGACCTACCTTTCGCTTCATGGGGCAACGCCAGTAACGCGCATAATCAAGGCAGAAGGTCGCCCTATTGGCGAAGTGTTGCTGGGAGAAGCCGAGGCGGCAGGTGCGGACCTGCTGGTGATGGGGGGGTATGGCTCCTCCGGTCGGTTACGGGAGTTCCTGTTCGGGGGGGCAACGCAATACGTCCGGGCCCATGTCAGTGTTCCGGTCTTGATGGCGCATTAGATTTTGTGGGCACGCAGGTCAGGCCTGCTTGCGCACAATGACACTGCCTGCGGAATAGCCCGCGCCAAAGCTGCATATGACGCCGAGGTCGCCCTCGTTCAGATCTTGATTATACTTGCTAAAGGCAACGATTGAACCTGCCGAACTTGTATTGGCATAATCTTTCAGGATGTTGGGTGACTCTTCAACACTCGGTGCCCGGCCCAGTACTTTTTTCCCGATAAAGTCATTCATGCTCTTGTTCGCCTGATGTAGCCACATGCGGCGAAGATTGGCTGTATCAAGTCCCTCGTCAAGCAGGTGCCCGGAAATCAGCGCGGCCACCATTGGCACGACCTCCTTGAACACTTTGCGACCTTCCTGCATGAAGAGTTTGTCGACGGCATAGGCCCCGTCCGGTGCCGCCCTGTTCAGGAAACCGAAATTGTTTCGGATATTGTTGGAGAACTTGGTGATGAGACGCGTGCTCACCACTTCCCACGCACCGTCTGCGGTGCAGGTCTCTTCTCTCTCTATAATAATGGCGGTGCAAACGTCACCAAAAATAAAATGGCTGTCACGGTCACGAAAATTAAGATGGCCGGTGCAGATTTCAGGGTCAACAACAAGCACACAGTCTGCACCACCACTCTTGACCATGTCATGGGCGGTCTTGAGGCCAAACGTTGCAGATGAACAGGCAACGTTCATGTCAAATCCAAACCCTTGTGTACCGAGCAGGTCTTGAACTTCCACAGCGATAGCCGGGTAGGGCCGTTGCAGGTTGGAACAGGCCACCAGAACAGCGTCTATATCCTGTGGTTTTTTATCTGCTTGTGCGAGCGCTTCTTGGGCCGCCGCGACAGACATTTCGGCGAGGATAGATGGTTCATCATTGCTGCGCTCCGGCAGCCGGGGGCACATGATCTCAGGGTCAAGAATACCCTCTTTGTTCATGACGAAACGGTTTTCAATACCCGATGCCTTGTAGATGAATGCTGCGCTGGACGAATGGAGCGCCTCCATCGCACCGCTTTCGATGGCGTCTTTGTTTGCCGCATTGAATATTTCGACGTAGGCATTGAAAGAATGAACAAGCTCTTCATTGCTGATTGAGTAAGGAGGTGTAAACACCCCCGTGCCACTAATGACGACTTTTGCCACGTATCCCACCTAAAATAGTCCGCCGCTTTTTCCGGAAACTTGGTCGAAAGCTCTTTGGGCTCACAGGTTTCCACGGCTCGTTAGAATTACTTCATTTTTACAAAAATAGTGCAGCCGACGCTGGCTGGCTATAGTTTTGACGCCTTAGTCGCAATCACGGTTTATTTCCAAATGTCGCAAGTCCCGATGATGCCGTCTCATTACAACGATCTCGGCGCGGTTCACAAGATGGCCCGGAGGTTGCTGGAGCAGGGGCGTGATGACCCGGCACACTCTTTTCGCAAGCCTGTCCTGGTAACACTCGGCCTTGAGGGAATACCCGGTGCGAGGACTATTATCCTGCGTGATATTGTCTGGGAGGCGCGTCAGGTCCGCCTGCACACCCACATATTATCGACCAAAATATCAGAAATACGAGAAAACCCCGACGTTACTTTGATCTTCTATGACCCGGTATGCGAAATTCAGCTTCAGCTTATCGGTCGCGCCAGCATCCACACAGACGACGGTTTTGCCGACGACGCGTGGGACCGGGCCTCCCCGCCAAGCCGCCGGGCCTATCTGGCATCCGGCCGTCCGGGGGCCCCAATGTCTGTACCCACTTCCGGCCTGCCGGCAGACGTTGAAGGCATTATCCCGCCGATGGAGCGGCTGGCGGAAGGCCGTGGTAACTTTGCCGCCATCCGAATTATCTACCACCAGATGGATTGGCTGTTTCTTTCCGTAAGCGGGAACCGGCGCGCGCAAGGTGTTTTCGAGAACGAAAACTGGGGAACAACCTGGCTGGTGCCGTAAACTAGCGCGATTTCGCCAGCGCCGCGCACTCTTTGTGCCGGAAGCACCCTGTCATGTGGTCGTTGACCATGCCGACCGCCTGGGCAAAAGCATAGACGATGGTCGGGCCGCAGAATTTGAACCCCCGGCTTTTCAGTTCTTTTGAGAGTTTGACGCTCATGTCGGTCTGGGCGGGAACGTCTGCCATTGTTTTAAAGCGGTTCTGCACCGGGGCACCGTCTACAAAGTCCCACAGAAAGCCGGAGAAACCGCCCGCTTCTTCCTGAATATCCAGATAGGCTTTGGCATTGCCGATGGTCGCTTCTATCTTGCCGCGATGGCGCACAATGCCTGCATCCTGCAACAGCCTGTCCACCTTCTTTGGCGTGTAGCGGGCTATCTTTTCTGGTGCGAACCCATCAAACGCCTTACGGAAGTTTTCGCGCTTGCGCAGAATGGTAATCCACGAGAGTCCCGCCTGAAATCCGTCCAGTTGCAGCTTCTCGAAAAGCGCCCGGTCATCCCATTCCGGCACCCCCCAGTCCTCATCATGATAGGCGACATAGAACGGGTCCTCGCCCGGCCAGGTGCAACGGCGGACAGTCATGTGTTTTCACCTTCTGTAAGAGTGTGTGCGAGCCAGTCTGGAAAATGGACCTGGATGTCGGCACCCTCCACCTCCAGGGGCTGGTCAATACGGTCCAGCCGCAAAAGGGCAAGCCCCTGTTTGCCAGATGAAGACAGAAGAGTGCCAGCCTGTCTCTCACCGGCCATGACCGGGCTCCCAAGGGCAGGTAACGTCGTTGCACTGGTGACACAAAGAATGCGCTTTCGCACTTTGCCCTGCCTGTGGGTACGGGAGGTGACCTCCTGCCCGACAAAACACCCTTTTTGATAGTCGATGGCGTTCAGCAGATCGAGATTGGCTTCCAGCGGGAAGGTTTTCTCCGGGATCAGGTCCTGAGGTCCCGGCACGCCCAGGGACAGTCTGTAAATGTCATATTCCTGAGGAGGAACACGCGATGCGGGCGCTTGTGAAAGCGCGGCCTCTGCGTTGCCCACGGGTACCAAAAACCGCGTGCCCAGCGCTGGAAGCCGGGGGTCATTGAATTGGATCCCTCCGTGAAAGGGCGAAGCTGCCCCGCCTGTGGAGGAAATATCGGGGGAGAGCGTATCGTCAAATACGACACCCACCGCCCAGTCTTCCGATAGATCGCGAAGCGTGACATCGGCGCGCAGCTTGTAGAAGGTCAGGCGCGCGAGCAGTTGAGGAGCGGCTTCCCGGTCACAATCAACAAGATAGGCTCCCTCTCTCTCCATCACGAAGAAATCGAACTGATATTTTCCTTGCGGTGTAAGCAGAAGGGTGTAGATCGCGCGCTCGGGAGAAACCAGATCGAGGTTGTTGCTCAGCAGGTTTTGCAGGAAGTTTAGCACTTCCGATCCGCCAATTTGAAGAACCGCCCTGTCGGGCAGGAGGCACGCGTGCACCATTTGACCACCTGTTCGCTGCGTTGGATGCCGGGCCATAGGTTTAGGCTGCCTTTCGGGTCCCTGCAACCGCACTGTGCTTGGCACTGCGCAAGGACCCCCCTATAACCACTTATTACGTCGCGCTACCTGAACTTAACCTGCCACGGACCCAAAGCTCATGCGCCTCCTGTTCATCACATCAAACCGGATCGGTGACGCCATCCTGTCTACCGGGCTTCTGGGGCACTTGGTTGAGACATATGTGGACCCGCAGATAACCGTTGCGTGTGGACCCGTCGCCGCCCCCCTTTTCACTGGCGTGCCGGGAGTGGATAAAGTCCACATCATGCGCAAGGAAAAATGGGCCGGTCATTGGAGAAAGCTGCTCGGCGCCACGCTGGGCACAAAGTGGGACATGGTTGTGGACCTGCGGGGGTCAGCGACCGCCTATATTCTGCGCGCCCGCAAACGCTATGTGCTCAAAGCCGACCACACCTTGCCCCGGGTTCGCCATATCGGCGGTGTCATGGGGCTGACCCCGCCTCCTTCTCCCCGGTTGTGGCCGGATGATGCGGTCCGCGCCGGGGCGGCATTGCTGTTGCCCGACGGCCCGCCCGTTCTGGCTGTAGGCCCGACCGCCAACTGGCCCAAGAAAATCTGGCCGGTGGAGTTGTTTGCCGAGCTTGTATCCAGGCTGACAGGGCCCGGAGGCAGGCTTGAAGGGGCCAAAGTGCTGCTGACCGGTGGGCCGGGTGAGCAGGAGCAGGCGAGCGCCCTCTATCAGGCTATCCCGCCTGAGCGCCTGATAGACCAGATCGGCGCAGACCTGATGGCCACCTATGCGCAGTTTGAGCGCGTGGCCTTGTTTGTCGGCAATGATTCCGGTCTGATGCACCTGGCGGCGGCAGCGGGCGTGCCGACACTTGGCCTTTTTGGGCCAACGCGTGACGATCTCTACGCTCCTTGGGGCGAAAAGACGAATTTTGTCAGGGGAAGTCGTTCCTATGATGAGATTATTGGCGATCCGGCGTATGATTTTAACAGCCCGGCAAGCGCAATGACAGACCTCGATGTTGATCGGGTGCTGGAGGCAGCCATTGCTTTGCTGGATGAACAGAAACAAACAGGGATATCCGAGTGACCCAGACCTTTGACACTATTTTTGCTGGCGGCACTGTCGTCAACCACGATGGCACGGGCAAGACAGATGTGGGGGTTCGTGATGGGCGGATCGCAGCGTTGGGAGACCTGTCGGCCTCCGATGCGGGCGAGCGGATTGATGTCACGGGCCTGCATGTACTGCCGGGAGTGATCGACACCCAGGTTCACCTGCGCGAGCCGGGCAATGAGCACAAGGAAAACCTGGAAGCCGGTGGACGGGCCGCCGTATTGGGGGGCGTCACGGGTGTCTTTGAAATGCCCAACACCAACCCCCCGACCTCGGATGCAGACGCGCTCGCCCACAAAGTGTCGTTGGCCCGGCATCGTATGCAGTGTGACTTTGCATTTTACGCAGGCGCAACGACTGAGAATGCAGACATATTGGGTGATCTTGAACGCGAGCCCGGCTGTTGTGGCGTCAAGATATTCATGGGGTCCTCGACCGGTAATCTGCTGGTGCCCGATGACGAACATGTGCGCGCCATTTTGCGCGCCATCAACCGGCGCTGTGCGGTCCATTCCGAAGATGAATTCCGGTTGCGGGAACGTCGCCCGTTGGCGGAAACGGGAAATGTGGCAACGCACCCGGTATGGCGTGATGCCCAGACTGCGATCTTGTGTACTGAACGGCTTTTGCGTCTTGCGCGCGAGGAGGGCAAGCGCATTCACGTGCTGCACATCACAACGGCCGATGAGATGGAAATTCTGGCCCGCAACAGGGACATAGCAACGGTTGAGGCAACCCCTCAACATCTCACCCTGGCAGCGCCTGAGTGTTATGAGGAGCTGGGCACCCGCGCCCAGATGAACCCGCCGATCCGTGATGCCGCCCATCGCGATGGCCTGTGGCGTGGGGTTGCCGCGGGCATTGTGGACATTATCGGGTCTGACCACGCCCCGCACACTCTGGAAGAAAAAGCACAGGCCTACCCGAAGTCCCCCGCAGGGATGCCTGGCGTGCAGACACTGGTTCCCGTCATGCTCAATCATGTGAACGCAGGACGCCTCAGCCTGGAGCGGTTTGTCGATCTGACATCCCACGGGCCGAACCGGGTGTTCGGCCTGGTGCGCAAAGGGCGTCTCACGGTTGGAAATGACGCCGATCTCACCATTGTCGATATGAAAAAAAAGCGCACCATTGAGGACAGTTGGATTGCCTCTATCTGCGGCTGGACACCTTTTGATGGCATGAGCATTACCGGGTGGCCCATCGGTACGATTATCCGGGGCCGCAGGGTCATGTGGGAGGACGAGATCACCGGTGCGCCCCAGGGTGAACC
Organism: uncultured Parvibaculum sp.; assembly: GCA_964573935.1. Classification (GTDB taxonomy): domain Bacteria; phylum Pseudomonadota; class Alphaproteobacteria; order Parvibaculales; family Parvibaculaceae; genus Mf105b01. Next base: position 14,939 of record CAZNLO010000031.1, on the reverse strand, counting down.
GATTTCCTTCATGGAGGTTCTGCCCAAATCCTGAGTAAGAAGGTGTCGAGCAGATCAGTAGGGCCTGTGTGTTTCCGCACTGGGCCGCCTGTTTTCCAGGCAGACAGCTTGACCGGGCCCGGGTTTTGGGGTGGGTTGTGCACAACAAAATTGAACAAATGCCTGTCGCGCCGAGTCCAACTGCAAATTTGATACTCAGGAACACTTCGGACGCTGGTTGCGCAGGCTTGATGGGAAGATAGGAAACGTCCATGAGCGATACATTCCGCGCAATCCAGTTAAGCAAAACCGATGACGGCCAGACCTCCGCCGTTATCGACCTCACCGAGAATGACCTGATGGCAGGGGACGTAACGGTTGCGGTCTCGCACTCCACCATTAATTACAAAGACGGCCTTGCGATGACCGGCGCTGCCCCTGTGGTGCGCACCTGGCCGCTCATTCCCGGTATCGATTTTGTGGGGACGGTAACAAAGTCAGCGCACGCCAACTGGAAGCCCGGCGACGCCGTTGTGTTGAACGGCTGGGGTGTGGGAGAAAGCCACTTCGGGGGATACGCGCAACGCGCCCGGGTGAAGGGCGACTGGCTCGTGGCCCTGCCGGACGCCATTTCGCCTGCTCGCGCCATGGCCATCGGGACGGCTGGCTATACCGCCATGCTCTGCGTTCTGGGGCTGGAGCGCCAGGGCGTGAAACCCGGTGATGGAGACATCATCGTGACCGGTGCTGCGGGGGGTGTTGGTTCTGTCTCAATCGCGCTGCTGGCAAAGCTGGGATATAGAGTGATTGCCTCGACAGGTCGGGTCTCGGAGACCGATTATCTGAAAAACCTTGGGGCGGCAGAAGTCATCGACCGGGATGAACTGTCAAACCCTGGCCGGCCAATGGGGAAGGAACGCTGGGCGGGTGCTGTAGACGCAGTCGGCAGTCACACGCTGGCCAATGTCATCGCCCAGACGAAGTATGGAGGGGCGGTGACGGCCTGTGGTCTGGCGCAGGGTATGGACCTGCCAGCCTCCGTTGCGCCGTTCATTCTGCGCGGCGTGCAGCTCATTGGCATTGATTCTGTTAACGTCCCCCTTGAGAAACGCCAGCAGGCATGGAGCCGCCTTGCCTCCGATCTCGATATGGACAGGCTTGATGCCATGACCGAGAGCGTAGGCTTGGGAGATGTCGCCACCATCGCCCCGAAAATTCTGGCGGGACAGGTGCGTGGCCGCATTGTTGTGGATGTAAACGCCTGAGCGGCTTGAGACAAAACGGGGGGAAAGAAAATGGGTCTGCCAGCTTTTAGGCATGTGAACTATGTGGAACGCCGGGTTGAGGTTGACAGGCGCGACGATGGCAGCATCGTGTTGCGCAACCCCCACCCCATGGGCGATCCTGCGTCCAACCTGATCGAGCCGCTGCGCAAATGGGCGGTTGAACGCCCGGACCGTATCTGGCTTGGCAAACGCGGAACCCCGCAGGCGGGGGGTGCGCTCGGGGACTGGGAGACCGTGACGTATGCGCAGGCCAATGCCCGTGTGAATGCCCTTGCGCAAGCCATGCTGGACAAGGGGTTGGGGCCGGATGCTCCCCTCATGATCCTGTCTGGAAACTCCATCGAGCACGCGCTTATGACCTATGCCTCGATTCTCAGTGGCGCACCGGCTGTTCCTGTTTCTCCGTCCTATTCCCTGATGAGTACGGACCACGACAAACTCAAGTATGTTTTCGATCTCATTCAACCGAAATTGGTTTTTGTGCAGGACACGCGCCCTTTTGAAAAAGCGCTGGCGGCTCTTGATCTCGATGGCATCACGCTGGTTTCGTGCGAAGGCCCCTGCAATGTCCCTTATGCCGATATGCTGGCAACAGGTCCGGGGCCGGCGGTGGATGAAAGTTACGACCGGCTCAATTGGGATATGGTCGCGAAATACCTTTTTACCTCCGGGTCCACCGGGCAGCCCAAGGCCGTCATCACAACACACCGGATGATGTGCGTAAACGCCGTGATGTCCAAAAACCTTATCATTGAAGAGGAAGGCGAGGACCCGCCAACGCTGCTGAACTGGTTGCCATGGAACCATTGCTTTGGGGGCAATGCGATTTTAAACAACCTCCTGACATCAGGCGGTACGCTTTACATTGATGGAGGCAGGCCTGTCCCCGGCGGTTTTGAGGAAACCCTGCAAAACCTTCGCGAGATTTCCCCGACGACCTACTCCAACGTCCCCGCAGGCTTTGGCCTGCTCGTTCCAGCGCTGGAAGAAGATGAAGCCCTTGCCCGGAATTTTTTCTCCCGGATGAAATTTCTGGGCTATGGCGGTGCGGCCCTTGCGCAGGACCTTTACGATCGGCTTCAGGCGGTCGCCATACGAACCATCGGTGAACGCATGGTCCTGGCGTCCGGGTACGGGGCGACGGAAACCGCACCCACCATCATGAACGTGCATTGGACAACAGAGCGGATGGGGCTTTTGGGACTTCCCCTGCCGGGCGTCGACATCAAGCTGGTACCCAACGGCAGCAAGCTGGAAGTGCGTGTTAAGGGCGACTGCATTACGCCCGGATACTACAGGAACGATCAGAAGACCGCTGACGCATTTGATGATGAGGGCTTTTACCTGCTGGGTGATGCTGCAAAATTCGTCAACCCGGACGACCCGTCCGAGGGACTGGTCTTTGATGGGCGTGTGGTGGAGGATTTCAAATTGTCCACCGGGACATGGGTGAGTGCTGGGCGGTTACGGGTGCAGGCGGTTGAGAATTCAAACGGTCTTTTGTCAGATGCTCTCGTCGCGGGGATCGACAGGGCTTTTGTCGGTGTGCTGGGCTTTCCCAACATTGCTGCCTGTCGTGCCTGCGTCGGGGAGCGGGATATGGAGATAGAAGAACTGGTCCGCCACCCAAAAGTGCTGGAAACGCTGGCCGAGGGATTGCGCGCGCACAATGTTGCCAACCCTGGCTCCAGCACCCGGATCAAGCGAGCCCTCTTGATGGTAGAGCCTCCGAGTGTGGACAAGGGTGAGCTGACCGACAAAGGCTATATCAATCAGTCAACAGCTCTTTCGCGCCGGGCAGACCTTGTCATGAAGCTCTATAGGGAGACGCCCGGAAACGATGTCGTCCTTCTCTAAATGGCAGACTAGATTTCCCGCACCAGCCAGCGGGCGGGCGTAATGGACGTTCTCATACTTATATTGAGTGGAATGGCTATTGGTATTGCGGTCGCAGCACCCATAGGGCCGGTGAACCTCATCTGCATTCGCCGCACGCTGAAATACGGTATGGCAAATGGCGTTGCGGCGGGCTCCGGGGCAATGGTGGGTGACGGTCTGTTTGCTGCCATCGCCGCGTTCGGTGTGACCGCCGTCATCAGTTTTGTGGACGACTATTCCCTATGGCTACAGCTTGTCGGCGGTCTGTTTCTATTGGGGCTTGGTATCCGCACTTGGTTTGATCGCCCCCGTCTGGATGCTGCCCTGCCGGAGGGAAGCCTGGGCGATCTGTTGCCTGTGATCTCGGTAACATTTCTGCTGACCATCACCAACCCGGCGACGATGTTGGGGTTCCTTGCAATCTTTGGGGGCATTATAGATTTTGCTATTGGCTCGCAAGACTACAGGTTGACCTCCGTGCTGGTCATTTCGGTCATTGCAGGATCGGCTATCTGGTGGGTGGCGTTAACGGGGTTCGTCTCCCTTTTTCGGGGCAAGATGACCGATCGCGCACTGAAGATGCTGAATTATGTTTCTGCGGCGATCATTGTCTTGTTCGGGGTCGGTATTCTGAGCCGCCTCGTCGTTATAAACTGGGTTGCATGGTAGCTACCCTGATCGGGGGTTCTGTGTAATATGAAGGATGAGGAAAAGGTCGGACACAAAACGAACCGACACAAAAACATGTCAGGGAGAGAGCGTATGAACGGTGCAGAAAGTCTTGTCCGCACATTGGTGGGATCAGGTGTTGAGGTTTGTTTCTCCAATCCGGGCACATCGGAAATGCACTTCGTGGCCGCTCTCGACAAGGTGGAGGGAATGCGGGCCATCCTGGCCCTTTTTGAGGGTGTCGTAACCGGTGCAGCAGATGGATATGGGCGCATGGCGGAGAAGCCGGCAGCGACCTTGTTGCATCTGGGGCCGGGTCTGGCGAACGGTCTGGCCAATCTCCACAATGCCCGGCGGGCCGATACGCCCATCGTCAATATTGTGGGCGATCACGCGACCTATCATGCACAGTACGACGCCCCGCTGACGTCAGACATTAAAGGCTTTGCCTCACCGGTTTCGGGCTGGTTTCATTCCTCTCCCTCCGTGAGGAAAGTGGCAACAGATGGTGCACGCGCGGTAGCTGCCTCCCAGTCGGCTCCCGGACAGGTTGCAACCCTCGTGTTGCCGGCCGACACGGCGTGGGCGGACGCGGAAGGCCCGGCTCCTGCATTACCCGTCAGTGGCCCGGTTGATGTCGGCAGTGCGGCGGTGGATCGCACGGCAGCTCTCCTCAAAAACGGGAAAAAGACGATCATTCTCATCCGGGGGGCTGCGCTGAAAGAGCAGGGGCTTCGGGCTGCCGGACGGATTGCGGCAGCAACCGGCGCACGGCTTATGTGCGACACCTTTACTGCGCGCATTCAACGTGGCGCCGGGCGTGTGATGGTTGATCGTATGCCCTATTTCTCAGAGCAGATTGAGGAAGATCTTGCGGGGACCGAGCAGCTCGTTCTGGTTGGCTCCAACGCCCCTGTGTCTTTCTTTGCATATCCGGGCAAGGCCAGCTGGCTGACGCCGGAGGGATGCGACATCAATGTGCTTTCTCACCCGCACGAAAACGGCGTCACAGCCCTTGAGGCGCTGGCCGGTGCTGTGGGGGCGCCTGCTGAACCGGCTCATATCGCCAAACTGGAAAAACCAGACCTGCCATCAGGAAAACTGGACAGTTTCACCGCTGGCCAGATCATCGGTCACTTTTTGCCGGAAGGCGCGATTATCTCCGATGAGGCCGCCACCAGCAGCATTGGACCGGCCATCTACACGGTAAATGCTGCGCCCCACGACCATCTGTCTTTGACAGGCGGGTCGATTGGCCAGGGGTTGCCGGTTGCCACAGGGGCTGCCGTTGCCTGCCCGGACCGTAAAGTGGTCTGCCTGCACGGTGATGGGGGAGCAATGTATACCCTGCAATCACTCTGGACCCAGGCACGTGAGAAGCTGGACGTGACCACAGTGATTTTCGCCAATCGATCCTATGCAATTCTAAATGTGGAACTGATGCGGGTCGGGGCGGAAAATCCTGGCCCCAAGGCCCTCTCTATGCTTGATCTGCACAATCCAGAGCTGAACTGGGTGCAACTTGCCAACGGCATGGGCGTAAACGCCATGCGGGCGCAAACCGCTGAAGAATTTGCAGAACAGTTTGCTGCCTGCATGAAGGAAAAAGGCCCCCACCTGATTGAGGCGGTGATCTGACCCTTCAAAAAAGACAATTGGCCCAGGAGGGATATAGTTGGAGATGCAGCCTGATCCAGGAGCATTTTCCTGCCGGGGGTGAGGGGGCAGGCTCTAGTGGCGGGTCTGGTTCAGCGTGAACTCACCTTGACGAACCCGGTCCTTCAGGCCGTCTGCCATCTCGGCAACAGCCTCTTCGCCGTAGGTCTCAACCATATCGCTCAGTGCTGCAAAAATAGCGGTGCTCGCCAGCACATCAGGGTCTACGCCTTCCGCCAGGGCATCGTCCCACGCATCAAGAAAGATCTGCAAGGCGATCCGGCGCTGTTCATCACTATTGGGAAGGGGGAAGTCAAACTCTTCTTCGTCCTCAACAAGGCTATCTGGTACTGAGTCGCCACGGTCGGCCATACAAGCAGGCCCTTTCCTAAAGCCAGCGACCTTGACCGTCGCTGTACGATAACACCTGGCAACGTCTCACTTTGGGACGCTGACCACGCCCCTTTTAACACATTCACACGCCTTGTCGCCCCTCAGTTTTCACAACGGTTAACAAGCGGTCTGTGGGAGGGGCACTTTTTTTGGCAGGTATATTTTTGGGAGGGAAAAACGGTTATCTGCCGGTTCCGGCCGCCAGTTGGTCAGTGAGGGCCGCTCCTTCATCAAGGAGCTGTATGATGTCAGTTCGGGCCTGACCAGTACACCGGGGATAGGCGCGCCTGTGCTGATGGTATGTCTGGTTGAAGTGGGCGACCATCACTTCCTTCAGATTGGCATCCGGTTTTTCCTGTTTCAGGATTTCCTGCATTTTAATACGCCACAACTGCCCTTCATTGGCATTGCAGACCTGGCGAAGGTGATGAACCGCGCCCAAAATCTCTGAAAGCCGGACCAGGTCTCCGATCCTTGAGGGGCTCTGGCCCGCTCCCAGCGCGGCCGGGGACAGAGAAAAAAGAACCAGAAACACCAGCGCGATCCCCACAAGGGGACGGGCAAGCGTGCGCGTCCCGAATGTGGACAGATCGACAACGTTTTGCTGCCTATTTCGTACGTAATCCAACATCATGGCTCGTGCATTGCACAAACCGCGCCGAAAGGACCTTCTGACCTGCCAGTCGAGCCATCCGGCGCAAAACGAGAGGCTGGGCCTAAAAAATTGAATATCCGCCATCAATAATCATCGTCGTCCCGTTTGTGTAGGCAGAGGCATCGCTGGCCAGGTAGACGGCCATGCCACCAAAATCTTCAGGGACCCCCCAGCGGCGGATCGGCACCCGGGGAATGACTTTTTCCCTGAAGGCGGGGGCGGCCTGAGCTTGCGATGTCATCTCGGTGGCGATCCAGCCCGGCAGGATGGCATTGGCGCGGATATTGTAGCGGCCATACTCGACGGCGCAGGCTTTTATCATGGAAATGACGGCCCCTTTGGTGGCCGCGTATGCCTGGTTACGAGCGGCCCCTTCAATGGCGGCAAGGCTTGCAACTCCAACGAGTGACCCCCCTGCATCGCCTTTTTTTGCGCGTTCGACCATATGGCGCGATGCTTCGCGAAGTGTCCAGAAGACCCCATCCAGATTGACACTCAGAATTTTTCGATAGGTCTCGGTTTTCATATCGACAAACGATGGAGACCCCAAACCAATGCCTGCATTGGCGACCACATTGTCGATGCGTCCCAGTTCAGCCACTGTAGCGTCGATACCGTCAATGACTTCCTGTTCGACGGACACATCAACCTGGCGAACATACACACGGCGCCCGTGAGCTTTCAGACTTTCAGCAGCCTTTGCATTCTTGTCTTCATTGGTACCCCAGATCGCAATGTCGGCCCCGCTCGCCGCCATCGCCTCGGCCATGCCAAGGCCGATGCCGCCATTGCCGCCGGTAACAAGCGCTACTTTGCCGCTGAGGTCGAAAGGTGTGTAGCTCATGCAAGTCCCTCCAATGGTTCTTTATCCCAGCTCTTTTCGCAGGGCTTTTCAATTTTCAGAGGGCACACTATAGCAAGAGAGCAAGGTGGATGTTGGTATACCCCGACTCACCGCGCTGAAAGAGCCCTGGCGGTAGCACTCAGTCGAACAGGGCGTCTATGTCACTCTGGCTTGTCGCCTGAGTGTCGCCGGCCCCTGCGTCAGGCACCGGCTTGGTGCGCATCAGTGACGGTGTCTGTGCCTGAAGTATCCGCCTCGCCGTCGTCAACCTCGGCAAGAAGAGCATCAATTTCATCCTGCTCGGAGGTCATGGCCCGACCGTGAATGACAGCGCTCGCAACATCAACCAGCCGCTGGAGTTTGTGGGTAATGCCCGGGAGCATGTTTTGCAGGCGCTCTGTATCACCGTCACTGGTGGCCTGTTGGATACGGGTCAGCGCACTCAGAACCGTTGTGTCCATTTGGGTGACAAGATGATCGAACGGTTCGCGGTACCGTCGCGGCGCATTTTCATAAGCGAGGATGGCCAGCGCCTTATCCTGGAACCCTGAATCGGAAAAATGCTTCTCGTAGGGTTTGGGAGCCCATTGAAGTGCATCTTCAAGGCATTCGGGCATGTCGGCAACGAGCCCGAGCAACATAATAATTTCGTTGAAATGGTTCAGATAGTCAGTGGCAAGCAGCGTGTCGTCATGGATATTTTTGCCACGCACAAGCAGCCGCAGCGTCCGGGGAAAGCCAATGCCTCCCTCCGGGCGTTCAATATCTTCCTGAAGTGTCTGAACGTCCGTTGACACTGTTCCCTCGACTTAAAGCTTGTCACATCCAGCACGTGCGGTTGCACCGTTCGTACAAGGCAGCCTATGCGAACAGACCTTGATGTTTAGTGACAAGGACGGTGGCAAAGCAGGTGCGATGACGAAATATAGTTAATTTTGTATTTTTCCCAGGATCAGCCCGCCCAGGTTTGCGAGCAGAAAGAGGCCCAGGGCGGCCACCACGATCGAGGGGCCTGAGGCGCTGTCGAAGGCGAAGGAGCCCCAAAGGCCGAGTGCCACGCTTATCGCCCCAGCTCCTGCTGCAAGCAGGGCCATTTGTTCAGGCGTTGAGGCGAACCGGCGGGCCGCTGCCGCCGGGATGATAAGAAGCGCCGTAATGAGTAATACACCCACTACCTGCATGGCCATTGCCACAACGATTGCGAGCAGCAGGCTGAAGCAAAGCCGTATGAGGAGAGGGTTTATGCCGTCGGCCTGCGCCAGCTCTGGTGCCACCGTCACTGCCAAAAGGCGGCGCCAGATGACCATAAGCCCCCCCAGCACCAGAGCCGCCCCTCCGTAAATGATGGTCACGTCGCGCCACGACAGCGCCAGCACATCGCCAAACAGGTAGCCCAGCAAATCAACACGGAGGTCCTCCATCAGCCCGAGCGCAACCAGGCCAAGAGCGAGGGACGAATGGGCCAGCAGGCCGAGTATGGTATCGGCTGCGAACCGCTGTTGCCTTTGCAGCAGGGTAAAGGCAACAGCCAGCACCGATCCGGCCGCCAGCACGCCAAGGGTCGGATGTAGTGAGAGCATGAGCCCCAGTGCAACCCCCAGAAGCGCAGAGTGTGCAAGCGCATCACCAAAGTAGGCCATCCGCCGCCACACCACAAAACAGCCCAGCGGACCGGCAATAAGTGCGACCCCGATGCCGCCCAGCAGGGCGCGCAGGAAGAATTCCTCAAACATGGCCTTCTCCTGGCGCGGGCGCATCGGAGCTTTCGACCACCTCCCCGGAGACATTGTGAACATGGTCGTGATGGTGTTTGAAGACCGCCAGGGCCTCTCCGTGCCCCGGTCCAAAGAGAGCCACATAAGCCGGGTCGTTTGTCACGGTTTCAGGTGTTCCCTGACAGCACACATGACCATTGATGCATATCACCCGGTCCGATGCGGCCATGACCACATGCAGGTCATGTGAAATGAGCAAAATGGCACAGCCGCGTTCTTTGCGGATACGGGCGAGAAGGTCGTAGAGCGCGCTTTGACCGGCAAAATCGATGCCCTGCGTTGGTTCATCAAGGATCATCAGGTCCGGCGACCCCAGAAGCGCACGGGCAAGAAGCACACGCTGGTACTCGCCTCCCGACAACTCCCCCGCCTGGCGTTCAATGAGATGGACCGCCCCAACATCGTCCAGACATCGAAGCATTTCGTCTTCGCCATGGCGACGGGTCAGAGTCAGCAGGCGACGTACCGTAAGCGGCAGGGTGGGCTCTACAGCCATGCGCTGTGGTACATAGCCGATGCGAAGACCCTCGCGGGCGACGATGCGTCCTGTCTCCGGCGTCAGAATACCGAGCAGGGCGCGTGCCAATGTTGTTTTCCCCGCCCCGTTCGGGCCGATCACCGTGACAATCTCAGCGGGCTGAATATCGAGATCAACATGGGCGAGAACACGCCGCCCGCCAAGCCGGACAGAAACAGATCGAAGCTGGACAAGGGGTTCTGATGTCATGCGGAGGAAGCTTCACGAGTTAAAGGTCGGCGCACCCTATCTCATCCCTCACGGGGATGCCAAATTGCTCATACTTCCCTCGGAGCGGAGGGTAGCCTGTACATGTTGCTTCATGTGGGAATTTGACATAGGGCCGACTAACATAGGCAGATGGCAAAACCGGGCGGGTTGAGCAGAATGGGAGCGGCAGATGTGCGGACGCTATAAATTAGAACCGACGCCGGACGCGCTGCGCTCGCTGTTTGCATATGACGCGCACCCCAATTTTCCGCCGCGCTATAACATTGCTCCCACCCAGCCCATACCGATCATACGTCAGTGGCAGGGTGGGAGAAATTTTCACCTGGTCCGCTGGGGGCTGGTGCCTTCCTGGGCAAAGGAGATGCCTAAATCAGTGCTCATCAATGCCCGCGCAGAGACGATAAATGATAAGCCTTCTTTTCGAGGGGCGTTCCGGCATCGCCGCTGCCTTATTCCGGCAGATGGTTTTTACGAATGGCAAACAAGGAGAGGTCAGGCCAAGCAACCTTTTGTGGTGCGCCGCCGGGATCATAAAGTTTTCGCCATGGCAGGTATCTGGGAAGACCTGCTGACGGCGGATGGATCTGAACTCGATAGCTGCGCCATTATAACAACGCAGGCGAATGCCACATTGAGTGCGATCCATCATCGTATGCCGGTCATCCTTGATCCCGAAGATTGGGACACCTGGCTGGATACCGGCACCTCCACAAGAAAGGCGCGAAGCCTGCTGAAACCTGCACCAGACAGCCTTATGGAAACGGTGCCCATAAGTACGCGTGTGAATAATGTCTGCGAAGATGATGCCGACGTTTCCCGGCCCGTTGAGCAGGGCAACCCTCAATTGCCGCTCCTGTGAGCGTCTATAGACCTGTTAAAATATGGGTTTATGGTGAGATAAAGACGGCCCGGAATGATTTCCGTTGAACCCTCAGTACGTTATACTACCGTTCGGCATCTGGAGACGTCATGGCATTCGACATTGTTATTCTGACTGTTCTGGTCTTTTTGAACGGATTTTTTTCCCTGTCCGAGATGGCAATCGTGTCCTCAAGGCGACAGCGGTTACGCGCGCTCCTGACACGGCGCCAGGATCGCGGGCTGACCAGCTCCGGCGGTATTGAGACAGCGATTGAACTTAACGAGGAGCCCGGGCGCTTCCTGTCTGCAGTTCAGATCGGGATTACCTTGATCGGTGTGTTTGCCGGTGCCTTTGGCGGCACCACCTTGGCAAAGCCGTTAGCCATTGTCATTGGTCAGTGGGAACCGGTTGCGGAATATGCGGAGCCTGTCGCGTTTGGTCTCGTCGTCGTCGTTATCACCTACTTCTCACTCATTATTGGTGAACTGGTGCCAAAGCGGATTGCGCTGGCAAACCCTGAGGGGATTGCGACCAAAATCGCACGTCCCATGGTGGCGTTGACGCGCGCCCTGTCGCCCGCCGTTTCGCTCGTGTCCCATTCCACCCAAGCGGTGTTGAAGGCTTACGGGGCAACAGGGCAGAATGTGCAACAGGTCACGGAAGAAGAAATCCGCCATCTGGTGGAAGAGGGCGTGGCCACCGGGGCGGTGGAAAGCGTTGAACGCGACATCGTGAACCGCGTCCTGCGTCTGGGCGACACCCGGCTTGGCGAAGTCATGCGACCGCGTACCCAGATTGTCTGGCTTGATACTCAGGTAAGCTTTGAGGAGAACATGCGCACAATTCGCACGGGCGACGCTCAGCGCTACCCGGTGCGCGCGGGGATCGACGGGGCGACCGTCGGAGTGGTGCGCATGGAGGACCTTTTTTCCAACATTGAGAAGGCGAGCAACGAGGCCCTTTTTGAGAAAATGACGGCGCCCCTCTACATTCCGCGCTCCTCAACTGTCTTGAAAGCCCTGAGCCTCCTCCAGGCCGAGAACAAATTTCTGGCCTTCATTGTCGATGAATATGGCGATACGGTCGGGACCATTTCAATGGCCGAAATATTCTTTGCCATGGTGGGTGATACATCGGACAACGCGATGGAGAACAATGCCTCTATCGTTCAGCGCACGGATGGCTCTTACCTTGTCGATGGGGTTGTGTCGGTGGATGAAGTGAAGCGTCTGTTGATGCTCTCAAGCCTGCCGGGCGATCAGACCGGTGATGTTAACACTCTGGCAGGGGTGATGCTCCACTGGTTTGAACGGTTGCCGACAGAGGGCGACTATTTTGCCTGGAACGGGTATCGCTTTGAGATTGCAGATATTGATGGCCCTCGCGTTGATAAAATCCTGATCGTACCGGCACAAAACCTCCCGATCGGAGATTTTCTGGCCGTTGATGCAGGCGGTGATGCAGGCGGTGATGCAGGCGGTGACGCGAACAGTGGCAGAGCCGTGCTGTTGGGGGAACGGGCATAGCGGCTGGTGTGGTCTTATCTTTCCCGACCCGCTCTATACGGCCACTATTTTCCCCGGGTTCAAAATGCCTTTGGGGTCGAGCGAGCGTTTAAGCGACCGCATCAGGTCCAGTTCCACATCCGATTTGAGCGCCGCCATCTCGTCCCGCTTCAACTGGCCAATGCCATGTTCGGCGCTGATGGATCCACCCAACTCCCCCACAATAGTATGCACGATCTCGTTAAAATGCGCCCAGCGTTCCACAAAAGCGACCGCATCCATCGTCACGGGCTGGCTTAAATTGAAGTGAATATTGCCATCACCGATATGACCGAAGGGGACGGGGCGAATGTCGTCCATCTCCGCTTGCACAGCCTGGGAGGCGCGCTCGATAAACAATGCAATTTTCGAGATTGGCACGGACACATCATGCTTGATACTGGCGCCTTCATGGCGCTGGGCATCGGATAAGGCCTCGCGCAATCGCCAGAATTCTGCCGCCTGTGCGTCAGACTGGGCGATTGCCGCATCGCTGACTAGGTTTTCATCCATTGCCATTTCAAGGGATGCCTGAAGCAGCGCAGGCAGGGCGTTGCCCTGTGCACTGGAGGACAGTTCTATGAGTACGTACCACGGTGAGGGCAGTTCAAGCGGATCGCGGCAGCCGGGCACATGAGTGGTGACAAATTCAAGGCCGATGCGCGGGATCAGCTCAAAGCTCGTCACCATGCCCCCGCAGGCGGTGTCGATGTTGCGAAGTAACGAGACGGCCTCCCCAGGACCGGGTACCGCCACAAAGGCCGTGGCACGCGCCCGGGGTGCGGGAAACAGTTTCAAAACCGCGCCGGTGATGATCCCAAGCGTTCCCTCCGAGCCCAGAAATATCTGCTTAAGGTCGTAGCCGGTATTGTCTTTTCGCAAGGCCCGCATCCCATCCCAGATACGCCCGTCGGCCAGCACCACTTCGAGCCCCAACACAAGGTCACGAGCATTTCCATAGCGAAGCACCGCCGTGCCGCCTGCATTGGTCGATAGGTTGCCACCGATCTGGCAGCTTCCTTCAGAGGCGAGGCTGAGAGGAAAAAGCCGATCCTTGTCGGCAGCAGCATTTTGCGCCGTAGCGAGCGTGACCCCGGCATCGACACTAAGCGTGTTGTTGAGCGCATCAACCTCGCGGATGCGGGTCATGCGGGAGAGATTGAGCACAATCGCGCGACCATCTGGGCCAGGCGTCTGGCCGCCGACGAGGCCGGTGTTCCCGCCCTGGGGGACCACATGTAGTCCCGTTTCGTGGGCCAGCGCCATGATCGCGGAAACCTCCCGGGTGGAGGCCGGTTGTACAATGGCAGCAGCGTTCCCCTCAAAAAGCCCTCGGGGTTCCGCCAGATAAGGAGCCATATCGGCAGCTTTTGTAATGACGGCTTTGTCGCCGACAATTGAGACGAGACGCTGGATTAGGTCAGATGGGGTCATGGGTCACACATCCTGGCGGGGAAAAACCCGCGCGCCCGTATAGAGATACTGGGTTCGGCCTTCGGCATTGCACTCCAGGAAGTTGAAATTAACGGGTTGTGACATGCCAGGCGCAAAGCCGATGAAGCGCCCCGGAGCCACCGGCAGTAACTGTGTTTCGGCGGAAGACGCTAAAACGTCGTAGTTGGCGCTGGGTTGAATGAGGCAATAGAGCACATCGCCCTGGGCGCGCACCACCGCCGTGTCGCTCGTCCGGGCATAGGTTCCGACATAAGCGCTGAGTGGATCGTCTGCGATGGGGGCTGAAAGAGGGGTGGGGGCTAAAGGCGGCGCGATGCCCGCAGCGGCGGTAAAAATCCGGGTCATCAGGGCATGAGACAGGCCTTTGCCGTCCCCGCCATTGGTGAGCAGCACAACAATGGTGCTGCTGGCGGGATGAATACGCAAAAATGCGGCCTGACCGATGGTGGAACCATCATGGCCAAACACGTTCATGCCCTCTCGGTCCCCACCGCCCCAGTTCCACAGGAAGGCGCTGAGGCCGATGGCACTCATCGGCCCGCCGGGCGGGCAGGTAACGTGGGGTTGGCGATAAAGCGCTGTGCTTGCAGGTGACAGAAGCCGGTGGCCATTGGGCGCTGTCCCGTCTGCCATGAGCGTGCGGGCAAAGGTGATGACATCCGCTGCACTTCCCATCGGGGTCGATCCGGCGGGCCCGTTTGACTGCGCGAGATAGGCAAGTGGCGTAACCATGAGGCCCGTCTGGGAATTTCCCAGATGTCCGATAGCGGTGCGAAACCGCAGGGCCTGCTCTGGGAGTGTGGAAAGCGAAGGCGTGCCAATCGGTTTTGCAATCCGCTGGCGCATGGCTTTGTCCCAGGTAAGGCCGGTGACGGTTTCAATGATCCGGCCCGCGATGACAAAGCCGACATTGCAATACGCGAACATGTGGGAGAGGGGGTAGAGGGAGGGAAGATCCGCCAGCAGTGAAACGAATTTTTCAATCCGATCCTCGCCACGACCCGCATCCTTGAAAAAATCTCCGTCAATACCGCTTGTATGGGTAAGCAGGTGCCGCAATGTCACGTTCTTTGAGACATGTGCATCAGCAACCCGCCAGCCGGGAAGATAGTCCTGAACCGGTGCGTCCAGCGTAACCAGCCCTTCCTCAACCAGTTGCAGGATAAGGGCTGTTGTGTAGAGCTTGGTCAGGGAG